>NZ_CP032869.1:4662460-4973291 GCF_003576455.2 Mucilaginibacter celer
GGAAAAGACCGGTCAAAGATCCAACTGCTGACCAAATTCGGTATGGTCTGGGATGGCAGCAATAATGGCAAGGGGAGATTCTTTTTTAATGTGGATAACGATGGCAAAAATTACCCGGTTTATATCTATGCAGGGCGATCAAATGTCATTAAGGAAGCCGAGGAAAGTCTAAAGAGACTAAAGACGGATTATCTGGATCTTCTGCAGCTGCACTGGCATGATCCCAATACCCCGATCGATGAAACGATGGAAGCGCTGCAGCAACTCATCGATCAGGGAAAGATCAGGGCGGCCGGCGTAAGCAACTTCACAAAAGATCAGATGGCGGAAGCCGAACAAGGCATATTGCTGGCGTCGAATCAGATGCCCTACAGTATGCTTAACCGCGGCATCGAGGCCGAGGTCGTTCCTCACGCCATAGCGAAAAGTATTGGACTTATCGCTTACAGCCCGCTGGAACGGGGTTTGCTGACCGGTAAATATTTTGAAGGTGCCCATCTGACGGAAGACGATCACCGGAACGGATACTTCAGCCAGTTCGATCTAAAAAAAGTTCAGAAATTCCTTGAAAGTATAAAACCTTTGGCAGACCAAAAGGGCGCGACCCTTGCGCAGCTGGTATTGCGCTGGACAACTCTGCAGCCGGGAATCACCGTGGTTCTGGCCGGCGCCCGGAATGCGGAACAGGCGATCGGAAATGCCGGGGCGATGAATATCAGTATTAGTGATGATGAAATGAAACATATTAACAGTGAGCTCGCCAAAGTAACGACAAAGGATAACTAATAAAAACTACCCGATCATGTCAAATCTTTTTAAACAGATCTAAATAAGGAACATCCTTCTGAAGAACAGAATAGTCGTATCGCCCATGTGCCGGTATTCTTCTAAGGACGGATTCGCCAGCGACTGGCATCTCGTCCATCTGGGCACGAGAGCGGTAGGCGGAGCAAGCATGGTTATTGCAGAAGCTACTGCCGTATCACCGAAAGACCGAATATCTCTTGGGGATCTGGACAGATGAAGACGTGGAGAAGCTGATACAAATAACGGCTTTCATCACAGCGTAAATTGCGTTCTCCTGCATTCTTTAACTGGTCGAAGTTTAGCGACAGCGTAACTTCGACCAATTTGCTGTATTCAGTATAATTCTCCCCCCTCCACCACCCCATTTTCTCCAACCTCCAACCCCATTCCACCCATTTCAGGCAGAAAATCGGCAACTTACTATGCATGCATAAAAAACATACCGAATACCGTTTTAAACTTTGGTCTATTTTGTAAAAAATTTTATATCTTTATAGGCAATATTTACAGAATTAAATTTTTTAAAATAAAATAAATTAAAATAAAATACTTATTTCAAAAAATTGGCTCGGTCTATTGTTATTGCATAATGCGATGGCTACCTTACATATATTGATTTTCGATACCCGATAAACCTGTATCAACAACAAAATCCGAGTACTAAAACAGTTTATATATCATATAAAAATGAGTTCATCATCAGATACCACCAAGGCTATAGAATTGAACAAGTATAGCAAAACCTTTACCCAGGATCCAACGCAGCCTGCAGCTCAGGCCATGCTTTACGGGATCGGCTTAACCGACGATGATATGCGCAAAGCGCAGGTCGGCGTGGCCAGCATGGGTTACGATGGTAACACCTGCAACATGCACCTTAACGATCTGGCTAAACTGGTGAAACAAGGTATCTGGGATGAAGATATGGTGGGCCTCATTTTCCATACCATTGGCGTAAGCGATGGTATGAGCAACGGTACCGAAGGTATGCGTTACTCGTTAGTAAGCCGCGATATCATTGCCGATTCTATCGAGGCGGTTACCGGCGCACAATATTATGATGGTTTAATTACCCTGCCCGGCTGCGATAAAAACATGCCTGGTTCGGTAATGGCTATGGGCCGTTTAAACCGTCCGTCAATCATGGTGTACGGTGGTACCATTAAACCAGGCCATTGGAAAGGTGAGGACCTGAACATTGTATCAGCATTTGAAGCTTTGGGCAAAAAGATTGCCGGCCAGATTGATGATGTTGATTTTATGGGCGTTATTAAAAATGCCTGCCCAAGTGCCGGTGCCTGCGGTGGTATCTATACGGCCAACACCATGGCTGCCGCTATCGAGGCATTGGGTATGAGCTTGCCATATTCATCATCAAACCCTGCTTTAAGCGACGAGAAAAAAGCTGAATGCGTTGCAGCCGGTAAAGCGATCAAAGTATTATTAGAAAAAGATATTAAACCATCAGATATCATGACCCGCGAAGCATTTGAAAATGCTATTGTAGTTATCATGGTATTAGGCGGCTCAACCAACGCGGTATTGCACTTAATTGCAATGGCAAAAAGCGTTGGCGTTAAATTAACCCAGGATGATTTCCAATCGGTAAGTAACCGTATCCCGGTACTGGCTGATATGAAACCGAGCGGCAAATACATGATGGAAGACCTGCACAACATTGGCGGTGTACCATCGGTAATGAAATACTGCCTGGAGCAAGGCTGGTTACATGGCGATTGCTTAACTGTAACCGGTAAAACCATTGCTGAGAATCTTGCTGATGTAAACATTGTTGATCTTGATTTTGATGCTCAAAAGATCATCAAACCAAAAGAAAACCCTATCAAAGCTACCGGCCACTTGCAGATCCTTTACGGAAACCTGGCCGAGGGTGGTAGCGTTGCCAAAATTACCGGTAAAGAAGGTGAGCGTTTCACCGGCCCTGCCCGTGTATTTGATGGCGAGTTTGAACTGATTGCAGGGATCCAGAGCGGTCGTGTTAAAAAAGGCGATGTTGTGGTGATCCGCAACGTAGGCCCTAAAGGCGCGCCGGGCATGCCTGAAATGCTGAAACCTACTTCGGCCATATTTGGTGCCGGTTTGGGTAGCTCTGTTGCATTAATTACTGATGGACGCTTTAGTGGCGGTACTCACGGCTTCGTCGTCGGTCACATCACACCCGAGGCTTACGATGGCGGGTTTATAGCGATGGTGAAGGATGATGATATTATCGAAATTGATGCTATAGCCAATACGATCAATGTTTCGCTGCCGCAAGAAGAAATAGCCGCACGCCGTGCCGCATGGCAAAAACCGGCGCTGAAGGTTACCAAGGGTGTGTTATACCGCTACGCCAAAAGCGTTACTACCGCTGCTGAGGGTTGCGTTACCGACGAATAGTAGATAATGAACAAAATGGCTTATCAAAAAAGCCATGAATAAAGTGAATGCCGAGTAAGCGCGTTCATTTTAGCAAATTAGAGACACAGAGAGTAAAATCAGTTTAGCACGCCAAAAAAGTGCTATAAACATAAAAAACTAACAGGTATGGAAACTGCACAAGAAACCTTAACCGCACCAGCCGCCGCCGAAACTGTAAACGTTTCGGGATCGGTAGCATTATTGGAAGCATTGATAGCCGAAGGTACCGACACCATTTTTGGTTACCCGGGCGGCGCTATCATGCCTATTTATGATGCTTTGTTTGATTATAATGATAAACTGAACCATATACTGGTACGCCACGAACAGGGCGGCATTCATGCCGGCCAGGGCTATGCGCGTACATCGGGCAAAGTGGGTGTGGTATTTGCCACCAGCGGTCCGGGTGCAACCAACCTGGTAACAGGTTTGGCCGATGCCCAGATTGACAGCACCCCGCTGGTTTGTATCACCGGGCAGGTATTCGCGCACCTTTTGGGTACCGATGCCTTCCAGGAAACCGACGTGATCAACATCACCACCCCGGTTACCAAATGGAACTACCAGGTAACCGATGCTACCGAAATTCCTGAGGTTATTGCCAAGGCATTTTACATTGCCCGCAGCGGCAGGCCAGGCCCGGTATTGATAGATATTACCAAAAACGCGCAGATCCAGCTATTTGATTTTGCAGGTTACAAACCATGCGACCATATCCGTAGCTACAGGCCGAAACCAATTGTTCGTCCGCAATATATCCAGGCTGCTGCCGAGCTGATCAACAGTGCTCAAAAACCTTTCATCCTGTTTGGTCAGGGTGTTATTTTGGGCAGTGCCGAGCAGGAGTTTAAAGCTTTTGTTGAAAAAAGCGGTATCCCTGCTGCATGGACAGTTTTGGGTGCAGGCGCTATCCCTTCAGATCACCCGCTTAACGTTGGCATGCTGGGTATGCACGGCAACTATGGCCCTAACGTTTTAACTAACGAGTGCGACGTACTGATTGCGATAGGCATGCGTTTTGATGACCGTGTGACTGGTCGCTTGGATAAATACGCTAAACAGGCCAAAGTGGTGCATTTGGATATCGACCCGGCCGAGATCGACAAAAACGTAAAATCAACCGTACCTGTTTGGGGCGATTGCAAGGAAACACTTCCGTTGCTTACCAAAGCCATCGAACAAAAACAGCATACCGAATGGCTGGCCAAATTTAACGAGTACACCCGCCAGGAAGTTGAAGCCGTTATCCACAACGAGCTTAACCCAACTACCGAAGAAATGACCATGGGCGAGGTGATCAAACAATTGAACGAGATCACCAAAGGCGAAGCTGTTATTGTGACCGACGTAGGCCAACACCAGATGGTGGCCTGCCGTTATGCTAAATTCAACAATACCCGCAGCAACGTAACCAGCGGTGGTTTGGGTACTATGGGCTTCGCGCTTCCGGCTGCTATAGGTGCCAAATTTGGTGCTCAGGATCGTACCGTAGTTGCTATTATTGGCGATGGCGGTTTCCAGATGACCTGCCAGGAACTGGGCACCATTATGCAAAGCGGCATCGATGTAAAGATCGTTATCCTGAACAACCGTTTCCTGGGCATGGTAAGGCAATGGCAAGAGTTGTTTAACCAGCGCCGTTATTCATTTGTTGATATTCAAAGTCCCGATTTTGTGGCGCTTGCTGCCGCATACCGTATCCCCGGCAAACTGGTTGATGACCGTGCCGATTTAGTACCTGCATTGAACGAAATGCTGAGCGCACCGGGATCATTCCTTTTAGAAATAATGGTTACTAAAGAGAACAACGTGTTCCCGATGGTACCACAAGGATGCAGTGTAAGCGAGATCAGGTTAAAGTAAAACGCCCTCTACAAAAACAAAGTCATGAGCGAAGCAGAAGAAAAAAAGGAATTTAACATCACCATATATACCGAAAACCAAATTGGTTTATTAAGCAGGATAGCTATTATATTTACACGCCGTAAAATCAATATCGATAGCCTGAATACTTCTCCGTCGGAGATTGACAGTATTCACCGCTTCAATATCGTGATTAACGAGTATGAGGAAGTAGTACGCAAGCTTACCCGCCAGATTGAGAAACAGGTTGAGGTATTGAAAGCATACTATCACACCAACGAAGATGTGATTTGGCAGGAATTAGCGTTATACAAAGTATCAACCGATGTAATTGCTGAAAAGGTTAGCGTTGAGCGTTTACTGCGCGAAAACGGTGCCCGAGCGGTAGTGATCCGTAAAGATTACACCGTGTTTGAAACCACCGGTCACCGCGAGGAAACAGACAACCTGATCAACATTTTACAACCTTACGGCCTGATAGAATTTGTACGCAGCGCCCGTGTAGCCATCATTAAAGACAGCGAAGGCTTTAACAGCAAGCTCCGCGAATTTGAAAGGCTTGAACCAGGTGAAGAAGTAATAGAAAACGAATACCTGAACCAGGGGCAGAAGGTGTTTACTATGTAGAGCTGAAAGCTCAAGGCTTAAGGCAGAAGCTAATACCACCACGTCATTGCGAGGAACGAAGCAATCCCAAACTATACAGAACGGATCTGCAAATCGGGGATTGCTTCGTACCTCGCAATGACGGGATTAATAAGAAAACAAAAACTTAAATTACTCAATACAATAAAATCGGTGAAATCATCACAAAATCGGTGAAATCCCCAAAAACAAAAAAACAATGGCAAAACTAAATTTCGGCGGCACTGAAGAAAACGTAGTAACCCGCGAAGAGTTCCCTTTATCAAAAGCTCAGGAAGTATTAAAAGACGAAGTTGTAGCGGTAATTGGCTATGGCGTACAAGGTCCTGGTCAGGCTCTGAACCAGAAAGACAATGGTATCAACGTAATTGTTGGTCAGCGTAAAGGCACCAAAACATGGGATAAAGCTATCAGCGATGGTTTTGTACCAGGTGAAACACTTTTTGAAATTGAAGAAGCCCTTGAAAGAGGAACTGTTATCTGCTACTTATTGAGCGATGCAGCCCAAATCGCGTTATGGCCAACTGTTCAAAAACACTTAACTCCAGGTAAAGCCCTTTATTTCTCTCACGGCTTTGGTATCACTTTCAACGAGCAAACAGGCATCGTTCCTCCTGCTGATGTTGACGTGTTCCTGGTTGCTCCTAAAGGTTCAGGTACTTCATTGCGTCGTATGTTCTTGCAAGGTCGTGGCTTAAACTCAAGCTACGCTATCTTCCAGGATGCTACCGGTAAAGCATTTGATCGCGTTATCGCTTTAGGTATCGCTGTAGGTAGCGGTTACTTATTCGAAACCAACTTCAAAAAAGAAGTATACAGCGATTTAACCGGCGAACGTGGTACTTTAATGGGTTGCGTTCAAGGTATCTTCGCTGCTCAATATGATGTATTACGTAGCAAAGGTCACTCTCCATCTGAAGCGTTTAACGAAACAGTTGAAGAGCTTACCCAATCATTAATGCCGCTTGTTGCTGAAAACGGTATGGACTGGATGTATGCAAACTGCTCAACTACTGCTCAACGTGGTGCGCTTGACTGGTGGAAAAAATTCCGTGATGCTACTAAACCGGTATTTGAAGAACTTTACGAAAGCGTTGCTACCGGTAAAGAATCTCAACGTTCTATCGATTTGAACAGCCAACCAGATTACCGCGAAAAACTGGATGCCGAATTGAAAGAATTACGCGAAAGCGAATTATGGCAAGCAGGTAAAACTGTACGCAGCCTACGCCCTGAAAACCAGGTTGTAGAAGCTTAATTTGAAGTCTTAAGTCGGAAGTATTAAGTTTTAAGTCAAATCAGCTTATTACTTTATACTTCTGGCTTAATACTTAAATCATCATTGCTCAAGTCTAATACTTAAAACTTCTGACTTAGTACTTTAGACTTAATACTTAAATAAAATGGGACAAACATTATTTGATAAGATCTGGGATGCGCACGTCGTCAGCAGCAGCGAGGGGTTCCCGGATATTTTGTATATCGATACACATTTCATTCACGAGGTAACCAGTCCGCAGGCATTTGATGGTTTGCGTACAAGAGGTTTACCCGTTTTCAGGCCAAAACAAACTGTGGCCACTGCCGATCATAACGTTCCTACTATCGATCAGCACTTACCCATTAAAGAAGAACTTTCACGCTACCAGGTAGATATGCTTACCAAAAACTGTAAAGAGTTTGGTGTTGAGCTATATGGCTTAGGCCACCCGTACCAGGGTATCGTTCACGTTATAGGCCCCGAGCTGGGCATCACCCGTCCGGGTGGTACTTATGTTTGCGGCGACAGTCACACTTCAACCCATGGCGCTTTTGGTGCTATTGCCTTTGGTATCGGTACATCGCAGGTTGAGCAGGTGTTGGCTACACAATGTTTACTTCAGTCGCGCCCAAAACGCATGAAAATTGAAGTGAACGGTAAATTACAAAAAGGCGTTGGTGCCAAAGATATTATCCTTTACATCATTGCGCAGATCTCGGCTGCCGGCGGTACCGGTTATGCTGTAGAATATGCAGGCGATACCATCCGCTCGTTGAGCATGGAAGGCCGCATGACCATCTGTAACATGAGTATTGAGATGGGTGCCCGTTGCGGACTGATTGCTCCCGACGAAACCACCATTAACTATGTAAAAGGTCGCGAATTTGCCCCTAAAGGTGAAGAGTGGGATAAAGCAGTTGCTTACTGGCAAACGCTGTACTCTGACGAGGACGCCCAGTTTGACGCGGTACTTTCATTCAAAGCAGAAGATATTGAGCCGATGATCACCTACGGAACCAATCCGGGTATGGGTATCGGTGTTACACAACACGTTCCTGAAACAGCGTCGTTTGAGGCCAAAGAACAGGGATCATACAAAAAAGCCCTCGATTACATGGGCCTGCACGATGACGAAACACTATTGGGCAAACCGATAGATTACGTATTCATCGGCAGCTGCACCAACTCGCGCATTGAAGACCTGCGCCAGGTAGCCGAGTTTGTAAAAGGCAAACATAAAGCCGATAATGTTACCGTATGGGTAGTTCCCGGCTCTAAACAAGTACAACAACAAGCCATAGCCGAAGGCCTGGACAAAATATTTAACGAAGCCGGCTTCCCGCTAAGAGAACCAGGCTGCAGCGCATGCCTTGGTATGAATGAGGACAAGATCCCCGCAGGTAAATACTGCGTATCAACCTCAAACAGAAACTTTGAAGGAAGGCAGGGACCTAATAGCCGTACATTCCTTGCAAGTCCGTTAACTGCGGCTGCAAGTGCGATAACGGGGAAGGTTACGGATATTCGCGAAATGTTGTCTGAATCAGAATTTGCAGAATTAGAGAATTAACAGAATTATAATAAAACTTAGCTGCAAGTTTTAATTGAAGTCCAATGGAAAAAGATAGGCTCACATACAGCATAATTGGTTGCGCTATGCGGGTTCATAATACATTGGGTAATGGGTTCCAGGAGGTAATTTATCAGCGATGTTTGGCTATCGAATTTGAAGAAGCCGGAATAGGCTTCGCGAGAGAATTAGAACATCCGATATTTTACGAAGGGATCGAAGTTGGGACAAGAAGGGCCGATTTTGTAGTTGAAGGGAAAATATCGGTTGAGTTGAAAGCGATAATTAATTTGGAGGATGTGCATTTAGCGCAGGCTAAGAATTATACTGTTGCTTACGATTTTCCGATAGGTTTATTGATAAACTTTGGAGCCCAGAGTCTTCAATATAAACTGATCTTCAACCCAAAATATAACATTAAACTAAATTGAAAATAGGAACAGTATTTAAAAACTTAAAGGTGTTTGTAAGCTACAAAGGCATTTTATAAGGCATACAAGCATTCTGTAAATTCTAAAATTCTGTAAATTCTGATTCAGATGACTAAAATATTCAAACATACACAAACCACAGTGGTGCCACTCCCTATCGAAAACATCGATACGGACCAGATCATTCCTGCAAGGTTTTTGAAAGCCACTACCCGCGATGGTTTTGGTAATAACTTATTCCGCGATTGGCGTTTTGATGAGAACGATAACCCTAAGGAGGATTTCGTACTTAACCACCCAACTTTTAGCGGTAAAGTCCTGGTGGCCGGCAAAAACTTTGGTTGCGGCAGTAGCCGTGAGCACGCTGCCTGGGCTATTTCTGATTATGGTTTCGATGCCGTAGTGAGCAGCTTTTTTGCCGATATTTTTAAAGGCAACGCCCTTAACAACGGCTTATTACCGGTACAGGTAAGCGACGATTTCCTGAAAAAGATCTTCGACGCGGTTTATGCCGATCATAAAGCTGAAGTAGAGATCGACCTGGAAAGCCAAACCATCACCATCTCATCAACCGGCGAACAGGAAAGCTTCGAGATCAACCCATACAAAAAAGCCTGCCTAATAAATGGCTACGATGATATCGACTACATCCTAAGCCAAAAAGGCAAGATCGAGGAATTTGAAATAGCGAGGTAATTAAGTCGAAAGTCTCGAGTCAGAAGTTCTAAGTCAAAAAAATGACTCAATGACCTAATGACTGCGAAGCAAACAATGACAGCAAAGCAAAATGACTGAACAAAAACATATCCAGAGAGAAGGTAAAGGTACCGCCAAATTATTCGACGAACGGAGTTTAGCGAATGATTATGCTACCCTTGCCCCCCTGCTTAAGCCGGGCATGAAGGTGCTGGATGTTGGTTGTGGTACGGGCGCGATATCCAAGGATATCGCAATAATGGTTGGCGAAAGCGGTCATGTTACGGGCATTGATAATACTGAATATTTTATTGAGAGCGGTAAGGAAACTTACGCTTCGGTAAAAAATTTGGAGCTGATATATAGCGACCTTTTCGGCTTCGAGCCGGGTGAGCAGTATGACCTGATCGTTTCGGCAAGGGTACTGCAATGGTTGAGCAACCCGGTTGAGGCTTTGAAAAAAATGTATTCATTGCTGAAACCCGGTGGTACAGTATCTATTTTAGATTACAACCACGAGGCTTTGCAATGGCAGCCGCAGCCACCGGTAAGTATGCAGCGCTTTTATGCTACCTTTTTAAGGTGGAGGGGCGATGCGGGCATGAATAATCATATTGCCGAAGACCTGCCAGATTATTTGAAGAAAGCAGGTTTTACCAATATCGAGGAGTTTGATGCCGATGAAGTTTACCAAAAAGGCGAAGCCAATTTTGTAAGCAAAGCAGGCATCTGGGCCAAAGTAGCGCAATCCAAGCAAATGGTTGAAGAAGGCTATATTGACGATGAATCGCGCTTGCAGGCTATTGATGAGTATACCGAATGGGTGGAAAATGAGGCCGAGCAAATGGTAATGAGATTGAAAGAAGTACGCGGCGTAAAACCCGAATAAATAAAACATCTATAAAACAAAAACACCGCTGCCTATGGCAGCGATAAGGGTTATGGGAATTAAAAAACACATTTTAGTAATACCCGGCGACGGGATAGGTCCCGAGGTTACCACTTGGGGTAAAGCGGTTTTAGAAAAGATCGGTCAGAATCATGGCCACGAATTTACGTTCGATGAAGCCCTGATGGGTCACGCGGGTATTGAGGCTACCGGCAATCCGCTGCCTGATGAAACGCTTGAAAAAGCTAAAGCAAGCGATGCTATCCTGTTTGGCGCTATCGGTCACATTAAATATGATAACGATCCGTCGGCCAAAGTTCGTCCGGAGCAGGGATTGTTAAAAATCCGTAAAGAGCTTGGCTTGTATGCCAACCTGCGCCCTATTATGTTGTTTGATGAGCTTCTGGATGCATCAAGTCTGAAGCCAGAGATATTAAAAGGAACCGATATCCTTTTCTTCCGCGAGCTAACCGGCGACGTTTACTTCGGCGAGAAAAAACGCAGCGAAGACCGTAATACCGCTTCCGATTTGATGATCTACTCACGTTACGAAGTTGAGCGTATCGCTATCAAAGCTTACGAGGCAGCACGTGTGCGCGGCAAAAGATTATGCTCTGTTGATAAAGCAAACGTACTGGAAGCTTCACGCCTATGGCGCGAGGTAGTACAGGAAATTGCCAAACAATATCCTGATGTTGAAACCGAGCACATGTTTATCGATAACGCGGCTATGCAATTGGTTAAAAACCCTAAAAAGTTTGATGTGGTATTAACAGCCAATCTTTTCGGCGATATCCTAACCGACGAAGCATCACAAATTGCAGGTTCGATGGGTATGCTGGCTTCGGCTTCGGTTGGTGACGGTACAGGATTTTTTGAGCCTATCCACGGTTCGGCACATGATATTGCCGGTCAGGATAAAGCTAACCCGCTGGCCTCTATCCTATCGGTTGCCCTGATGCTTGAAATAAGCTTCGGCCTGAAAGAGGAAGCCAAAAAGATAACCGACGCTATCGATAAAGCACTGAAAGACGGCTACCGCACCGGCGACATCGCTGATGCCAATACCGACAAAGCCAAAATTTTAGGCACCACGGCAATGGGCCAAAAAGTGCTTGAATATTTATAGTAGCTATTGATTGTCATGATGACGAAGTTCAGCATCTTCATGATGATCCTGTTCCTCTTCTGCAGCTACGGAGCTAATGGCGGAGGAGGAACATTCGCCTTTATCGAGGTGCTGATGGCCATGAGCATGGACGATAACGAAAAGCTTGAAAACCTGGTACTGATATTGGCCATAGCCAGCCAGATAGCCGGAGTTTACGCCATTATCCGCTCAAACAGCAAATTGATGCTTGGGGTGGTTATAGCGCTAAGCCTGGTGGTGATTGTAGTAACCGCTGCTTCGGCAGATGCTATTGGCAAGGTGATTTGGGTGAATAGTTTGTTTGTGGTGTGTGCGGTGGTTTATACTGCATTGCATTTTAAGAATAAGGCAAAAGCGCGGGCAAGTGCGATTCCTTCCCAGGGGAAGGAGGAGGAAGGGGTTAGATAAGCATTAGTGTATATGCATGTAGCAGAAACCCCTCCCTGCCACTACACAGCCAGCCGCACCCCTCCCGAGGGAGGGAATTAAAAAAGAGCAATCGGTGAAATCCCGGCAAAATCACAATCGGTGTAATCAAAAAATCATCGGTGTAATCAAAGAAAAAAATGAAATGGAACGCTGATTTATACGACCAAAAGCATGCCTTCGTATTTAAATACGGAGAAGATGTGCTTGAGTTTTTGGATGTGAAACCTGGAGAGCGCATCCTCGATCTGGGTTGCGGCACAGGCCATTTAACTAAACAGATCCAGGACAAAGGTGCCGTAGTAAAAGGTACCGACTACTCGCCCGAAATGATAGCGCAGGCTAAACAGCTTTACCCGGATGTTGATTTCGCGGTAGAGAATGCAGCTGATTTTTATACCGACGAAAAGTACGATGCCGTATTCTCAAACGCGGCCCTGCATTGGGTGCTTGATGCAAACGGCGCTATCCGAAGCGTATTCAACAGCCTGAAAAAAGGCGGTCGTTTTGTTGCGGAGATGGGTGGCAAAGGCAATGTTGAGCGTCTGATTGAAGCCACTAAACAGGTATTACACAACCACGGCTATAATGAAAAAGCCGATACCAAAGTTTGGTACTTCCCATCAGTAGGCGAATACACCACCAAACTTGAAGAGCACGGTTTCAGGGTTACCTACGTAATTCATTACGACCGTAAAACCCCCCTTCAGGACGGCGACCAGGGCGTAGCCAAATGGATCACCATGTTTGGCGCACAATTTTTAGACGGAATTCCGGCAGATGAAAAAGAACAGATCCTGGCCGAGATCACCAAAAAACTCGAACCTTTTTATAATGAAAACGGCCAATGGTACGCCGATTATAAAAGGTTAAGGTTTATTGCAGTAAAAGAGTAAATAGAAGACGAAGAAAATCGCTTTTAGAAAACGAGGCTCCTATGGAGCCGGGAGAACGGAGCAAAACATAACTATAAACACGATACTCCTAACGGAGTTATGAAAGTACCCCAGAGGGGTAACGTGTTTATAGCAGGAGATTGAAAGAATTTTAGGGCTCCAGAGGAGCCAAGTACCGCCGATTTGTAGAAGCGATTTCGAGGAATTTGAGATATGAGATTTTTTTCTCTAACTTGAATATCCGCTTGAAGAAAGTAATAGGAAGAATTAATTAAAGAAGATACGGGTCGCAAAAACTCTTATCTAACATAAAAACAAACACTGATGGAGGATGCGAGTCTCAAATCTCATATCTAACATCACAAAATTTAAATAAAACGATATGTTACACGATCCCAACCGCGTTTATGTTTTTGATACCACGCTTCGCGATGGCGAGCAGGTACCGGGTTGCCAGTTAACAACCCCCGAAAAGATTGAGATAGCTAAGGAATTGGAACTGCTGGGCGTGGACATCATTGAAGCAGGTTTCCCGGTTTCAAGTCCGGGCGACTTCCAGAGCGTTGTTGAAATTTCAAAAGCTGTTAAAGAGCCGACTGTTTGCGCCTTAACCCGCGCCAACAAAGGCGATATCGATGCCGCTGTAGCATCGCTGCAATATGCCAAACGTCCGCGGATCCATACCGGTATCGGTTCCTCGGATATGCACATCAAACACAAATTTAACAGCACCCGCGAAGAGATTTTGGAGCGTGCGGTTGAAGCCGTGAAATACGCCAAAAAATCGGTTGAAGATATTGAGTTTTATGCCGAGGATGCTGGCAGGGCCGATGTGGTTTATTTAGCGCAGATGGTTGAAGCCGTTATCGCCGCCGGTGCTACCGTGGTGAACATCCCGGATACCAATGGCTACTGTTTGCCTGATCAATACGGTGCCAAGATCAAGTTTTTGAAAGAGAACGTCAAAAATATAGATCAAGCCATCATCTCGGTACATTGCCATAACGACCTTGGTTTGGCTACTGCCAACTCTATAGCCGGTTTACAAAACGGTGCCCGCCAGATTGAAGGCACCATTAACGGTATTGGCGAGCGTGCGGGTAACACCTCAATCGAAGAGGTGGTGATGATCCTGAAAACACACCAAACTTTGGGCTTACATACCCAGATAGATTCGAAAAGATTTTATGAGTTGAGCCAGATGATCCGCACGCAGATGCGCATGCCGGTACAGCCTAATAAAGCTATTGTAGGCGCAAACGCTTTCGCCCACAGCTCGGGCATTCACCAGGACGGCTTCCTGAAAATGCGTGAGAACTACGAGATCATTCGCCCTGAAGATGTAGGCTTTCCGAGCGCCACAATAGTGCTAACCGCGCGCAGCGGCAGGCATGCTCTGAAATTCCATCTGGAGCGTTTAGGATATACGCTGGATAAGGAAGAACTTGCTTTTGTTTACAATAACTTTTTAACGCTTGCCGATAGCAAGCTCGACATCAACGACCAGGATTTGCAAAGCCTTATGGTGCACCGCCTGGTAAAAAATTAACAATGGAAACTGATACAAAAAGCCAGCTTGATTTTGAAGCGGCATACCAGCGGATTAAGGACGTTGTGAAACGTACCCCGCTGCAATATAACGCCGGTCTTTCGGCAAAATACGAGTGTGAGGTTTATTTAAAACGCGAAGACCTGCAGGTTGTCCGCTCATACAAATTGCGCGGTGCATACAACATGATCAGTCAGCTTACTGATGATGAGTTGAGCCGCGGTGTGGTTTGCGCCAGCGCGGGTAACCATGCGCAGGGCGTAGCCTTTTCGTGCAACAAAAAGAACATTAAAGGCGTAATTTTTATGCCCGAAATTACCCCCAAACAAAAGGTTAAACAAACCGCCATGTTTGGCAACGGTAATATCGAGATCGTACTAACCGGCGATACTTTTGACGATTGCCTGGCCGAAGCCCTCGCCTACACCGAAAAACACCAGATGACCTTCATCCCTCCTTTCGATGACTACCGCGTTATTGAAGGCCAGGGAACCGTAGGCGTTGAAATACTGCAAGACCTACCCGATGTTGAAGTAGCCATTATGCCCATCGGCGGCGGCGGCTTTGCATCAGGTACAGGTACTTATCTTAAAAACAACAACCCTAACATCCACCTGATAGGCGTTGAACCTGAAGGTGCCCCATCAATGCTTGGCGCTATCAACCATGGCAAACCGATCACCCTGGATGAAATAGACCGTTTTGTTGACGGTGCTGCCGTAAAACGCGTAGGCCTGTTAACCTACGGCATCTGTAAAGACATCCTGAACGATATGCTGCTGGTGCCAGAAGGAAAGATCTGCACCACCATTCTCAAGCTTTACAACGAAGATGCCATAGTAGTTGAGCCAGCCGGCGCGCTATCAGTAGCCGCACTTGATGCCTGCAAAGAGCAGATCAAAGGCAAAAAGGTAGTTTGTATCATCAGCGGCGGTAACAATGATATCGCCCGCATGCAGGAGATCAAAGAAAAATCATTGCTGTACGAGGGGTTGAAACACTACTTTATTGTAAGGTTCCCGCAACGTCCGGGGGCTTTGAAACTGTTTGTGACCAATGTGTTAGGTCCTGGTGATGACATTACCCGTTTTGAGTTCATTAAAAAGAATGAGAAAGAAAACGGCCCTGCGCTGGTAGGGATTGAGTTGAAAAACGCGGAGGATTATCCGGCACTTTTACAGCGGATGCATGCGCATAGGTTTAATGTTATTGAGTTGAATAAGGATCAGACTTTGTTTGAGTATTTGGTGTAAACCTTTCAACAATACTCTCTCCACCACGTCATTGCGAGGAACGAAGCAATCGCACGGAGGCAGAGCGGCCAAGCAGATTCGCCCTGTACAGTTCGCGATTGCTTCGTGCCTCGCAATGACGAGGGGGGAGAATGAAAGCGGCCTAAAACTTTGAGAGTTTTAGGCCGCTTTTTTATTCTGCTAATTCTTTAATCCTGAAAATTCTGATTCAGACGTTTCCACATCAATCCAATTCCCATCCGCTTTAATGATATTGATCAACTCATCAAGCGCATTGGCCGAACTGATATTCTTTTTCACGGCTTCCTTACCGCGGTAAAGGGTAATCTTATCCGTACCCGAACCTACATAACCATAATCGGCATCGGCCATTTCGCCGGGGCCATTTACTATGCAGCCCATAATACCAATTTTCAACCCTTTTAGGTGACTGGTGCGGCTGCGGATCATCTGGGTAGTGATCATCAGATCGAACAGCGTGCGCCCGCAGCTTGGGCAGGAGATGTATTCTGTTTTGGAGATGCGTGAGCGGGTAGCCTGCAAAATACCAAAAGCGGTAGAGGTAATTACACCGGTAGGCAATTCAGGGGCATCTATCCAGATACCGTCGCTAAAGCCATCAACTAATAAAGCACCGAGATCTGTTGAAGCGTATAGCTGCAAGTTCTGAGTCTTTAGTTCTAAGTCTTTAGTCGATGTCGTTTCTTGATTTCCGACTTCGGACTTAATACTTTCGACTTCGAACTTATAACTTCTCTTCACTATCACCGGCACATCTAAACCTAACTCTTCCATCTTGAAGAAGAACGCGCGCTGCTCGGCCATGCCATGCAGGGCTTCGGTTTCTAATACCAACACTAACGAGTTATCCAACGGGATCGAACCAAAAGATTCCGAATCAATATCGGCAGGTCGCAGCCTCACTAAATTCAGTTTTGATGAACGGTCAACATCTCCAATGTATTCCTGCAAGGTGAATACCGGGTGGCAGTTGGTTTTATCGGCCAGTTTAAGCCAGGTGTTATAGTTATATAACTGCTTCAAATTGCCCGGCAAATTGAACGACGGCAATTCATCGGCGAAATAAACAAAATCAACCGAAGCCTCGGCCATGTTATATTTATCCAGCAGCGGCGAGTACAGGTAACCTGCCTCGTTCAAAACTGCCGGATCTTTCAGGTTCTTTTTTGATAGATCGATTACTACACGCGGCACCAGATGCCCGCCTATAAAAGCGTTGGCCTCATAAGTTTCGCGTTTTTTGTATTCGTAAGGATTATGCTTAGAGTCTGAAGTCTTAAGCTCTAAGTTCTGAGTCAGATTTTCCGACTTTTGACTTTCGACTAAAGACTTACGACTTGTATATCGTTTCACCAATTCAATCGCTACCGGTGCTTCTGCCTCGGGTTCTTCGGTTAGGGATACGCGGACGGTATCGCCGAGGCCATCCTCTAATAAAGTACCAATACCTACGGCAGATTTGATACGGCCGTCTTCGCCGTCGCCGGCTTCAGTTACGCCTAAATGCAGCGGGTAGTTCATACCTTCGGCAACCATGGTTTCAACCAGTAAACGGTAGGCCTGCACCATTACCTGCGGGTTGCTGGATTTCATGGAGATCACGAGGTTATAGTAATTCAGCTGCTCGCACATCCGCATAAATTCCATTGCCGACTCAACCATGCCTTGCGGGGTATCGCCATAGCGGCTCATGATCCTATCGCTCAGCGACCCGTGGTTGGTACCTATGCGCATAGCAGTGCCATACTCTTTACAAACTTTTACCAACGGGGCAAACTTTTGGAAAATGCGTTCCAACTCACCCTGGTATTCCAGGTCGGTATAATCAATCTGGTCGAATTTCTTTTTATCGGCGTAATTGCCGGGGTTTACGCGCACTTTTTCAACTATGCGGGCGGCTACTTCGGCAGCATTTGGGGTAAAGTGAATATCGGCAACCAGTGGCACGGTATAGCCGCGGGCACGGAGTTGTTTTTTAATTTCGGCCAGGTTTTGGGCCTCTTTGATGCTGGGCGCGGTGATGCGCACATACTCGCAGCCGGCATCAACCATGCGGATGGTTTGCTCAACGGTACCAATGGTATCCATGGTATCGGTGGTGGTCATGCTTTGTATGCGGATTGGATTATTCCCGCCCATAGGCACATCGCCAATATTAACCTCGCGGGTAATAAAACGCGAATATTCGGTTAGGGAATTACAATAACGACCGGGCAGCACTTTAACAGCATCAGTATTCATCAGTGATGGAAATTAGACTACAAAAATACGAAAGTTGTTTGACGGTAAGAAGTTGGAAATTTATAGTGATACCAACAATATTTAGTAACATTTTGATAAATGTTAATTCCCATCTGTGTTTAATAAAGCTATTTAATTTGTGAGCATCGTAACAGTTGACCTGAATAAGAGAAACACATTTCATTAATGTATTTTATTCTTTTAGCAGTAGCTTCAAATAGGTAAAAACCTTTCCGCTATGTTCAGCTTCGTGATAATTAGCGGCCTGCAGCGCTTCTATATGATTTTTAACTTGAAATCCGATGGGTAACTCAAAGGGTTGATAGTTAACAAACAATTTGGATTCGAGATCTGATTCAAGCTGATTAACTGTATCAATCAACAAATCTTTCACCTCATTAACATTTGGCATGATTTTCCATGACCTTGGAGACGATCCAATTTTGAAAGACTCCTCGAATGCTTCAGATATATGCATTGGTAACCCGCTACGCATATACATGTGTCTTTGTTGTGAGGTGATGCAATGACCAATTTGCCAGATTATATTATTGTTAAAACCTTCGGGGATTTTAAATAATATTTCATAATCAGTTGTTTCAATCAATTGCAATAGCCTGGTCCTGCTGGCTCTTAAAATTTCACATTCGAAACGTTCACTAATCATTTAGTTGGTTTAAGTCCTTAAGAAAGCAAGAGGCCGTAAGGCTCTCTAAATTAATAATTATTATCAAAGCAATGCTCCATTTGCCGAAAATATCTACTTTAGATTCGTCATTAACCTTATCAGCAACAAATGAAATACAGATTGTTTCTTGTCCTGGCAGCAACGGCTTTTATATCCTGCAAAAGCAAGACTAAAGCACCTGTTTATGATACTGTTTCACAAAAAACAAGCGCGGGCAGCCAGCTAAATCTTTTACAACAATTTAAACCGTTTATTCAAGGGGTTTGGGTAACCAGCGACTACATTGTCGATCTCAGCCGTACCAAATCGCCCTATATCTCATCAAAAAAATTAGCCGGAGCTGCGGCACTTGCAATCAATTTAGACTCGGCAGAAAAAGACAGTACAGTGGTTGGCGTAAGTTTGAATAACCATGAAGGCGCAAGCTTCACGCTATTTTTTAAACCGGGACATCAACCAAATTCACTAAAAACCAATTGGCCCGACTATGAGGTAAATAGTAATTTTTATGAACTTGGATATCAGATAGCAGGCAGCGATACCAGCCTGCTGCTTTATCACTACAATAAAAACAACCACATTATCAGTAGTGTCAAATACACCAGGGTTTTACCTAAACAAACAGATAAAGGCATGGAATATGGTATAACCTATATTACCAACAAGCTGCTCATTAGTGGAAATTATGAATTGACCGACACTAACGGGACAACATCCAAAATCTCCTTTAATAACGAAGGTAAGGTAAGCGGCTTTGCTGGTTATGAAACCTATTATGTTAACACCGATTTTGTAGCCGGCCCGCAAAATGATCTTGACCAGTTTAGCTTTAATATTGGAGTCCAGCAACAGAAAGATTATCTGTTTAAAATAAACAAGGACACTTTAAACATTTATAATATTGATTTCAGTGCTGATTCTGTTCATTTAAAATGGGGAGAGTTGAAATATAAATTGGTTAGAAGCAAATAAACCATCATGAAAAACTATTTTTTTCTTTTAATACCTGTCCTTGTTTTTTCGTGCAAAAGTAGCACCAAACAGGCACAAACCGATACCCTTGCCGCATCAACCACCATTGAGAAACCAAATCCTTTGATAGAAAAATTCAAACCGTTACTGCAAGGCACCTGGGTAAACAAGGCTTATATTGATAAAATAGCTAAAACAAAATCGCCATTGGCAGCAGTGGATGAAGCTGAGGGCATATCATCATTCAGCATCGATACCGCAGCTATAAAAGGAGCCGACATCATTGTACCTGTTGGCTGGGATAATCATGATGGCAGCAACCTCACATTATCATTTAGGAAGGGAAAACGCGCTTCGTCGCTAATATTTGGAGCGGGCGAGCTTTGTGTTACAACGAATCAAGGCGATAATAATATTATCACCGTTTACTATCCGAATGAGAAGGGCCACGTAAAAGCTACTCAGTTAATCAGGGCCAACGCTAAAAAGATAATGCAAGTTGCAGATGGGATGTATCGTTTGGTTAATAAAGTGCTTATTGCCGGCACTTATCATCTGCAAGATACCCCGGCTAACACGGCTGTAAATTTTAGCATTGATGGAAAAGTAACGGGCTTTGGCAATTTTAAAAACTATGTGATAAATATCGATCTCAATTCGGATGTGATGGATAACCTCGATGAGATCAGTTTTGATGATGACACCCGGTACAACAAATCATATTCTTTCAAATTTGATGCCGATACGCTAAAACTTTATGATACGAAGCCCAATGCCGATTCAACATTATTGGTGCTGGATAAATTGAGATATAAATTGGTTAAAGCGAAGTAGCAAAGACAATTTTTAATAATGGCCTTTTAAAGAAAGTATGAAAACAGTATCATCTTCAATTTCATAAACTAAACGATGTTCTCTGTTAATTCGTCGAGACCATGCACCTGATAAATTGTGTTTCAACTGCTCAGGTTGTCCTATCCCACTATAAGGGTCGTCAACAATAGCTTTGAGCAATTCTTTTATTTTCTTGATAGCTTGAACATTTCCGCTTTTCTTAAAATATTCAAGATCAGCATCGGCCTGTTTCGTAAATCGAACAATCACAGCTCATCAATATTTACAACACGTGTTTCTCCGTTTTTTACTTGCTTTCTGCTATTCTCAATTTTTGCAACAAACTCAGGATCATAGCCTGATTTATCTTCATCGAAGGAAATCTCAAACGCTTTCATAAAAGCCTTTAAGGCATTTAATTGCTCTTTATTTTTCGGATGTACAATTAATGATTCCATATTCAAATTTAATCAATTAACATTGATGCTCAAAACCAATCTACACCAACCTATCCTTAATCACCAGCGTACCCGCAACCATATCATGCAAACACTGCTGTTGCTTATTAAAAAAGGCCATCAGGTACCCCACAAAAAAGGTAAGCACGGATAGTATTTTAGCCAGGTTACGGCTAATGGCTCTCCCTACAGAAATCCTGTTTCCATCCATATCCACTACTTTTATTTTGAGCACCTGCTTACCTATGGTTGCCTGTTTATCTGAGCTTTCCATCACTACATTATAAATAAACCTGCCGACGGGCGTAAAAGCCACAATGCCTATCGACGTAAAAATTCGCACCTGTTTATCGGTAATGAAAATGAAAACTACAAAAGCCGCCAGCAAAACAAACACGCCGAAAAGGATAAACCAATCCAATGCCGAGGCCAGCCAGCGTTGATCGAAACTGCCGTAGTACTGCATTAACAGTTTGGGTTTTGCAAAGCCAAACAGCTCGCGTAGTTCGGGAATTTCATGCGCTTCCTTGTAATCCACCATATCATCGGTTTTCACAAAATCACCGGGTTTAATGCCGCGGCTTTTTAGCTCGGCGATAGTGAAAGGGCCTTCGGGTTTGCCGTTGATGACTAAGATGTAAGATTGGGACATGTACCGGATTTTTGTTTTAAGGTTGGAATGTTGTAAAGTTACAAAGCTTATCCGACCACGGCAAAAAAGTCTCCTCCCTTTAGGGGGAGATTTAGAGGGGGCTCAAATATTCCTTCCACCAATCAGAATTATATGCACCTTTTACCTCGGTTGGCTCGCCGGGTTTGGGCACAAACAAATCAATATGCTTTTGTTTGGCCATGGGTACCAGCCATTCAATAGGTTCGTACCAGGCATGTGGGGCAAGGTTAAAAGTGCCATAGTGGATTGGCATCATCAGCTTACCCCGCAGATCGAGGTGTGCATTGGATGCATGATCCGGCCCCATGTGGATATCCGGCCAGAATTTGCCGTAGGCGCCAATCTCCAGCATAGTCAAATCAAACGGACCAAATGCCTCGCCTATCGCCTTAAATTCGGGCGAGTAGCCTGAATCGGCTCCGAAATAAATATTATGCTCAGGTCCTTTAATTACAAATGACGACCATAGGGTTTCATTTCGCCCGATAATCCCCCGGCCCGAAAAATGGCGCGAAGGCGTGCAGGTAAGTACAATTTCGTTGCTGATGAGTGCACTGTCGCCCCAATCCATTTCTGTAATAAAGTTGGCGGCCATACCCCAGCGGGTTAAATGCTGTGCTACACCCACCGAACAAAAAAAGGGGATATTTTTTTCGGCAAAAAACTTTATCGTCGCCTTATCCAAATGGTCGTAATGATCGTGCGATTGGATTACGGCATCCAGGGGCGGCAAATTCTCTAAAGCGATAGGTGGTTTATAAAAACGCTTCGGTCCGAAGGATTGCGAGAAAGAAACACGATCGCTCCAAACCGGGTCGGTAAGGATGCGTTTGCCATCAATTTCTATCAGGATGCTTGAATGGCCTATCCAGTTAATGCGTAATCCGGATGCGGGCGGTACAGCATAAACCGAGGGATCTGTTTTAAAGGGTCCTAAAGTTTTTTTAGGTGTATTCTCGGCTTTATTGTTAATATATTCTTTTAAAATCGGGATCAGTTTGCCAAAGCCGGCCTCATCGGTAGGTATGGTGTTTAAATATTTTCGTCCTTTTTTGCGTGAAGCGGGTAAACTCATGGTGGCAATTATAGCACTTATATAGGCTATGATATAAGTAACGCAAAAAAGTTACGATTGGTTGAAAGCCCGCGGCTTTTATTTACTTAAAAATGATATTGCTGTATCGGCAAACTGGATCAACGAAGCAGGCAAAGTATCACCGCTAAAAGGATGTGAGCCGCCAAAGGTATGATCGGCATCTTTCTGCACCACATATTCGGCCGCCGGGTTAGCTTCATGCAATTGCTGCGAATGTGCTACCGGGACAGTAGGATCGGCATCGCCATGAACAATGAGCCATGGCTGCGTTATTTTGGCCGCCTGCCTGATGATATCCAACCTTAAAGGGTGGGCATCCAAATCATCCAGCAAGGTTGATTTGATGGGCATTTGTTGGCCGGTGCGTTTATTTTCGAAATAAAAAACGCCCTGCAAACGCCATTGCTGCTCAATTTGCTGAGGCCACAGGTTACGAAAACCGGATATGGAAGCCATGGTTACCAGTTTTTTAACACGCAAATCTTCAGCTGTTTTTAGGATACTTACACCGCCGCCCATGCTGTGGCCAATAAGATAAACGCCATTGGCTACCGGCATGCTGGCACCACTGCAGGCAAAATCAATAATGGTATCCAAATCCTCCAATTCGATGCTGATGGTATTATCGGCAAAGGCAGTTAAATCGGCAAAGTCTTGCGGACTGGCCGGCGTAGTACCATTATGAGAGAAGTTAAACTTCAAAAAGCGAAAACCGTTTTGAACAAAATAGCGGGCCAGCAGATCATGCGTTCCCCAGTCTTTAAACCCCTTAAAGCCATGGGCGAAAATTACCAGCGGGGCGGTTTTAAAGGCATCATCAAAAGTAACATCGATAAGCATAGGGCGGCCTTTCGCGCCGGGGAGGGTGAAGTTTTCTTGCCTGGTCATGGCGGCTAATTTAGTGTTATTGGGCGAGAAGCTTAGCTAAAAAAGTAATGAGAACGTGATTTATACAACAGAATGATCCGCTAAAGAACCATAATTAAAAAGCGCGTGGGGCAGACAGAAAAGCGGGCCGGGAGTATGGCCCCGATGTGTTTCGGGGCAGGCTCTGCGGGCTGAAGCTTTTTTCTGTCTTGGGTTTTTGGTTACTTTTGGGCCAAGCCAAAAGTAACAGCCTCCGCGGCAAATGAGCGGCCAATGTTCTTCATATTGAACCAAAGCTCGTTAATTAACTAAAATAACGAAAGGCCCCATGCTTGTACACAGTACACGAGGGTTCATAACAAGAATCTCGCTATCCAACTAACGCGGTCGCCCTCTTGGCCGGGCGGGGGCCAGGTACTTTTGTCTTGACACAAAAGTACCCAAAAAGTCAAGTCATCAGGAGGCTTCTTTGCCGCACAAGCCTATGCACTATTCCCTCGCCTGTCCTTACCCTGCAAACCGGGCAGAACCACGGGCTGGTAAATTTTGCCCTACTGCGTTCGCGCCTTTCCCACCCTTCTGCAAAAAGTAGCTATGCCCCTCCCGCGCTCAGGGCCACCATCGTTCTGCCCGCTTTCGCCCGAAGCTTCCTGCTGACAGCTAATACCATACACAAACATTTCGTTATCAGAGGGCAAAGAATAGCGTTAACCTCTACACCCGCTTTCCATTAAAAGTGATATTATACAAATCAGTCCTTCTATCCTTAATGTTCTGCACGCTACCATATTCATGCAATTCATCCAATAAAGAAAGATCCACATCCGCAATCACAATCATCTCGGTATTAGGGGTAGCTTCTGATTGGATGCCGTTGGTAGGAAAACCAAAATCTGAAGGGGTAAACACTGCCGATTGCGCATAGCTTACTCCCATGTTGTTCACGTTGGGCAGGTTACCTACACAACCCGCAATAGCTACGTAACATTCATTTTCAACAGCGCGGGCCTGGGCGCAGAATTTTACGCGGTTGTAACCATTTTGGGTATCGGTTAAAAAAGGCACAAACAAAATCTGCATATCCTGGCTGGCCAGGATGCGCGATAGTTCCGGGAACTCCACATCATAACAAATCAGGATGCCTATTTTACCGGCATCGGTTTCAAACACCCGCACCTCATCGCCCCCGCGGATGCCCCACGAACTGATCTCGGCAGGGGTTGGGTGAATTTTATACACCTCTTCCATACTGCCGTTACGCCTGAAAAGGTAAGATACGTTATATAACGACTCTTCAAAAATGGTAGGCATGCTACCCGCAATAATGTTTACGTTGTATGACACCGCCAGTTTGGCAAACTCATCAATAATGGGCTGGGTATATTTGGCCAGCTCGCGCATGGCCCGGGCGGTATCCATGTGATTATAATCGGCCATCAGCGGTGTACCGAACAGCTCGGGGAAAAGTATAAAATCGGACTGGTAATCGCTCACTGCATCAATAAAATACTCGGCATGTTTAAGCAACTCGCTGATATTGCTGTATGATCGCATTTGCCATTGCACCAGGCCTATGCGCACTACGGTTTTGTGATTGATAACATTGCTCACCTCCTCGTAATACACATTGTTCCACTCAATAAGCGTGGCAAAACCTTTCGACCGGCTATCCTCGGGCAGGTAATTCTTCAGCACCTTGCGTACGTGAAAATCGTTAGATAGCTGGAACGACAGTGTAGGATCATAAATCTCCTTATACTTTACCTTATCAATGTACTGGCGGGGGGTAAGGTCGTTCTGGTATTTTTGATAATTAGGGATGCGGCCGCCGGCTATGATGCTTTTCAGGTTCAGCTTTTCGCAAAGGGCCTTGCGGGCCTCGTACAGCCTGCGGGCCAGGCGCAGGCCGCGGTAATTGGGATGGATAAAAATATCTATACCATACAGCACATCCCCTTTTTCATTGTGGGTTTTAAAAGTACTGTCGCCGGTTATTTGTTTATAGGTATGGTTATCGCCAAATTTCTGGTAATCAACAATAATGGATAAAGCGCACCCCACAACCACATCGTTAACGGTTACACAGATCTGCCCTTCCGGAAAAAGTTTGATAAGCCTTTTGATGGAATTGGCATCCCAATAATCCTCATCCATGTCCATATAGGCCGATTTCATTGATTTTTTTAACTCCTGGTAGTCCTGTACTTCCAGGTTGCGCAATTCAACACTTTGCAAATCCATATATTGTTTTTAGTAGATTTTGTAATTATGAAAGGCTTAGGTATAGCACTGCCTCACCAAAGTTCTTTGTCATCCTGAGCGATAGCGAAGGATCTTCTCCAGCTTGCAAAGCGGTTATACAGGGCGAAGAAGATGTTTCACTTCGTTCAACATGACAAAATATATCCAACCCAACCCTATTCCCAACACGCAAGCCCCCCAATTGGTTTAAAGTAATTTTTCCTTATCGCTGGTATGCCAGTAAACCCATACTATCAGCACAAACTGCGCGGCCAGCCTTATCCAGGCAAAAAAAGGCGTTATGGTCATGCCGTTGGCCTTAAAAGGTGCATCGAAAATCATACCCACGTGTACGGTTAAAAACGCAACCAGCATTAATACAATACCCCAGGCTGCCCAATACCTTGTTTTGGTTGATATTAACAACAAACCAAGCGTAACTTCAACTATGCCGGCAAGTATATTAACCGCTTCGGGATATAGCAGGTTATGAGGCATTACGGCATAGTAAAAAGCCGGATCGCGAAAATGATTGCAGCCGGCCAATACATAAAATACGATAAGTATTACCAGGCTTATTTTTTTAAACTTATCCATAGCTTAATTTACGAATATTTTGCCATATAGTTCATAAAACAGTTTAAATACGGTAAAACAAGCAATTTTCGTAATTTATAACCATTCTAAATACGCCGTCTTGACAAAGTATTGACATTGAATGTAGCGAATAGTTATACTTTTGTTCGGTCAAATTTAAAACTGCTTTGAAGTATCTAAAGGTAATAGCTTTTACGCACAAACAGATTGAACTGAAGGAATTGGGTAGATTGGTGGTTTGTCAGGAAAATCTGGCGGATAAACTTGCACAGGTAAAAGCTCAGTTCAATATACCTGAGATTTTCTACCTGGCTACCTGCAACCGCGTTGAGTTTGTAATGACCACCCCACAGGCAGTTGACAAAGATTTTGCCAAAAAATTTATAGAAGCCTTTAACACAGAGCTTTGCCACGATTCGCTGAGCACCTTTATGGATAGCGCTTCTATTTATGAAGATCAGGAAGCCATGGTGCACCTGTTGCGTACCTCATGCAGTTTAGAGAGTTTGGTGGTGGGCGAAAAGGAAATTCTGGCCCAGTTACGTAAGGCTTATGAGCATTGCAAGGATGCCGGCCTTACCGGTGATGCCATGCGCATGATTATGAACTGCGTGGTAAAAACGGCTAAAGAGGTGTACACACATACCAACATCTCAAAAAATCCAATCTCGGTTGTATCATTAGCCTACCGCAAGCTTAAAGACCTCAACCTTTGCTCAAATGCCCGCATCCTCATCATCGGCGCCGGCGAAACCAACCGCAACCTCTCCAAATACCTTCAAAAACATAAATTTTCAAACTTCACGGTATTTAACCGTACTGTAGCTAATGCCGAAGTGCTGGCTAAAGATCTGAATGGTGAAGCCTTTGATCTGGAAGCTTTGAAAACCTACAATAAAGGTTTTGATGCCATTATCACCTGCACATCTGCAGTTGAGCCCATCATCACTCCCGAAATTTATAAATCGCTGCTAAACGGCGAAACCGGCAGGAAAACCATTGTGGATTTAGCTATTCCTAACGATACCGCACCCGAAGTACTGGAGCAATTCCCGGTTAACTTTATCGAGGTGCACTCATTAAACGAGGTTGCCAAGAAAAACCTGCAGGAACGCTACCACGAACTGGTACACGCCGAAGCCATCATCGAGCAAAACATTGCCGAGTTTATTATGCAGCTGAAACAACGCCGCATTGAACTGGCTATGCGCAAAGTGCCCGAAAAAATTAAAGAAATCCGCAACACAGCCATCAACTCGGTTTTTGCCGACGAAGTACAGGCCATGGACGAGCAATCGCGCGAAATCCTCGAAAAAGTGATCAACTACATGGAGAAAAAATATATCAGCGTGCCCATGATCATGGCGAAGGATATATTGATTAATGAAAATTGATTGTCTGAATCAGAATTTACAGAATTTTAGAATTATCAGAATATTTGTCTGAACCGGAATTTATCGAATTTGGGGAATGGTCAGAATGCTAATCAAATTCGATAAATTCAAATAATTCTTTTAAAATTCGAGTTCAGACAAAAAACTGCAAACTGCCCACTCAAAACTGCCAACTGAACAATGGCGTTACCTGCGGTCCGGGCTGTACGCTCATACTGCACGGGGCATTAGCCACAAGGCCGGTATCCGCTCCCATCCCTAACGCAAACATTTTCACTAATACGAGCCAACGTTTAATTAAAGTTGTGCTGTTACCCTATCCAATATTAACTTTTGCTTTGCGCTGCTCCATAAAAACCATGGTTACATGTTAAATATAGACCTGCATAATAATTCATATATTCAATCGCAAAAACCAAACCCGCTTTAATGCCTGCAAAAAATAAATTAATCCCCATAGCAATTGTTTATTCGGCTTTAATGCTTTCCTTCGCCTTATTTTGGGGTAGCAATTACTCCCATATCGTTCATTATAAAGGCGATGAAATTGGCTATGCCCTCAGCTTTGTACTCATACTTACCTATATTTTCAACATCGCTAACCATCTTATTTTTAAGCGCGCCAGCATTTACCTCACCTTACTAAGTCCGCTTATCATAGCTATAGCCAGCTTCCTCCTCGGGTTTTTAATCATGTGGGTGGGTAATTTCTTCAGTAAATCTTACGGTACATCTGCCGATATAATCCTTATTTATATCATCATCTATCTATTGCTTTCGCTTACACTTCTGTATATAACATTGAAGAAGCGGCGGTTAATTCTTCCCTGGCAATCAGCGCCCGATCCCAAAAAACCTGCGTAACCCAAAAAATCAGCAAAATCAACACAATCATCTCCATCAACAGTCAAAATCGGTGAGATCAAAATTCAATCGGTGTAATCCCAGAAAACAAATCAACTGCTAACTGCCTACTCAAAACTGCTAACTGAATAATTGCTGTTAACAATAAAATCCTCTCCTGCCCGTATAATCAGTACTAAATTTTATCATGATAGCAAGAACTGCCTTTTTCGTGTTTTTATGTGCGGGTACTTTTCTTATCTCCTGCAAAAAAGACAAGCCCGTTCAGTTACCACCATATTACGCCGACGGAGAAGTGGGCAAACTGATTTATAACCGGCAAAACGGGGTAAACATTGTATTTATTGGCGACGGATTTACGAAAGACGACCTAAAAAGAGGCGGCGCTTACGAAACAAAAGCAAGGATGTTTGCCGATTACTTATTTACTGTTCCGCCATACAAGCAATACAAAAACTTTTTTAACGCCTACGTGGTTTATGCCGAATCGAAAAAAAGCGGGTTAAATGATTCGTACAATCCGGCCAACACCGATACCAAATTTAACGCCTATTTTTCGGGTGGCAGCACGGGTCTGCTTTTAGCCGGAAATTACCAGGCCATCAATCAATATGTAAGCAAGGCGGTGCCATTCGCCAGGGCCAATATCATCATACTGATGGTAAATACCGACGCCATCGACGCGGCAACCAGCACCTACGATGGCTTTTCTGAAATTACAGTAAGCCCTGTGGCAAAATATGCAATGATTCACGAGCTGGGGCATGGCTTTGCTTCATTGGGTGATGAATATGTTTCGCCCGAAATTGCCGATAATTACCCGCTGGATATGATCAGCAACCTGCCCAATCTTGATACAACCAATGATCCTGAAAAAGTGAAATGGGCCGGTTTTTTAAACCTTACAGCATATAACAGCATTGTTGGCACTTACCAGGGAGGTTACTATCGGGCAACAGGCATTTACCGGCCTGAAGAGATCAGCGTAATGACCAACGCATTGGCAACACAACATTACAACGCCCCGAGCCGCCTGGCGATTGTCAAAAAAATTCATGAAATAACCGGTACTCCTTTTAGTATGGATGATTTTTTTAAAAACGATGCAGACCTTATTCAACCGGTATTTTTACCGCCTTTAACCTATAAACCTTCCAGGCTGAATGATTTTATAGGCATTAAAAAAATAAGGCTTAAACAAAAATAGATTTATAAATTATTATGTTGACCAGGCCCGCTCCAGATCGCCTTTAAAATTCCTCCCTATCGGAATTTCATACCCGTTCAACATAATGCGGTTACTTTCCAACCGGGTAATCCTGGCGGTTGATACAATGAACGACTTATGCACCCGTACAAAACGCCCTGCCGGAAACAGGTCCGACATGGCTTTGATCGAACCCTTTAAAAGGATTTTAAAGTTAAGCCTTAGGCTATTATGTAAACAGGTTGCACAAGTTTGGCTGCAAGATTCTTTCCTGCCGATAAAAAAGCATCTTTGAGCGTAACTTAATTCAGCAGGTTATCTCTAAACTATATATATTCTATCTTTATATGGCCCTCAAACACATTATCACAGCGCTTTTACTGATCAACTTTTTTATACCCGCCGCATCCAGGGCGCAGGGTACCAATCCCGACAGTATCGACACTTTTGTAAGCGGCATGATGCAGCGTAAAAGCATCCCGGCATTGCAAATGGCCGTTGTAAGGCAGGGAAAGATCATTAAATTAAAAACTTACGGCACAGCAAATCTCGAAAACAATATCCCGGCTACCGATAAAAGTATTTTTTCTATCAACTCCATTACAAAGGCTTTTACCGGCGTGGCAGTTATGCAACTGGCCGAAGAAGGCAAGCTGAAAGTAACCGACCCACTATCCATGTATCTGGATAGCCTGCCCGCGGCCTGGCAAAAAATTACGCTGCAACAGGTATTAACGCATATTTCTGGTTTACCCGATGTGCTTGACGAGAACGAGCAGGTAATGGGCAACGGAAGCGAAAAACTGGCTTTACAAAAAGTTGGTGCCATGCCCATGGAATTTAATACCGGCGATAAATTCAGCTATAACCAAACCGGCTATGTGCTGATAGGCAAAATCATCACCAAACTGAGCGGCATGCATTTCACCAAATTTATTGAAGAAAGGCAGTTTAAAGTAGCAGGTATGCCCTTAACCCGCTTCGGCGATTCGTACGATGTGGTTCCTAATTCGGCGGGCGCTTATACCATGACCAAACTTGTTGACGGCCAGTTTGTGAGGAATAAAAAGCCAGGCATCAGCTATATCCAGTTCCCGCTGTTTTTCCGTACAGCAGCCGGGATTCTTTCAACCGCCGGAGATATGGGCAACTGGGTTATCGCTTTAAAAACAGGCAAATTGCTAAAAAATGAGGCCAGCATCAAAACCATGTGGACCCCGGCTGTGCTGAACAATGGTAACATCGGCGGCTTTAACAGCCTTACCAACGGCTATGCTTTGGGCTGGCCTACTGTAACCCGGCCGGATCACCCGGCCGTTGGGCCGGTGGGTGGCGGCAGGTCGGCCGTGTTTATTTATTTAAAAGATGATCTGTCCATCGTAGTGCTTACAAATTTAAATGGTGGTAATCCGGATAGGTTTATTGATGAGATAGCAGGTTACTACATCCCCGATATGCACGAGGCTAACGGCTTCGGCTTATCGCCCAACCTAAAAAAACTACGCGGAATCCTGCTTAAACAAAATTTTAAAAATGCTGAAGCAATTGCTGCCGGATTAAAAAAGAAGGATGCCTCCTTTACATTACCCGAAAGTGAACTGAACGGCTGGGGATACCAATTACTGAGTCAAAAGAAACCAAACGAAGCCCTTGCCGTTTTTACGCTGAATACCGCGCTTTACCCTAACAGCGCTAATGCTTTTGACAGCTATGGCGAGGCGCTTGAGTTTGCAGGCGAAAAAGATAAAGCCGTGGTTAGTTATAAAAAATCGTTGCAGTTAAATGCAGATAATAAAAATGCCGCAGAGCGGATTAAAGCACTTTCGGAAAAACAGTAGCAATTGTTTCGAACTTTTTAGGTGCTGTCGCGATATAAAAAAGCGGCCTTCAATTTGCGATGAGAGGCAGCTTTTTATTTAGCAGGATCAACGGCAATTTCTATCGCATCGGCAGCAGCAGACTTTTTCATCAATCTTTTAAAGAAATTTGTAAGCGGCATCTCAAAAAACCTGTAAAAAAGCACGCCCACAAAAACGGCCATAATCACGCTTAACACAACCGACATCAGCGGCTGTTTATAACCAAGCTTGTTTAAAATGGTTGGAATTAGCGGTGCCACACTCGGGTGGATTAAATAAAGCGAATAGGAAGCGGCACCCAAATAAACTGCCCAACGGCTAAATTGGATCGCGGTACCATCTACAGAGGCACCGCCATAGACAATCAAAAAGGCTGCTAAGCCAAAGGTGATTTGATTAACCTGGTAACCCGGAAATATAACAGCAACCGGAACAAACAAATAGAGTAACCCGATTACGATGAAAACAATCGCAATTTGCGAAGGTATTTTATAACCTTTTAAAATGAGCTTCGCGGCAATCATCCCATAAATAAAATCAAGCACAATAGGATCAGCATAAAAAGCAACATCGGGCCAGCCCGGCTTTTTAAATTGCGACAGGATGGCTAAAGGAATAAAAAGCGAAGCTAAAAAACGAACAGGTTTTAATTTAAAGGCCAGGGCGATGCCGAACAACAGGTAGAAAAACATTTCCATATTCAGTGTCCAGCCTACGCCATAAAGGGGGCGGTACTCACCATCCATATTTAAAGCCGGGATAAACAGGTAAGATTTAAGCGCCAGCCAAAAATCAAGCTGCGAATGCAGCACAACCCCGGATGTTTTGAGCAGCAAAAGCAATTTAAATGTGGTGATGAGCCAGTAAATGGGCACTATCCTGATGATCCGCTTTACGGCAAATGTTTTCCAGCCACCTTTAACACTGACAAAACCTTGCGACGAGATGATCATCACAAAACCGCTGATCACAAAAAACAGTTCGACCCCGTTAGCACCCTGCCCGTAAATATATGATCCTTTGGCAAGCCGCTCGTTGGTATAAAACGACGAATGGCAAACGATCACCATCAGGGCCGCAACAAACCTGAATACCTGGATACTGTTAAATTGAAGCGGATTACTGCCCGCCTGTTGGTGTACTTGTGCCGCCATTAATAACAGTACGGCGCCAGGCACTTTTCAGTTGCCAGCCAAGTTGATAATAGTCTGCCTGTTAAATGAAAACTATCGCTTACTCTGCTGCGCCCTCTTCCTCATCCTTCGGCTCCCAAAGTTCAATGATGTTGCCCTCCGGATCCAGGATGTGCACAAATTTGCCGTAATCATATTCGGCAATTTCATCAACTATGGTTACGTTCTCTGTTTTCAACTCTTCAATCAAAGCAACCAGGTTCTCTACCCGGTAATTGATCATAAAAGGTTTTTCGGATGGATTGAAATATTTGGTATCCTGCGGGAAGGCACTCCAGGTGGTCGATCCTCTTTTTGAAGGATCATCATCATGCCGCCAGTCAAAAGTTGTTCCGTACGCGCTTACCGGGAAGCCTAAGTTTTTGGCATACCATTCGTTCATTGCCTTAGGGTTGTCGCTTTTAAAAAATACGCCACCTATGCCTGTTACTTTTTTCATATTTAAAATGTGAGGTTTATCGGTATCTAAGATAATGTTATCATTGCACTGTTGGGTGCGGATACTTTGTAAAATAGTTTACACAATCAGGAAAAAACAAAACTGGTCGAAGTTACGCTTCGCTAAACTTCAACCAGTTTTATAAACTTCAACCAGTTTATCTTCAAAAAAACCTTTCGCCTTTTACCTTTCCCCTTTAACCTCTTCCTCCCCCCATCACCGTCATTTAGTTGCAATTAACAATAATTCATGCCATTGTTGTACCTTATCATCGGCATAAAAAATTAAATTTGCAGCCGTAAAACATACATTCTTTTGGACAGAAAACTGATTATAGGAACCCGTGGCAGTGAATTGGCTTTATGGCAGGCCAATTTTGTTAAAGACAGCCTTGCTGCCATCAACATCACCGCCGAGTTAAAGATCATTAAAACACAGGGCGACCGGATCCTGAACCTTAGCTTTGATAAGCTGGAAGGCAAAGGTTTCTTTACCAAAGAATTAGAAGAAGAATTATTAGCCGGCACTATCGATCTGGCCGTACACTCGCATAAAGATTTGCCGACCGAAAACCCTCCGGGACTCATTATCGCGGCAGTTTCAGAACGGGAAGATCCGTCTGAACTGTTGTTGATACTGAAGGATTGTGTTGATGTACACCAAAAACTATCGCTTAAATATGGCGGTATGGTGGGTACTTCATCAAACCGTCGTAAAGCCCAGTTGCTGGCACATCGTCCGGACCTGGAAATTACAGATCTGCGCGGCAACGTACCTACCCGCATAGGCAAACTGCGCGATGAAAAATACGACGCCATTATGATAGCCAAAGCAGGCGTTGCCCGTTTGGGTATCGACCTGAGCGAGTTTCATGTGGAAGAGATCACCCCGGTTGAACTGATCCCGGCCCCGGCACAAGGCGCGCTGGCTATCCAGATCCGCGAAACAGATCATGAGCTTTTTGAAGCTCTGCAAGCCTTGCATCATGCTGATGTTGCTGAGGAATTAGCTGTTGAACGTACTGTACTAAAATTATTTGGCGGCGGTTGCCATTTGCCTTTGGGCTGCTATTGCCGTAAAGAGGATGGCCAGTTCCAGGTATTTACTTCAAAAGCCGAAGAAGGCGACCAATTCCCGGACAGGTTATTTTTAGAAGCACCAACCACCGAAGGCCTTGCCGAAAAAGTAGTAGCCAAATTTGCTAAAGACCGCAAACGCCCGGCAAGCGTATTCATTTCGCGCGAACTGGGAGAGCAAAGCTATTTCCGCAAAGCGCTCGAAAAACATAAAATTAATATCGAAGCCCGCTCATTGATCCGCACCGTACCGGTGATGACCCGCTTCGACTCGTACATATTAAAAAATGTGGATTGGGTATTCTTCTCGAGCAAAAACGCTGTTGAATACTTTTTCCAGCTGAACCCGCAATTCCCTAAAAAAGTAAAATTTGGGGTAATGGGCAGCGGCAGTGAAGAAATGCTGCGCCGCAAAGGTCACTTTACCGATTATGTTGGCGAGGGCACCGACACCGCCGAGGTAGCCGAAGAATTTGCCAAACTGGCCAACGGAAAAATTGTGCTGTTCCCGGGTGCCGAAAACCCGATGAGGAGCATCCAGCAAGGCCTTTCGGCTGATACCAAAATCATCGACCTGCCGGTTTATGAAACTGTACTGGAAGAAGACGTAGAGGCCAGCGGTGCCGATGTGATGGTATTTACCAGTCCATCAAACGTGGAGGCCTATTTTGCCGATAACCTGCTCGACCCATATCAAAAAGTGGTAGCGATAGGCAAATCAACCGGCAAAAAATTTGACGAAATGGGTGTAAAATACACGCTCCCCTACTCGCCCGACGAAGTTGGACTGGCAGAGGCAGTGTTTGGATTATAGGTTAGTTCATAGTTGATGGTTCATAGATCATAGTATCTGTAAATCGTCGAATTTGAGCTATAAACAATTAATTGGCAATAGTTGCCGGAGCTACCATGAACCATCAACTATTAACCATGAACTAAAAGTTATGTTACAACGACCAAGAAGGAACCGCAAGAGTGAAGTGATACGCCAGATGGTGCAGGAAACGCATGTTAGCGCTGCTAACCTGATTTTTCCGCTGTTTATTATTGATGGCGTAAACCAGAAAAGCGAAGTGGCATCAATGCCGGGAATCTTCCGTTATTCTATCGATAATTTGCTGCGCGAGATTGAGAGCTGCATGAAGCTGGGCTTAAACTCGTTCGATCTGTTCCCCAATATTGCCGAGGAACTGAAAGATAAATTCGCTACCGAAAGCTACCGCGACGAAAGTTTATACCTGCGCGCCATCCGCGAGGTAAAGAAAAACTTCCCGGAAGCCTGCGTAATTACCGATGTTGCTATGGATCCTTACAGCAGCGACGGCCATGATGGCATTGTGGAGAACGGCGTGATCCTGAACGATGAAACTCTGGATATTTTAGGTAAAATGGCTTTGGCACATGCACAAAGCGGTGCTGATATCATTGCCCCATCAGATATGATGGACGGTCGTGTGGGTTACATCCGCAATATGTTGGATGATAACGGTTTCACCAATGTATCTATCATGTCGTACTCGGCTAAATATGCCAGCGCGTTTTACGGTCCGTTTAGGGATGCTTTGAACTCGGCACCAAAATTTGGCGATAAAAAAACTTACCAGATGAACCCGGCCAACCAGCGCGAAGCCCTGATAGAGGCCGAACTGGATGAGGTTGAAGGCGCAGATTTCCTGATGGTAAAACCGGCTCTCTCTTACCTGGACGTGATCAAGCTGATAAAAGATAATACCGAACTACCGGTAGCGGCCTACAACGTAAGCGGCGAATACGCCATGATCAAAGCAGCGGTACAACGCGGCTGGCTTAACGAGCAACGCGCCATTACCGAGGTGCTTACCAGCATCCGCCGTGCAGGTGCAACCGCTATTTTAACCTACCACGCTAAGGAGGTTTTGGAGAATAGGTGGTTGTAGGTTAGTGATTGGAGGTTGGAGATTAGAGGTTAGGGAGCGGCCGCAATTAGAGGTCAAAGATTAGGAAAAACGAAATATAAAATAATCGTCATTGCGAGGCACGAAGCAATCCCCGATTGGCAGGTCCGCCCTGTATAGTTCGGGATTGCTTCGTGCCTCGCAATGACGACATTGAGAAAAATAGCTTTTAGCTCAACAAATAAAAATCAAGCTTTAAGCCTTTGGCTTTCAGCTTTAAGCTCATAAAAATGTTCGATTCAATAAAAAAGATGTTTTCAGCAGAGGATGAACCGGTAAATACTACGGGCAAGCCCGATATCAGTCGTGAAAAATCGGCGGAGTTGTATGCTAAGGCGCAAACGTTTTTTCCGGGTGGGGTTAACTCGCCGGTGAGGGCCTTTAAGTCGGTTTACGGTACGCCGCTCTTTATTCAAAAAGGTGATGGTGCCCATATCTGGGATGCCGATGGTAACGAGTTTATCGATTACTGCTGCTCATGGGGACCACTCATCCTTGGTCACAACAACGCCAAAGTGCGCGAAAAAGTGATCGAGGTAATGCAAAACGGCATGAGCTTCGGTGCGCCAACCGCGTTGGAAAATGAACTGGCCGAGCTGATCCTCAAAAACAATAAATTTATTGAAAAGATCCGTTTTGTAAGCTCGGGTACCGAGGCCGTTATGTCGGCTATCAGGTTGGCCAGGGGGTACACCAAACGCGATAAGATTTTGAAATTTGAAGGCTGCTATCACGGCCATGCCGATGCCCTGCTGGTAAAAGCAGGTTCGGGTTTGGTTACGTTTGGCGAAACATCATCGGCAGGTGTACCGAAATCTGTTGCAGACGAAACCATTGTGGTAGCGCTTAACGATAAAGAAGCTTTGGCCAAAGCTTTCGAAGAATTTAAAGACCAGATAGCCGCGGTAATTATAGAGCCGGTACCGGCCAACAACGGTTTGTTATTACAGGAAAAAGAATACCTGCAATACCTGCGCGAAATCTGTACTCAAAACGGCACCATGTTGATTTTTGATGAGGTAATCTCGGGTTTCCGGGTGGGCTTTGAAGGCGCTGCCGGTTACTACCAGATCAAACCGGATATCATTACCTACGGTAAAATCATCGGTGGCGGTATGCCTGTGGGTGCCTACGGTTCTTCGGCAGCTATTATGAGTAATATTTCGCCGGAGGGTTCGGTTTACCAGGCGGGTACATTATCGGGTAATCCGGTTGCTATGGGTGCCGGGATTGCCCAACTGAGCGAGCTTTTGCGCATGGGCTTTTACCGCGATCTGAACAATAAAACAGAAGAGTTCGTAGAAGCAATTCAACGTTTTGCTACCGCCCGCAGTTACAAATTTAAGGTGTTTGGCATCGGCTCCATATTTTGGTTTGCTTTTACAGATAAAGAGTATATTCGTAAAGCAGAAGATATTGACGCATCGAGCATGGAAAAATTCAAAAAGTTCCACCGCGAGTTGCTGAACAGGGGTGTTTATTTAGGTCCGTCGGGTTACGAGGTTGGTTTTATATCATCGGCCCACACCAAAACAGATCTGGAGAAAACAAAACGTGCTATATTTGATAGTTTGGATCTGGTATTTTCTAAATAGTTTGCAGTTGCCGGTAGGCAGTTTGCAGTAGTCAGTAAGCAGTTTGCAGTTAAAATCACTTGCATACTGCAAACTAAAACTATTGTAAATTGATAAACTACTGCCAACTGCAAACTGATAACTGCAAACTGAAAGATGAAGAAGACATTCGTAATTTTCTACGCGCTCATCACCTACGCTGTTGCGGAGTTGATATGGTGGGGTTATATGCTGGTTACGCTGCAACCACGCCGCACCGGCATGATCATGGGTGAAGGTGCCATGTTTGTGGCCGTGTTTTTAATTGGCGCCATTAACCTGCACCGTTCTTTTAACAAAGAGCGCCGTTTGCAGGAGCAGAAAAAGAACTTCCTGATGTCGGTTACGCACGAGTTAAAATCGCCATTGGCATCGATCAAGATCCTGTTGCAAACCATCCAGAAACGCCAGCTTACCAGGGAGCAGATCCTTGATTTTATTGACAAATCATTAAACGATGTGGAGCGTTTGGATGATATGGTGGAGAATATGCTCCTGGCATCTAAAATTGAAAACCAATCGTACAGCTTCCCTAAGGCCAGCTTTAACCTTTCGGTTTTGGTGGATAGCATTGTTAACCGTTTGCAGATCTCTAAATGCGATTGCAACCAGCAGATCATCGAGGCCGAGATTGAGCCGAAGGTGGAGATTATCGGCGATAAGTTCGCGCTTACATCGGTGGTTACCAACCTGATCGAGAATGCTGTAAAATATTCAAGTCCATGTTCATCTGTTGGTGTTAAACTTTTCTCGAAGGATGATAAAGTTTACTTACAGGTTGCCGATCATGGCATAGGCATTGCCGACGAGGAAAAAACCCGCATATTTGATCGTTTTTACCGCGTAGGCAGTGAAGAAACCCGCAACACCAAAGGCACCGGATTGGGCCTTTATATTGTTAAGGAGGTGCTGGATAAGCACCAGGCCAGCATCAGGGTGAAAGATAACCGCCCGGCTGGTAGTATTTTTGAAGTTACATTTGGACTAACCTAAATTATTATATGAGTAATATGCCCAACAAAAAAAGAATTTTATTGGCCGAAGACGAAGAACATTTGTTAGAGGCTATTAAACTTAACCTTGAGCTTGAGGGCTACAAGGTTTCTCCGGCTAAAAACGGTAAAAAAGCCTTACAGCTTTTTAAAGAAGAGCGTTTTAACCTGGTGATATTAGACGTAATGATGCCCGAGATTGACGGCTTTGTAGTAGCCGAAACTATCAGGCTTGAAAATACCGAAGTGCCTATCATGTTTTTGACGGCCAAAAACACCAACGAAGACAAAATTTCGGGCCTTAAAAAAGGTGCAGATGATTATTTAACCAAGCCGTTTAACCTGGAAGAGCTGATTTTAAGGGTGAACAACCTGGTAAAACGCAGCCTGAAAGGTGAAGACCTGAAAGAGTTTAACAGCTATAAAATTGGCGATAAAACCATCCATTTCAACTCGTTCGAGCTGGTTAATGAAGATGGTTCGATCACCGCGCTTACCAAAAAAGAAACCATGCTGTTGAAACTGCTGATTGAGCGCCGCAATGACGCCGTATCGCGCGAGCAGATTTTGGAAACTGTTTGGAATTATGACGTTTACCCGTCAACCCGTACTATCGATAACTTTATCCTAACCTTCCGTAAGTATTTTGAACCAGATCCTAAAAACCCGGTTTATTTTCACTCTATCCGCGGTGTAGGCTATAAATTTACCGATACCCAGCATTAATGTTCAGCAATAGGGTACGCATATTCATAGCTTTTGTATTCCTGCTATCGTTAGGGCTATTGTCGTATTTCCGCATTTATGAACTTGCCGCGGTAGCTGCCATGATGATCATTTTGCTGATCTGGGATTATTTCAGGCAGGGCACGTTGATCATAGCCGCCAAACATTTTCACGTTAAGGACTATGATAAAACAGCCGCCTCGCTAAACCAGATCATGAAACCCGAATGGCTCAGTAAAAAACGCCGCGGTTATTATGAGTTTATATACGGTGGAGTTTGCCTGCAAAAACAGGATTTTGAAGCGGCAGAAAGGCATTACGAAATAGCGGCCCAATACCCGCTGCGCTCGGTTAATGATCATGTGGCCGCTTTGGTTAGCGTAGCCAACATCAGCATTAGGCGTGGCAATTACGAAAAAGCCAAAGCCTACCTGCAACTGGCCGAGCAGCACAAGGAAACAATAACAGCCAAAATGAAGGAAGTGATAAACCGCCTTCACCAGGAATTGAAAAAGCATTAAGAAAAGAATCAAGACAGCAAGAGTCAGGATTCAAGAAGAAATAAAAGAGAGGCAAGACGACGAGAGTCGGGAATCAAGACGAGAAAGAAAAACCCTTCTTCTTGATTCCTGGCTCTTGATTTCTTGCTTCTAACACAAAATATGAGAGATTCGTTATTAATAAAAGCGGCATTTTCAGAGGCAACAGAACGCCCGCCGGTATGGATGATGAGGCAGGCAGGCCGCTTTATGAAAGAGTATTGGGATATCAAAAACAAATACTCGTTCCTTGAAATGTGTAAAACACCAGAGATCGCTGCGGACGTTACTATGCTCCCGGTTGATCTGTTAGGCATCGACGGCGCTATCCTTTTTTCGGATATCCTGGTAACAGGCGAAGCCATGGGCGGCGATTTGAGCTTTAATGCAGGAGTTGGTCCGCTGTTTGCAAACCCGGTACGTACGCAGGCTGATATTGATGCATTGCAAACCGATGTGTTGGATAAACTGCAATATGTGGGCGATGCTATTAAAGTAATTCAGCAACGCCTTGCAGACCGTATCCCTTTGATCGGTTTCGCTGGTGCTCCTTTTACCGTAATGAGCTATCTGGTTGAAGGCGGATCATCAAAAGATTTTAAACGTACCAAACTGATGCTGCACAATGAGCCGGAAATAGCCCATCAACTGTTATCAAAAATCGCCACCGTTACGGCCGATTACCTGAACATGCAGATAGCTGCCGGTGTAAACGCCGTACAGATCTTCGATAGCTGGGCTCAGGCTTTGGCATGGGACGATTATAAAGAGTTCAGTCACCGTTACATTGCCGAGATCATCAGCAAACTGAACCGTAAGGATATCCCTGTGATTTCCTTCTGCAAAGGCAGCTCGGTTTTCGCGCCGCTAATGGCCGAAGCCAAACCGGATGTGATCTCTATAGATTGGAATGTTGACCTGTTAGATATTAAAAAACGTTTACCGGCAGGCATAGCAGTTCAGGGCAACCTTGATCCGCATATTTTATATGCTGATAAAAAAGTGATTAAGGAACGCATCTACCGCTTGTTCGACAGGATGAAAGGTGAGAACGGCTTCATTTTCAACCTGGGCCATGGTATTATGCCGGATATTCCGTTTGATAATGTGAAGTACGCGGTGGAAGTGATTAAAGAATATGCCCCCTAACCCCCTAAAGGGGGAACTAAAGCGCATAGGGGCTTAGTAAAATATTTTCAATTAAAAAAGCCTGTCCTAATGGACAGGCTTTAAGTTTAAACACTCCCCCTTTAGGGGGCCGGGGGGCTTGGCCATATGTACGAATACGTTCTTGCTATACACATCATTTTTGTAGTCTGCTGGATGGCGGGGCTGTTTTATATTGTGCGCTTGTTTATCTATCATACCGAGGCACAGGACAAGCCTGAACCAGAGCGTACTATCCTTTCCAAACAGTTCGAGATCATGGAAAGCAGGTTATGGAATATCATAGCCAAACCATCAATGCTGATCACTATTTTGGCTGGATGCACCCTTGTTTATTTAAAACAGGGCTGGATGCTGATGGCCTGGCTACCTATCAAAATAGGCTTTGTGCTTGGCCTGGTTGCTTACCATCACATCTGTCAATCCAAAATAAAACAGATGCGCAACGGTATTTTCAAGTGGAAATCAACCCAATTACGCCTTTGGAATGAACTTGCTACTATTTTGCTTTTCGCAATAGTGTTTCTCGCCGTAAAAAAAGACGCGCTGAGCTGGGTGTTTGGCGTTATGGGGATTGTATCGTTAGGTGTGATATTGATGATAGCAGTAAAGATTTACAAGCGATACAGGGAGAAAAAATAAGCTACCCCTTTTCTTCTCCCACATCAGTCAAGCTAAACGGCGCAGTCATGGCGCAATGAAAGCCTAAAAAACACGAAGCCATCAGCACGCTGCCTAAAGCACTCTCCACAAAATAAAATGTTGATTTTGCTTTAACCGGGATCATCAGCAATTCAAAAATCACTCCCCGTAGCAATAAGGTAACTTCGTAAGCTGCTTCATTAAAAAAGTATACGGCTATTAGTAAAAAAACGAGCTGCCGCGGCTTAATTGGCTGCGCAAAAACATTCAACTGAATTACCAGCGCGAATAAGATTAAAGGAATATAGATCCGTGCATGGAAAATAACGTTAGCTATCCATCTGTCGAGGTTTTGATTATTTACTGCATGATGCAATTGTCCCTTTAAACGGAAAAACGAAAAATCCAGCAGCACACAAACAATCAGGATCAGTAATAAGCCAACCACACTTTTGATGTTTACCTTATGGAGCAACTTCACTGAAAAAATCGACACAAAAAACAGGAATACCGATTTTCCATTATCAGCTAAACAGTAAACCTCGTTACTACTGAACCGAAGCGTAAAAAAGCTTAATATGCTTACCGGGTGCGTTTTTGCAATAGTATCATAATTGCTATAGTTGGATAGCACTTCGATAATTATAAAGCAGAGCACTGTCCATAAAAATGCCGGTCCAATGGTTTTAAGGAATTGTTTTTGGTAGATATCAACGAAAGCTGTCGCCTGCTTTTTTAAAAAAGTGGAGTATTGCATGATAGGGTTAGGGAATAAAATTGTTCTATAAGAATATACCTATTAAGATCACAAATCTATTTAAAAGCCTCATCATCCAATTCTACTTTCCCCTCCAGTTCCAACAGTTTCTTCTGATTTTCTAAGATAGAAGATATATCTAATTCACGGTCTTCTCTTTGAACTCTTTGCCATTCAACGGGATCACCAAATGAAGATTCGGAAGTAGCCCTAAAGTTCAGAATCTCTTGTTTAAGCGCTTCACGATCTATATCCTGAGCGCTGATTTTGATATCTTTTTTTACTACAATAACATTAAGCTTATTAGCCAGTGCTATTATCTCTTTAATGCTTTGTTCATTATCGGATTTCAGGATTAATTCCATACTTCAACTGTTGATATAGTCAAAAATACGAATTAACAATCAATACGGGGCACCTACGGAGCCAATTTCCTGTTGAATACTTTCTATAAACACGTTATTCCTACGGAGTATTTAAATAATCTTTTAGTGCCTCATAGGAGTAACATGTTTATAGTAGATTTTAGCTGTATTTTAAGGCTCCGTAGGTTCCCCGTTTTTAAAAGCGATTATCTATTTTAACACAACATTCGTTTATTAAAAATTATTTCAATCCCCATGCAACCATTTACATCGCTCCACCATCTTACTTATAAATGATGTTTTTGGAACCTAACTATACCATTCACCAACTAATTGATCGCTGCCGGGCAGGCGAGCGTAAGGCACAGGAGTTGCTTTACAAACAGTTTGCCGGGAAAATGCTGGGGGTATGTATGCGCTACGCTACCGACCGCATGGAGGCCGAAGATATGTTACAGAATGGTTTTATCAGGGTTTTTCAAAAAATGCAGGGCTACCGGGGCGACGGATCATTTGAGGGCTGGGTTAGGCGCATAATGGTTCACAGCTCTATCGAGTATTACCGCAAACATCATAAAATGATGCAGGTTGTTGATATTGACGAGGCCGGGCACGAACCCTCGGTAAACCCGATAGCCTCGGCCAATCTGGATGCCAAGGTGCTGATGGGCATGATCCAGCAACTGGCGCCGGGATACCGCATCGTGTTTAACCTTTATGCGCTTGAAGGTTATTCGCACAAAGAGATAGCCGAAATTGTGGGCATTACCGAGGGTGCCTCTAAATCGCAACTATCAAGGGCGCGCACAATACTGAAAGAACAAATTGCTAAAATGGAGGGCAAAAGTTATGGATACGCAGGATAAGGAACTGGACATGCTGTTTAAACAACAGCTTGATGACCTGGAAATACAACCGTCGGCCGCGGTATGGCAGGGCATCAGCTCCGAACTAAATACGCGCAAACGCAAACGAGTATTACTGCCCCTGCTTAGCGCGGCAGCCAGTGTAATGGTACTTGTAACTGCCGGAATCTTGTTTATTCCTAAGCATCGGATTAAGAATGCTGATGCCCAACACTCAAACCGGATAGCTAAAACAACTAACCCTGTAAAGCAACCCACTGTTGTTAAAATAGAGCCAATGGTACCTCCAGCCACAGTTCCAAACAAAACAACAGTTAGCCCGGTTATAGCACCTGTTAATACGTTAGCGCAAACAAACAAGCCCAAAACAAAAAGCAATTTGGTACAACCCGTACAGCAACCGGTTATTGAAAGCAAAAAGCCTGCGGATGCCCCTGCAGATCAGCCCCTGCTTGCCCAAACTCCTGTTGCGAATTACAACATTGTAAAAACAACCAATATTGATTCAGCAGTAACTATCCAGGCCAAACCGGTTATCATTAACAATGAAAAACCACAGCAGGCGCTGATAGCGCAAGCCCCAATCCAGCCCGTGCCGTCGGCTGCAAAATCTGTAAAAAAACATCGTATCCGCAGCATTGGCGATGTATTTAATGTGATGATAGCCGCTGTTGATAAACGTAAAGACAAGGTAATTGAGTTTACCAACACCGATGAAGACGATGCCACCATAACCGGCGTAAACCTCGGCTTCATTAAAGTGAAAAAAGAAAAAGATAAATAAGATTAGTATTAAAGATATATTGCAACGATTATGAAACGCCTCCTTTTTACCCTCATGATATGCCTTGCCGCGGGTTTTAGCTATGCCCAAAGCAGCACCCCCGATTCAACTCAGATCGACACCACTACTACCCATAAAAAGCACGTTAAAGTAAAACTTGGCTTTGGCGATGATGTGGCACAGGTTAATGTTAACGGCCCGGATACAGCCTACCACGCACACAAAGCCCCTGGCTTTTCATTCGGCATCACTTTTTCAAGGATCGACCTTGGTTTTGCTACGCTGATTGACAATGGCAGCTTCACCCTATCTCAAAACAATAAATTCCTGAGCTACCGCCAGTGGAAAACCAGTAACTTCGGTTTTGACGTGATACAATTTGGATACCGCTTTAACAGCGCCTTCAAAATCTACGTATCCGGCGGCTTCGACTGGACGCATATCCGCCTCCGCGATGATATTACCATACAGCGCAACGCCCCGGTGCTTACTTATGTGCAGGATAGTATCCACTACCGCAAAAATCGCTTTTCATCAAGCTATTTAAGGATTCCGCTGTCGTTTTATTACCGCAGCCATGAGGATGACCGCGGTAATTATTTCAGGTTAGTTGCCGGTCCGGAGATTGGAATTTTGCTAAATGGCCGCGTAAAACAGATCAGTGATGAAAACGGCAAGCAGAAATTTAACGACGATTATCATTTTGCCAAACTGCGTAAAGGCGTATTTGTGCGCATGGGTTACGGTATAATGGGCTTGTATGCCAAATATTACTTTAACGACATGTTTGAGGATAGCCCGGCGCAGAAGGGATTGAGGAATTTTTCGTTCGGATTGACGTTTGGCTTCTAATTTTCTGGGATTACACCGATTATTTTGATTTTACTGATTATATAGAAAACACAATCAGTGAAATCAAAATAATCATTCTAATCATAGCAAAAAAGGAATCAACGAAATCAACGTAATCATAACCATCAACGGTGTATCTTTGCAATCAATGTCAGATACACCATTTTTCCAGGCGATTGCCGTAAGTAAAATATACCCCGGTAAACAACAATCAGGCTTAAAGAAAACAGATTTAAGTATTGAGCCGGGTAAAATAACAGCCATTATTGGTGAAAGCGGAAGCGGTAAAAGCACTTTGTTAAAACTGCTTTACGGATTGCTTTCGCCCGATGAAGGCAAAGTTTACTTTAAAGGCGAACGCATTTGGGGGCCTGAAGAAAAACTGATTCCCGGACATGATGCCATGAAAATGGTAACCCAACATACTGATGATCTGAACCTGTTTGCCAAAGTTTGGGATAATATAGCAGCCATGCTCCCGGCCACGGATTTGAAAGCCAAACAGGAAAAAACCGAACGCGTTCTCAAACAACTTAATATGTTCAGCATGGCCGATAAACGCGTGGCCGACCTGAGCGGTGGCGAAAAACAACGCGTGGCTATTGCCAGGGCCATCGTTACTCAACCTGAAGTGCTGTTTTTAGATGAGCCCTTTAACCAGGTCGACACGTCCTTCAGGGAAGGTTTACAACACGATATCAGGCAGATAGTAAAAGAAACCGGCATAACGGTGATCATGGTATCACACGATCCGGCCGAGGTGCTTTCGATGGCCGATGAACTTATCGTTTTAAATAAAGGTGAAATCGTGGAAACCGGTAACCCCAAGACTATGTATAAACACCCGCAAAACCTTTATACGGCAAAGCTTTTAACTAATTGTAATATTTTCAATGCTGCCGAAGCCCATTTTTCGGGCATCAATACCGGTGCGCAATACGTGGTGATCTACCCCGAGCATGTGAAAATAAAACTCATCGCCCCAGCAAAAAACTGGGTGGTGAAACAGGTATTGTTTAAAGGTTTTTATGAAGAGTTGATATTACAGCAGGGCAATACCGAAATGCGTGTACTAAGCGAAGAACCCGGCAAACATGCCGAAGGCGAGCATGTGGCGGTGCGGGTGGATAAATGGCTGGAGTATTAATTTCTTCGAAAAGCATGTGTCGCCCTGAGTAATTAAAAGCTGAGACCACCATTTTGTCAATCCTGAGTAGGTGAAAGCCGCGGCATCTGAAGGAAATATGACATCACTATTTTGTCATCCTGAGGAACGAAGCATCTTCTTCGCCCTGCATAGCGGCCATGCTTGTTGCAGAAGATGCTTCGTTCCTCAGCATGACAACGTGTTATGTCATGGATAGCTTGTCGAAGGGTCGCGCTTAAAGCGCCCCACCCACCATGCTTCGACAAGCTCAGCATGACAGCCCTACTCGAGTTTTAATAAAAAAAATTGGACCAGTGCCGTACCTCGCGCCGACAACTGGTCCTTAAACGTATATTTAAAAAAAGGTCTTAATGCTTCAGGTTAAGGCTCAATGTTACCAGGTTCCTGCTTTCAATGTATGCTGTGCGCTCATTTAGTTTATCCAGTATCTGGTTTAACGCTACCAATGTTTTTTTCTTTTTAAGGTTGAGTTTGGTGTAAACCGTTTCTTCGTACATCAATCGTTTATCGGCGCTGTAAAATTTTACAGTTTGTACTTTAGGCAGGTTGATGTTGTTTTCAATAACCCAAAATCCCTGGTTTACATTAACTTTATCTTGTGCCTGGCTGCCGGTAATCAGGGCGGCAAAGATGGCGATGGTTGTGATAATTTTTTTCATGGCTTTATTTTTATTATGAAACCAATTTAGCCCTGTTATAATTAGCTATGAAACAATATCGCTGTATCACTACAATCTGTCGATAAACTGCAAAACTGATGGTATTACGCGCGTTTATCCCATAAACGCTACTTAAAGCCACAGTTTTTATGCTGTTTGTCATTAAACAATTGCATTTCGTCGCAATATGATAAGTTAAAAACCGCCATATCATCGCTTTACAGTAAATTAGTGGTATGAAACAGGATTTCGGTTTGCCGCTGATTAATATCAAGTTGCCGCGCTTTTGGCAGCACCTGATCTTCTGGATCATTGTTTCGCTGTTCATTACCAGCTTGTATTCGCTGCAAACCAATTTTTGGGTATCGTTGCGTAATAATTTGCTGTATATGCCTATCCAGATAGCCTACTACTATGCTATTGCTTACTGGCTGGTTCCTAAATATGCATTTCAAAAACGGTATGTGATGTTTATACTGATGCTGATACCGTTGATTTTCGCGGTGATGTTTATCAGCCGTACGGTGGGGATTCTGTTTGTGGCTCCTTACCTCATCAGGGTAATGCACGTTACCGATGCCGGTTATCTCGAATCAACCAGTCGCCCGTTTTTTGAGCAGTTGTTTGACGGGCAAAGCCTGGTTAACTCATTTAAGGGCAATAACCTTTTTACCGGCTTTGTGCTGGCCATAAAGCTGTTTAAAATGTGGTACGAGCGTAAGCAGGCCGCTTTAGAGGCCGAATTGAATGCCTTAAAAGCGCAGGTTCACCCGCATTTTTTGTTCAATACGTTAAACAATCTTTATTCGCTCAGCCTCAACAATTCGCCTAAATCACCGCAGGCAATTATGGGTTTGTCGGATATTTTAAGATATATGCTTTACGAATGTTCGGATAACGAAGTGCCGTTAGAGAAAGAGATCTTCATGATGCAGCAATATGTAAAGCTGGAGAAACTGCGCTATGAAGACCGCATCGATATCAACTTCACCATCACCGGCGATTTAAAAGATAAAACCATAGCGCCGTTGCTTATCCTTCCTTTTATCGAAAACGCTTTTAAACACGGTGCCAGCGAAAAGGTAGGTGATACCTGGATCAATATTGATGTGAGCGTTACCCTCAATCATTTTAAATTAAAAGTAGCCAACAGCAAGCCCGAACGGCCTGTTAATACAGGCGATAACGCACCGGGGCATATCGGCCTGAAAAACGTAAGCACCCGTTTAAATCTGCTCTACCCAAATACATCGCGGCTTAAGATCATGGATGAGGAGGACACTTTTTTTGTTGTGCTTGATCTCGACCTGAAAATAAAGCGCCAGGCGCAACCATTGTTAAACCAGCAACCGGCCCACGCATGAAAATCCGGACGCTGATAGTTGATGATGAGCCGCACGCCATCGAGGTGCTGAAAAACTACCTTTCGCGCTTTAGCGAGATGGAGATCACTGCCACCTGTACCGACGGCATCCAGGCCTTCCGCCTGCTGCAGCAAAAACCTATCGACCTGATGTTTCTCGATATCCAGATGCCCGGCATCAAAGGTACCGACCTGCTGAAAAGTCTTAAAAATCCACCTAAAGTAATTTTCACTACAGCTTACAGTGAGTACGCCCTGGATGGCTTTGAACTCAATGCCGTCGATTACCTGCTGAAACCAATCTCCTTCGAGCGTTTTTTAAGAGCCGTTGATAAAATTTACCAGCTAAACGAGCAAAAAGGCAAACCGCTGATAAGCCATGAAGAGCCGGTTAGCGATACCCATACATTCATTTACCTGAAGGTTGACCGCAAAACGGTGAAGGTAAACATCAACGATATTTTATGGATAGAGAGCCTGCGCGATTATATTAAAGTGGTGGCCCTCAACAACCAGGTTTACATTACCCGGCAAAAAATAAGCTTGCTGGAAGAGATGCTGCCCGAAAATAGGTTTGTGCGCATCCACCGATCGTTTATAGTTTCGCTCAACAAAATAGATTCTTTCTATGCCTATAGTATTGATGTTGCAGGGCATGAGCTGCCCATAGGGCGCAATTATAAGCAGGATGTGCAGAAAAAGTTGAAAGCGGAGCGGTTGCAGATGTGAGGTGGAAGTAGAAAAGAAAAAATGGCGGGCCGTGCGATTCCCTCCCACCGGGAGGGTGTAGGGAGGGGTTTCGCAGCCCTTAATATTTCTTAGCATGGTGTATAAACCCCTCCCTACCACCGCGCCACCTAACGCGCCCCTCCCCAGGGAGGGAATTGAAAAAACGGCCGATACCCTACACTATCCACCAATCATTCACCAAATTCAATTCATCCTTTGCCCTTGTAACTGCCGTATACCACCATTTACAAAGCTCATAGTACGGTGCAGCAAACATGCTTTTATCTAAAAACAGGTAAACTTTATTCCACTCGCCGCCCTGTGCTTTGTGACAGGTTACGGCATATCCGTACGATGCTTTAAGGCAGTTTAGATAAGGATCTTCGCGCATGGCAGTTAAATATTCTTCGCTGTTTGATGGAACTCCTTTGGCCTTCATCAGGTTGTTAAATCGCATCATTAAAGCTTTAGATTCATCGTTAGTATGACTCCCTTTTAAACTTTCGAGCGCATTTAATGATAAGAACAATTTAAATTCTTTTCCTGAAGCAATAGCTGTTACCTGTACCTTCTGAAATTTTATACCCACTTCTTCAACTATTTCCTCCAATTGGTCAATCACTACAAAATCGCCGTTGGTGAGCGGTACGGCATAATTATTTTGCGTTACCAGCAAAACATCACCTATCTGCAGGGGCACATAGCCCGAACCAAAAAGCTCCCGGCGCATATCCCGGTTTATTTGCTGTACGGTTTTGTTGCTGCGTGCTATAGCAAGGCATTGTGTTGGGCCTAATTCTTTATAATTTGCCGCGTAGAGCCTGAACATTTCATCATCAGAAACATGAAGCTTTACATTATTCAGATTGCCCGCCGGTAATTTAGGAAACCTGATCCGCTCGCGGCTCTCGCTTAAAGTTCGGATGGCCCCGGCCAGTACCAGGATATCATTATCGCCTTTAGTGCGTTCAATTTTTGATAACTGGATAGTAACGGGTACTTTTTGCTGCGCAGAGATCCAATCAGTATCCAAAGCCGGACTAAATGATTGCCCCACCGGCGGCAACTGGCAGGGATCGCCAACAAAAATAATTTTGCTTTTGCCAGCCACCAGGAAAAAATCGTTCAGTAAAATACCCGAGCCGAATACCGCAAAGTCATTATTTTCAGAAATCTCGCCGGAGAGCATGGAGGCTTCATCAACAATATAAACGGTGGTATCCTCATCGGGCGGGCGGGTGGTGAACTGCAGGGTCATCTGGCCCGAAATTCCTGCGGGTGAGTTTTCGGAGAGCGTTTCTTCATCAAGCCCGTCTATCTTACTAAAATTATACAGTTCGCTATGTACTGTTGATGCCGTAAAACCTGTTTTGCCCATTAAAACCGTGGCAGCCCTGCCGGTTGCAGCCAGCATGCAAAACTTTTTCTTTTGATCCTGTAACCATTGGGCAATGTGCTGCATCAAAAAAGTTTTGCCTGTACCTGCGTACCCTTTCAAAACAAAAACATTGGCAGCCGGATGATCCAAAAATTTTTTGATAGCTTTAAAAGCCGCTTTCTGATCTGCGTTTAAGGTTGTAGGCACTTATATTTTTATTAATTAAAAGGGCTAAAGGTAGCAAACATGTTGCCCGCTTCTGCCAAAGTATTTAAGGGTAGGTAATCACATACCTCTGCATACTCGCCCCACATTTGTTGTACTACCGGATTATGGTGTGCCGTAGCTATGGCATCAGCGCTTAGCCATTCAAACACTTCGATAATGGTGCCATCGGCGGCTTCCATCATGATGGATTGGCGGTCGGTTACCAAACCTTCCTGTTGCAGGCGGGGTAAATGGGTTTTCATTAGTTGTTTTAGTGCTTCCTGCTTGCCTGGCTTTGGTTTGTAGGCTACAATTACAATTTGTCCCATGGCGTTCAGTTTTTGTATTGCAATTTACTAAAACCGCGGACGTTTTTAAAACCTACGAATCTAATCAACGCAGGTTTAAGCGTCTACGCTTGAACCTGCGTTGAAAAGGAAGCGTCCACGCTTCCGACAACCCGAATGAATTGTGTTAAGCGTGGACGCTTACCCTATTTAGTTGCTTATTCCCCTTCCGGAAAATCGGCTCCCGTGGTAGTATCCTCCCAGGCATCAAAATCCTTTTGCAACTCCTGCAGTTTATTGCGCGCGCCTTTTAAAGCGGCTTTGCCTAACAGTAAACGCAGTGGCGGGTTTTCTGCCTCAACTGCTGCAACAATGGCCTTGGCAGCACGTTCCGGATCTCCGGGTTGTTTGCCGCTGTAACCGCGGATATTGTTTTTATTGGTTCCGGCTGTTTCTTTATAATCGTCGATAACAATTTTGCTGTTGTTGGCTGATCTGCCTGCCCAATCTGTACGGAAACCACTTGGTGCAATAACGGTTACTTTGATGCCCAGATGTTTGGTTTCTTTAGCCAAAGCTTCCGAATAACCATCAACAGCAAACTTGGTAGCATTGTAAAAACCGACAGCGGGGAATGCCACGAGGCCACCTATCGAGGCCACGTTAACCACATGTCCGCTGCGTTGCGCACGCATAATGGGCAACACAGCTTTGGTTACGTTAGCCAATCCGAAGAAATTGATCTCGAACATGCGGCGCACTTCATCTTCTTCACTCTCTTCTATCGCACCAAAATAGCCAATGCCGGCATTGTTCACCAACACGTCGATGGTGCCGAATTTTTGTTGCACTGTTTCAACCGCTGTTTTAATCTCATCGGGCTTTGTAACATCCAGTTTAAGCGCTACCGCTGTTTCGGGATAAGCCTCAACAATATCCTTCACATCATCGGTATTGCGCGATGCTACACCTGCTTTATAGCCTAACTCTAAAACCAGTTTCGCCAGCTCGCGGCCAAAGCCTGTTGAGCAGCCTGTTATTAACCATACTTTTTTACTCATGGTAGATTGTGTTTTTATATTCAAATTAACAGCTTAACGGGTAATTGTTTGTCAGGGATGTTTCATTGTTACAGAAGCCCCTCTAAATCTCCCCTGAAGGGAAGACTTTTCCAATATAATCCGCTCCTCGAAGCAAAAAAGGGAGGGATTGTGCGATTCCCTCCCCTGGGAGAGTGTATGGAGGGGTTTCGCCGCTATGTATTGCCGCTGTGCATGGCGCAGAACCCCTCCCTCCCACTACACTTCCCTATCGCGCCCCCCGGGGGAGGGAATTAAAAATTGTTCATACAGACATCTACTCAAAACAAAAACGGCGATGAGCATTCACTCATCGCCGTTTTTGAAAGTCTCCCCTTCAGGGGAGATTTAGAGGGGCATCAGGGCCTTACTTCTTCCAAACGTTATTGTCTGCATTATAATCAGGCAATACCTTATCCGGATCATAAGTTACCGATTCAATTTCTTCGGTTGATGGATATTTGAATGTCCAGGTGGCGTTACGCTCCCAAACTTCAACAGGTAGTTTTATACGGTCGGTTTTGCCGCCGGTGGTTTTTACTTCCAGGATAACCGGCATCGCCATTTTACCCAGGTTGTTGATGGTGATCAGCGAACCTTTGGTTGGGTCGTTATCAACATATTTTACGTCGCTTACGGCAACATCCAAACGCCAGTCGTTCAGGAACCAGCCTCTCCAAAACCATTGCAGGTTTTCGCCGGCAGCATTTTCCATGGTGCGGAAAAAGTCGTCGGGTTGCGGGTGTTTAAATGCCCAGCGGTTAATGTAGGTTTTAAACGCAAAATCGAAACGTTCAGGGCCTAAAATCTGCTCGCGCAGCATTACCAAACCGGCGCTTGGTTTTGAATAAAGCAATGTACCTGTGTTTCTTTCTTTCAGGTTGGCCGGCTGGCTCATAATCGGCTCCAGCTCGGGTTTGGTGAAGAAGTCGCCTGTGCGGTGCATATCCGTAGGGCGGGTGCTTTTGTACTCGCCATTGTTAAAATCGGCGGTAGAAAGGGTATTGATAAAAGTATTGAAACCTTCGTCCATCCAGCCGTACATACGCTCGTTCGATCCAACGATCATCGGGAACCAGGTGTGGCCAAACTCGTGGTCATTCACACCCCAAAGGCTTCCTTTTTTAGCCTTCGATCCGCAGAAAACAATACCCGGATATTCCATACCGCCAACAATACCGGCAACGGCTGTAGCAGCAGGATAAGGAAATTCGAACCATTTTTTCGAATTGTACTCGATAGATTTTTTCACGTACTCGGTAGATCGGCCCCAGGCGTCATTGCCATCGCTTTCAACAGGATAAGCCGAAATAGCGGTTGATTTTTTACCGCTTGGCAAATCCATTTTAGCGGCGTCGATAATAAACGCTGCCGATGAAGCCCATGAAGCATCGCGCGCGTTTTTAATTTTAAAGTGCCAGGTTAAAGTTGGTTTACCGGCCGGGCGCGATTTTGGATCGGTAACCTCATTAGCGCCACGGATAATTACCGTAGTTTCACTTTTTTCGGCAGCTGCCCAGCGTTTTACCTGCTCAGGAGTATAAACTTCCTGCGGGTTCAGCAACTCGCCCGATGCCACTACGATGTGATTTGAAGGAGCTGTGATGCTCAGATCAAAATCACCATACTCCAGGTAAAACTCACCCGGACCACTGTATGGCAGGGTATTCCAGCCCATTACATCATCATACACACAAACACGTGGGTACCATTGTGCAATGGTGTAAATTTTACCATTTTTAGTTTGCAGGTAACCCATACGGTCCGATCCGTAGTTAGGCGATACAAACGAATATTCAATTTTCACTTTGGCCTGGCCACCGTTGGCAGCAATATCTTTTGGTAAAAAGATCTGCATACGGGTATCATTGATCAGGAATTTAACATCACTGTACTCACCTTTGGCATTGCCAACTTTTACCGATTTAATTTTATAACCGGCATCAAAAGCTTCGCCGCGGCCCCAGTTACGGCTGCCCGCCGGCGGAACGATGGCAGTTCCCCTCGAATCGAGTTTAAACAAATTCTGATCAAGCTGCATCCACATAAAGCCCAAAGTTTGCGGACTGTTATTGGTGTAGGTTAAAGTTTCAGAGCCGGTAATTTCGTTGGTTTGATCGTTCAATTTGGCGGCCAATTGGTAATCGGCACGGTTTTGCCAGTATTTGGCACCCGGTTCGCCGCTTGCGGCGCGGAATTCGGTACCGTTTTTAGTGTAAAAACCCGGACCAAAAGTTTCATGGTAATCATACACCGATCCCGGCGGGGTGGTGGTTGCGGGCGCCGCTTGCTGGGCATTACCTACGGCAGCAGCCAACGTAAGGGCAAGGCTGCAACCTGCCATCAGTTTTAGTTTCATTGTTCAGTCAAATAAATTGCGTAAAGAAACAAGTATACTACAAATTAGGCAGATGCGAAAGTTAGGTAAAACGATTGTTACGGAGATATTAAGGAGAATAAACCTGAACCGTGAGATTGTTAGCAAATTATAAATCACTGCCAATTCAGCAGGCGAATATAGTTTAACGAATTATCAGTTGACCCAAATCTGTTAGTTAATGTTATGAAATAAAAACAATTATGTTTCTGGTAAAAAAAGTGTTGTTTAGTATCTTGCAATAAAAATTTATATCCTAAACTAAGCACGAAATGAAACCAACAGCAGATAAGCCACTACTTGTAGGCATACTTGTGGATGTGTCAGGTTCAATGATGAGCGCAATAGAAAACAAGTCGGGTAATACTATTTCAAGACTGGAAAGCTTCCGGGACGCGCTTGAAGATCTGGTGAAAAAGGCATCTATTCTTTCAAGAGCCAATTCAAGCGAAAGGATAGCTCCATTAATCAATATATTTTCTTATGGCTTTGGATTTGGGGGAATACTGTCTGCTTTTTTTGGTTCGAAGGGGCCAAAAGTAAGAGATCTGCTTGACACGCCATTTACCTCGAACACAACAGTGGCGATTGACCAATTAGCAAATAATTGGCGTGACTATAAAAATCATCTTGAAAAATTAGCAAGGGAAATGCTTGGTGATACTCCTATGAAAGAAGGGTTTCAGGCCGTTTTTTCCCGGTTCGAATTTGAGCTAAGAAATAAATCGTATGCAGAAGGGCCGGTCCTTTTTGTTTTATCAGATGGCGACCCTACGGATTCAGCTTACCATGACCGTTCGGATATTATTTCAATTGCTGAAAAAATCAAGCGGCTTGGCGTAACTATTATCTCTTGCTACGTTACCGATCATAATATTACAGAGTCGAGAAAGCTATATTCCAATCACAGAAGTGACTGGCCGTCCGGAGCCAATTTAATGCTTAAGTGTGCATCAACTATATCGCCCGGTTCTCCCTTTGCAAATTACTTAAGAGAATATGGTTGGAATTTCGAACCCAATGCAAGATTATTTAACCAGGTTAATCAATCCGAACTGTTATCGGAATTTATGCAAATGGTACTAAGTCCTCTAAACGATAAGACTACACCGGTAAAAGCATCATCTAAAACAAAAGTATTTATAAGTTATAGTCATCAGGATTCGAGCTATTTTAACAAAGGATCGTTGATAGATTATTTGTCTGGGCTGGAACGGGAGGGATTTGAGTTTTGGTATGATAAAAAAATACTTGCAGGAGACGATTGGGACGACGAGATAAAGCAACAAATAGAAAAGGCGGATATCGTTTTAACTTTAGTGAGTCAATATTTTTTAAATTCAAAATACTGTTCAAATACCGAAGTACAACTCTTCTTACAAAACCAGCGGTCCCGCGGATTAATAATTTTCCCCGTTATACTATCTCCTTGTGATTGGAAATCTCATGATTGGTTAACCAGAACTCAATTCGAGCCGAGAGAAGGGATGTCGATAGAAGTTGATTTTATTAATAAAGGGCAAAGAGAACAGCTTTATTTAACAATATTACAACAACTTAGAAAATTAGCTCACAGAAACAATTTCGATTAGTAATAACATTACAACCTTATGTCGTAAATTTTTGTCTCTAATCACCCTTATGTTATGCTATACAAGTCTGCCATCATTTAGCAAAAGAGTAGCAGACTTGTATAGTATATAACATATGATTGAAACAATAATCGTTTGCTTTCTTAGCAAGAGCCCCCCATTCGTTCTTTAAATTACTTCCCCAAAAAATGGTCGGCATAAACCTTCTCATCAAACCCAAAAAACAAAAACCCGCCATCTTCAATAACCGGGCGTTTGATCATGCTGGTTTTTTGCTGTAGTAATTGTAGGGCATCGGTGTTGGTTTTGATGCTTTCTTTAACCGCCGGGTCGAGCTGTTTCCAGGTGAGGCCTTGTTTGTTCATAAACTTTTCGTAGCCTGCCTTGGTATCCCACTCCTGCAGTTTTTCGGTGCTTACGCCAAGCTTTTTAAAATCCTGAAAATCGTAATCAACTTTATTTTCTTTCAGCCAGTCGATGGCTTTTTTTACTGTATTGCAATTGGTTATTCCGTAAACTTTCATTGTGTAAATTTAGTGATTAAAGCGATAAATCTGTAGTTGCAAACTACAGGCATAGTCATCCGAAGTCAGAGACTTCGGATAGCGGTATACAGCGTTTCATACAATTTTCGTCAATAAAAAAGGTGCCTCGCGGCACCTGATTGTTGGTTATTAATAGTTGCATATGCTCAAGTTGTTAATTATCCGTTGCCGCCGCTATTGCTTTTGCCGCCGCCTTTGGTATCGTCATTATTAATACCGCGCTGGTTCTTTTTAATCTCGCCGTTCAGCTTGCCGAATTTAAAGTTTACCCTAACGGCAAAGTTGCGGTAGCGGTTATGGTATAACGATTCCTGGTCAAAATCAACCGTGTTGGTGGTCGACCGGAAAGTGCGGTATTTGCTGTACGGGTTGTTGGCCACTGCCGATATGGTGAGCTTTTTATTCAGGAACTCTTTAGATAACACATACGAGTTAAAAATAAAATTGCTCGATTTGCCTTGCAGCGTAACATCGCCACTAAAGAAACCCGCATCCAAACCAAGGCGGTAACCACCATCAAACTTGTAGCCGATGTTGGCGAAGGCATTGCCTGTATAACCATCGTTTTTGTAAAAGCTGCCGTTGTAAGTTCCTTTTAGCCAGATGTGCGAAACCTGCCCGTTGATATTAACGGTAAGTTTTTTGGTAATGGAATAATTAGTATTGAGGTTTAAACCCAAACTGCGGTTACTGCCTAAGTTTTGATAAGTTGTAAAAGTAACGGTATCAATAAGGCTGGTTACATTCTGGATGGCATTATTTGAAAAAGCATAGCTTAAACCAACATTGATTGATCCTTTCGAAAAATTGCTGTAGTTCAGCTCAAAGGTATTGTTAAGCTCAGGTTTTAAATCGGGGTTACCGGTGCTGATAAATTTAGGGTTCGATTTGTCGATAAAAGGGTTTAACTGGTAAATACCCGGCCTTTGGATCCGTTGGGTAAAGCCCAAGCTAAGGCTGCTGCTTTTCAGCGAGCGCTGGATAGATACCGAGGGAATCAGGTTATTATAGCTTTTATCAAGCGGCGTACCGGTAAATACCGCGTTAACCTGGGTATGCTCCAAACGTAAGCCGGCCTTTCCTGTCCATTTTTCAAATTTTAACTGGTACGAGTTGTATGCGCTATATACATCCTGGTGATAATCAAAAGCACCTGTTTGGCCACTGTTTATATTGTAAACGGCATTAGGGCTTGTATTCAGGGAATCTTTAGCGTCTTTATCCTGGCGGCTGTAATCGCTGAAATTATTACGGAGGATAACCTTAGCGCCGGCCTCAATGCTGATCTTTTTTACAGGGTAGGCGTAATCCAGCTGAAAGGTATGTTCTTTATTACCGGCGTTGTTGTATTGCCTGAAATCAGGTTGGTTTGCGCTGTAATAGTTGGTTCTTTCATTAAACTGATTATCCGTAAAGTTTTTGCTTGGCCCATAGCTGTATTTGTACGATAGGGTAAGCAACTCATCTTTATGCCCTTTAAAGCCTAACTGGTAATTGATTGATGCATCCAGGCCCTGATCATGATTATAACCTGAGTTTGTTAAATGGTAACCTTGTGTAATTGCGCCCGAGGCATCACGCTGAACCGAACGCTGGCTGCCACTTTGGTCAAACTCGCCATGAAAAGCCTCGAAAGAGCCCGTTAACAAATTCAAGCTGTCAATTTCATAGCTTAACTCGGCATTGCCATAACGGTATCTGCCGCCAAAGGTATTATCTCCGGTTTGCACCAGTGTTGAGCGTACATTTTTGGTATTGGGCTCAAACTGGGTTTGGGTATTTGAAAAACTGTTACTGTTTTGGTTTTGCTTACCAAAACCAGCATAACCCGAAATACCAAATTTACCCTGCTTGGCAGTAATATTAAGGTTATAGCCCGCCCCCCAAACTGTGTTATACCGGGAATTAACGCTGCCATTAAAGCCCTGGTCGGCATTTTTTTTAGTGATGATATTGATGATACCGGCCAACCCCTCAGCATCGTATTTTGCAGGCGGCGTGGTGATCACCTCAATTTTTTCGATATTGGTTGCAGGCATAGCTTTCAATACATCCGATGGGTTTTTAGCCATCAATGCCGATTCTTTTCCGTTTATCAGGATCTTGTATTTGCCGCTGCCTTTCAGTTTGATGTTGTCATCGCCATCAACTGCAAGTAATGGTACTTTGCGCATCATATCCAGGGCAGAGATGGCTTTACTTTCCGGGTCGGCAGTTACGTCATAGCTCAGGCGATCAACCTCCTGTTTCATTACCGGTTTTACGGCGGTAATGGTTACTTCGTTCAGTTGTTTATTTGAGGTTGATATCAGGATGCGCCCGGCATCAAAAGCATTACCGGTTAATTTTACCGGGATAACTTTGGTTGCATAACCAACCGAAGCTACAACCAGCTGGTAGGTTTTGCCTTCGGGAGCCTTCAGTTCAAAACTGCCGTCATCTTTGGCAAGGGTACTTTTTACAGGTGCTTTGGTAGCAGCATCCTGCAAAGCTACGGTGCCATACCCCAATGGCTTGTTCGCCGCCGAATCGATCACCGTTCCCTTCACCGTTATATTTTTAACAGGAGCTGCCGGTGTGGTTTGGGCCATTGCCAGGCCCGTAACAAAACAGCATAACACTGTTAGTAGAAATTGTTTCATAATTGCGATTTTGGTCATAAGACGTGTAAGATATCCGACCGTTACAGTAAAAAATATGCGTTTAACACTTTTTAACCTAACACCTTAATACGTAACAGAATAATTACCGCGGCTCTTAATTTCGGCCTCCGCTACTGGCATCATCGTTGTTAATACCACGTTGATTTTTCTTTATGCTGCTGTTAAGGCGGCCAAATTTGTAGCTCAGGCTTACGTTAATGGTTCGGTAAAAATTGTTGTTGGCGGTGTAGGTTTCAAAGCCGTCGCCTTTAGTGTAAAAGTCGAGCTTGTTGAATTTTTTAAATGGATTGTTAACGTTTAACGATAGGGTTACTTTCTCTTTAAACATTGTTTTACTTCCGCTGATGGAACTGAAGAAGAAATAATTATCCTTTCCCTGCAGCAATACATAACGGCTATCATAACCAATATTTAAACCGGCCCGGTAGCCGCCATCAAACTTGTAGCTGGTATAGGTAAAAATATGCCCCTGGTTACCGCTGTTACTAAACAGCGAACCGTTATAATAGCCTTTCAGCCAAACAAACAATAACTCGGCGTTTATATTTACGTTTAGTTTAGGGGTGATGGGGTAGTTCACATTCAAATCAAAACCCCAGTTTTTGTTTGAGCCTACATTGGCGTATGTAGTAGTGGTAACACCGGCCGAATCAACCGAGGCCAGGTTTTGTACCGTATTATTGGCAAACGAGTAATTGGTACTGAGATTGATGGAGCCCTTGGCAAAATTGCTGTAACCCAGTTCAAAATTGTTGGTAACTGCCGCCCTCAGGTTAGGGTTGCCCACGTTACGGTATTGCGGGTTGGTTTGATCGGTATACGGGTTTAACTGGTAAATGCCCGGGCGCTGGATGCGTTGCGTAAAGCCCAATGTAAGGCTGCTGCTTTTCAGGCTGCGCTGTACCGATACCGAGGGCACAAAATTATCATAATCCTGGTTAACGGTTGGCTTGCCTACCGCGAAGTTGGCATCAACCGTGGTATGCTCCAAACGCATGCCGCCTTTAAATGCCCATTTGCTTAGCTTAACCGAGTAAGAATTGTATACGCCATAAATGTTTTGTTTATAGGTAAAATTGTTAACCTGGGCAGTATCAGCATGGTATTCATTATCCACATCGCTTTTTACATCGGTGTTGAACTGGCTGTAGTTGTTACGCAGCGTAACCTTACCACCCGCCTCAACCGTAAGGATTTTGGATGGCTGAATATAATCTAACTGGAAAGCGTGCTGTTTTGAACCCGATCTGTTATACTGCCTGTAATCGGCCGGGCTGCCGGTACCGATGGTATCATTCCCTTTGGTAGCCCCGTTATTTTGGATATTGTTGTTGTAATTGTATTTGTACGATATGGTAAGCAGCTGCTCTTTGTTTTTCTTAAAACCTAACTGGTAATTCAACCCCACGTCCGATCCGTTGAAATCCCCATCGCCACTATTAAACAGGCGGTAAAATTGTTTGATGTTGTTCAGGTTATCCCTGAAGGTAGTTACCTGGTTATTTTCCTGGTTGCTTTTACCGTTGTAAAAATCAAACATACCGGTAAGCAGGTTCAGGGTATCTATCTCAAAACTCAGCTCGCCGCTGCCGTACGAGTTTTTGCCACTGTTGCCCCTCATCCCTGTTTGGCTGAGCGATGATGCAGGGCTATCAAAAGTGGTCATGTTTTCATACGCCGACGAGCGCATCGGCCTGTAGTTATAACCGGCATAACCGCTAAAACCAAATTTGCCCTGCTTTACGGTTAAGTTTACATTGGCACGTTCGCCGTATACGCTGTTGTAGCCGGTATTAAGGCTCACGTTATAACCCTGGTCGGCATTTTTTTTGGTGATGATGTTGATGATCCCGGCCAGGCCTTCGGCATCATATTTTGCGGGCGGCGTGGTAATCACTTCTATCTTTTCGATATTGGCCGCAGGCATCGATTTCAGTACATCCGATGGATTTTTAGCCATCATGGCCGATTCTTTACCATTAATAAGGATCTTATAATTATCATTTCCACGCAGCTTGATCGCATCATTGCCATCAACAGATAATAAAGGCACCTTACGGATCATATCCAGTGCGGTGATTGATTTACTTTCCGGGTCGGCGGTTACATCGTAGCTCAGGCGGTCAACCTCCTGCTTCATTACCGGGCGCACGGCGGTTACGGTAACTTCTTTTAGCTGCTTGCTTGATGGTGAAAGCAGGATGCGGCCTGCGTTAAATGTATTGCCGGTTAGTTTTACGGGAATAGTTTTAGTGGCATAACCTATAAATACAGCTACCAGCTGGTACGTTTTGCCTTCGGGGGCTTTCAGTTCAAAGCTGCCGTCGTCTTTAGCCAATGTGCTTTTTACAGGGGTTTTGGTAGCGGCATCCTGCAAAGCCACGGTAACATAACCCATCGGTTTATTTACAGCCGAATCAATAATAATTCCTTTTACAGTAATGTTGGCAACAGCCGGAGCAGCAGCAGCAGTTTTGGTTTGTGCGTAGATGATTGTAGTAAAGTAACAGCAAAGTACCGTTAGCAGGATTTGTTTCATAAGGTGTATTTAGGTTTACAAGACGTAAGAACGCGTATCACGTTACAACGTGAATCACGATTTGAACGGCATTTTAACTAAAATATTAGTTTGTAACAGTGATGTTACTTATTGAACCGGGTCATGGTTAATTCGGTGCCGATGGTTACAAAACTTTTCACCATCTCGATGGAGCGGTCGATCAATGCGGGAAGTTCGGGCAGTTCATCTTTATCAAATTTGCTCAGCACAAAATCAACCTGGCGGCCTTTGGGATAATTATCGCCAATACCAAAACGGAGGCGGGCGTAATTGCTATGGCCTAAAGTAGCTTCGATATTTTTAAGGCCGTTATGGCCGGCGGCACTGCCTTTGGGTTTTAAACGCAGGGTGCCTAAAGGCAGGGCCAGGTCATCAACAATAACCAACACATTTTCTATCGGAATTTTCAGATCCTTCATCCAGTGGTTAAGCGCCTTGCCGCTCAGGTTCATGTAGGTGGTAGGTTTAACCAGGCACAGGGTACGGCCTTTGTGCGATACTTCGGTGTAATAAGCCAACCGCGAATTTTGAAACCGCGTTCCCTCCTGCTTAGCCAGTTCATCCAACACCATAAAACCGATATTATGCCTGGTATCGGCATACTCCGGACCAATATTTCCTAAACCTACAATTAGATATTTCATGCCCCCTGGCCCCCTAAAGGGGGAAGTTAATAAAGCATCTAAAGCTGACAACAACCGTCATTGCGAGGAACGAAGCAATCGCGGACTATACAGGGCGGACCTGCTTATGTGCGATTGCTTCGTTCCTCGCAATGACGTGTCGGTTATCCTTTCAGACGTTTGTGAGTGATCAATTTTAAATTTTATGCGAAGATATTATTTATTACCCAAACAAAAACAGCGATAGAGTAACCTCTACCGCTGTTTTTAATTTCAGCTTTTCCTCCCCTTTTAGGGGCAGAGGGGCAATTATTTTTTGCCCTGAGCCGCTTCCTGCTCTGCCTGACGTAATGCACGTGAGGTAGTTACAGAAACAATAGTGTCTTCTTTAGCGTTGGTGATAGTTAAGTTATCTAATTTAATATCAGATACTTTAACTGATTTACCTACTTCTAACGATTCGATGCTTACTTCGATAGCATCAAGGTGATCTTTCGGAAGCGCTTTGATACGCAGTTTCCTTAATTTTTGTACCAGTTTACCACCTACTTTAACACCTGGCGAAGTACCGGTTAATTTAACAGGGATCTCGATGGCGATAGGTTTTTTCTCGTCTAACAATAAAAAGTCAACGTGAGTGATTTTTTCAGTTAGTGGGTGGAACTGGATGTCCTGGATGATAGCTTGTGATTTAACACCGGCAATTTCCAGATCGATGAAATGAACAACCGGAGTGTAAACTACGGCTCTCAAATCAGCTGCGGACACCGAAAAGTGGGTTTGGGTTGGCCCACCGTAAAGAACTGCAGGCACCTGGCCATTGTAACGCAGCTCTTTCGCGTCTCTTTTCCCTACGTTCTCTCTTAGAGAACCGCTAATAGCAATTGATTTCATTTTTTATCTATTTATTTTATTTAGTTCATGGTTCATAGATCATTGTTCATGGTCTACTTGCCACAAGGCCTTTTTAGTTCATGGTTCATAGATCATTGTTCATGACCTATTTCCCCATTAATTTATTCTTCTTTTATTCTCATGATAAATGCTCACTATGATCTATGAACTATCAACCATGAACTTCTTTCACGATAGATAATTACTATGAACCATCAACCATGATCTATGAACTTCAAATTAATCCACCTTAAACAAAGTACTGATCGAACCATGCTCGTTCACATTGCCAATGGCTTTTGCAAACAGCTCGGCAGTTGAAAGCACCCTTATTTTTGAGCTTTGCTGCTTAAGCGGGATGGTATCTGTCACTATCAACTCAGTTAAAGCCGAGTTTTCGATAGTTTCGTACGCTTTGCCTGATAGTACCGGGTGGGTACAAACCGCGCGTACGCTGCGTGCACCACGCTCCATGATCAGGCCGGCGGCTTTTGCAAGGGTACCGGCAGTATCGCAGATATCATCTATCAGCACAATATCCTGGTTGGTTACATCACCTATCAGGGTCATGGCTTCAATTTCGTTGGCGCGTTTACGGCGTTTATCGCAAATTACAACCTCGGCATTAAAAAACTTGGCAAAGTTACGGGCCCTGTATGATCCGCCCATATCAGGCGAAGCGATAGTAAGATGTTCTAAACCAAGGCTCTTGATATAAGGCACAAAAATGATGGATGCATCAAGGTGATCAACCGGAACATCAAAAAATCCCTGAATTTGCGCTGCGTGCAAATCCATGGTCATGATGCGGTTAATACCCGCTGCAACCAACAGGTTGGCTACCAGTTTGGCACCGATGGCCACACGTGGCTTATCCTTCCTGTCCTGCCTGGCCAAACCAAAATACGGGATAACGGCATTTACATAATGGGCAGATGCACGGCGGGCGGCATCAACCATCATCAGTAATTCCATTAAATTATCGGTAGGCTGGTGGGTTGACTGGATCAGGAAAACATCGCATCCCCTTACCGATTCGTTAAAATGCGGCTGGTATTCACCATCGCTGAAACGCGAGATCACAACTTCACCTAATTCGCGGCCGTAAGCATCGGCAATGTGCTGCGCCAGGGCTTGCGAACCTGATCCTGCAAATAACTTAACCGGGTTAAATTGTAAGGGCATCTTGTTTGATTTTGGATTTCGGATGTTCGATTTCGGATTGATTATTCTGCCTTATCTTTTGGATAAGGCTTCCCGCCTGCAAACCTCTTAAAACGCAATTCGGATTTCAAGTTTTTAAAACGGAATAAATCCGAAATCAAAAATTCGAAATCCGAAATCTTAAAATTGTTGCCCGACCAGGATTCGAACCTAGACAAACGGTACCAAAAACCGTCGTACTACCATTATACTATCAGGCAATCTCCTTTGGTTTGTTTTACTCTCCGAAAAGGAATGCAAATATAGCGCGAATATTTGAAAGTCAAAACAGAATTTTAAAAAAATTCATTACCCCTTAAAACACAGCAAAATAAATTTCAAATAGCCCCCAAACCACCGCTTTTAGCATCAACATCACAATAGTTTTAGTATTTTCGGCTGCATTAATCCTGTTTTTATAGATAGTATCCTGAACATGAATTACAAAAAGCTCAACAATATCTTCGGATGGGCGGCCTTTGCCATCGCCACAATAACCTATATTTTAACCCTCGAGCCCTCGTCAAGCTTTTGGGATTGCGGCGAATTTATTGCCTGTATTTACCGCCTGCAGGTAGCCCACCAACCCGGTGCGCCCTTGTTTACTATTATTGGTAAGGTGTTTACCCTCCTGTCTATGGGCGATAATACCAAAGTTGCCTACTGGGCCAATATGGCATCGGCACTGGCCAGCGGTGCCACTATCATGTTCCTGTTCTGGACCATCACTGCACTTGCCAAAAAGCTTTTGGTAAAAACGCAGGAGCAGCTTAATGTAACCAACCTGATATTAATTTTAGGAGCAGGCATGGTTGGCGCGTTAGCCTACGCCTGGTCGGATACCTTTTGGTTTTCGGCTGTCGAATCGGAAGTTTATGCACAGTCATCATTATGTACAGCTGTTGTGTTCTGGGCGATTTTAAAATGGGATGCCCATGCCGATGAGCCGCATGCCGATAAATGGATCGTGTTTATTGCCTATATCATGGGCCTTTCAATCGGCATCCACCTGTTAAACCTGTTGGTGATCCCTGCTATCGGTTTGGTAATTTACTTCCGCAGGGCAAAAAATGTAACTACTACCGGTACTATAGGTGCCTTTGCCATCAGCATAGTTGCGCTGGCCTTTGTACTTTGGGGCGTCATTCAGTTTACTGTTAAAGGCGCCGCCTTTTCCGATCTGCTTTTTGTAAACACCCTCGGTATGGGTTTTGGCAGCGGTGCCATTGTATTTTTCCTGCTGGTTATCGTTATCATAGTTGCGGGTATTTATTATACGGTTAAACCAGCTAAGCCGGCCATTATTTTAGCAGCAGTAGCTTTCGCGCTGGCTTTGGGTATCAGTGCAGGTATAGTGGGATTGATAATAAGTGTGATTTTACTGGTGGTGTTGGAGTATGTTGTAAGAATCCGCGAAAAGCGTTTTGCGCTGAACAGCGTGTTGGTTTGCCTCGCTTTTATTTTATTTGGCTACAGCTCGTTTGTGATGATTGTGGTAAGGGCCAAAGCCAATCCTAACCTTAACAACAGCGACCCGGAAAATGCCTTCGCACTTAACAGCTACCTTAACCGCGATCAGTACGGCGATACCCCGCTGCTTTACGGCCAGTTTTTTGATTCGGAAGCTACCGCGCAAACCGAGGGTGCCAATATCTATCGCCGCGGCGAAACCAAATACGAAGTTGCCGGCAAAAAACTGACTACTGTTTATGATCGTAATACCATCTTCCCGCGTATGTTTAGCGATAAGCCTGGCCACCCGCAGTTTTACCGCGAATGGACCGGCCTGGGCGAAAGCGAGCATCCTTACTTTGTTAACAACCTTAACTTTTTTGCCAAATGGCAGATAAACCAAATGTACACCCGCTATTTTCTGTGGAATTTTGCAGGGCGTGCCAACGATCTGGACGGCCAAAGCCTGGGTACCGGTGCTGATGGCGAATGGATAAGCGGCTGGAATTTTAATAAGCCCCTGCCCTACTCGGTTACACAAAGCAAAAGCTATAACCGCCTGTTCTTTTTACCGCTTATCATCGGTTTGTTTGGCGCTGTATTCCATTTTATGCGTAACCAGCGCGATGCAGGCATTGTGCTCATCCTGTTTTTCTTTACCGGTTTGGCCATTGTGCTTTACCTTAACCAGGATCCGCTGCAACCCCGCGAACGTGATTATGCTTATGCGGGTTCGTTCTATGCCTTTGCCATTTGGATAGGTTTGGGTGTAATTGGCATTGCCGATATCATCAGCAAAAAAATCAATGCCAGATTGGGTGCTATTATTGCCACCGCAGTTTGTATGGTGGCTGCCCCGCTGCTGATGGCTAACCAGGAATGGGATGATCACGACCGATCAACCAAGCTTACCCCGCATGATATGGCGTACAACTACCTTAACTCCTGCGCACCAAATGCCATTTTGTTTACCTATGGTGATAACGATACCTACCCGCTTTGGTACATACAGGAAGTTGAAAACGTACGCCCCGATGTGCGCATTGTTAACCTGAGTTTGCTGGGTACCGACTGGTATATCCGCGGCATGAAAAATAAAATGAATGAATCGGCCCCGCTGCCTATCACTATGCCTAACGATAAGTTTAAACCCGGCGTACGTGATGTGATCTATTTCGATGATCAGAAAATTCCGGGAGCTTCAGAATTAAAAGACGTGTTTGATTTCATTACTTCCGACAAAAAGGAAGCGATGGCTCAATACAGCAACGGCGAATCGGCCAACTTTTTGCCAACCAATAAGTTTAAGCTTACCGTTAACCCTGATGAAGTGGTGAAAACAGGCACAGTGGCCGAGGCCGACAAAGCCAAAATAGCCCCCGAAATGGACTGGACCTTCCAGGGCCGCTATGTTACCAAGGATATTTTGGCTATGATGGATATCCTGGCTCATAATGATTGGAAGCGCCCTGTATATTTTTCTATCACGGTACCAAACAGCAATATGATAGGTTTGGATAAATACATGTATAACGAGGGTTTTGCTTATCGCCTTTTGCCCTTAAAACCGGATACTGCTGTAGCCCCTTTAGAGGCCAGCAACACCGGCAAAATGTATGATAACATGCTGAACAAGTACAAATGGGGCAACATGAAAAATGCCAGCTATCTGGATCATGAATCGTTAACGATGTTTTACCCGCTCATCACCCGCCTGTATTCAACCCTGGCTGATGATTTGATTAAAGAAGGTAAAGTTGATTCGGCCCGCCGGGTGCTTAAAAAATATGATGAGGTAATGCCGGGCACCATCAACTCGCTGGAGATTGCGGTGCGCAAGTATTATATGATTGATAACGCTTACAAACTGAACAACATCCAACTGGGTAACAAAATTGCCGGCCAGGTTGGCGATTATGTAACCAACCTGCTTGATTATAACTATGCCCTGCTGCAAAAAGGCGAAACAAGTTTAGAAAGCCGGGATATTCAATACTCCATGCAGATATTGGGTGGATTGGTTGAGTTTACCAAACAATTTAAATCACCTTTGTATGCTAAGTTTAGCGTACAGCTGAGTGGTTATGAGAAAAAGTTTGGGATGAGTGAGAAGAAATAAATCTCACTTTTGATATAAGTAAATGCCCGCGGTGAGCGGGCATTTTTTGTTTACGCCTTTTTGTCCCCTCAGGACTGGTTGAAGTTTAAAGGACTGGTCGAAGTTTAGCGCAGCGTAACTTCGTCCTAAAGTGTCTCAAGCTTTCAGCTTGAGTATTCTTACGTTAATCGCTTTTATCTTAAATCGCGGAAGCAGAATGCTTCCAACAGTTTAGGTCGAAGTTACGCTGGCGCTAAACTTCAACCGGTAGCAGGCTAAACAAATCAAAACAGTCCGCATATTTATTGATTATATCATTGAATTTTATAACATTGCCACAATGAAAATCCTGCTGATTGAAGACGAACCCAAACTGGTATCCATTATCCAGCGCGACCTTACGGCCGAGGGGCACGAAATAAGCGTAGCTCTCGATGGCAATACCGGCCTGGAAATGGCCATCAAAATGGACTTCCAACTGATTATACTGGATATCATGCTGCCGGGCATCAACGGCATAGAAGTATGCCGCAGGTTAAGACAGGCCAACCAGAACGCCGCCATACTGATGCTCACCGCCCTCGGCACTACCGAAAACATTGTAACAGGCCTTGATAGCGGTGCCGACGACTACATGGTTAAACCTTTCAGCCTGGCCGAGCTTAATGCCCGCATCCGCACCCTGGCCCGCCGCAATACCGGTATGGCGCAACCTGCCAACATCATCCAAATTGCCGACCTGGTAATTAACGGCGATGAAAAATCGGTAAAGCGAGGCAACAAAAGCATTGACCTCACCGCAACCGAATACCGCCTGTTGGAATTTTTAGCTAAGAATAAAAACCACATGCTTAGCCGGATAGAGATATTGGAGCATGTTTGGAGCATTGATTTTAACATGGGCACCAATGTGGTTGATGTGTACATCAACTACCTGCGCAAAAAGGTGGATAAGGATTTTGATGATAAGCTGATCCACACGGTGATAGGCATGGGCTATATTTTAAAGCATAACGCGGCATGACCATCCAGAAAAAGGTAGCGCTGCTGTTTATGGGCCTAACCGTATCCGTAATACTGGTACTAAGCGGTGCCGTGTTTTACTTTGTGCACCAGTTTACCTTCGATGATTTTTATAAGCGCCTGGAAACCCGTGTAAACATCTCCTCACAAATCCATCACCTGAATGATCGCGACAGCCTGGGTATGTACAAAGAGATCCGCCAGCGCTACCTCGAGCGGCTTATCGACGAAAAACAATACGTTATTAAACCCGAAGTTTATACCAAAGGCAAAACAGTAAAAGGTGTTCCGCGTAAATTGATAGATAATATCCTGGCCGAAGGAAAATCGAGGTTTAAGGCTAATAACGTGTTTTATGCGGGTAATATATTTCGCTTTCCGGAGGGGGATGCCATTATTGTAGTTTCGGCAACTAACCCATCCGGGCTTAGCGAGTTAAACGATCTGGAACAGGTGCTCATCATCAGTTTCCTGATCTCGATACTGATCGTTTACGTTATCGGCAGGCGGTTTTCGTACCATACTTTTAAACCGGTGCGCAAAATCATCAAAAAAGTAAATACCATCACCGCCAGTAACCTGCACCTGCGCCTGGAAGATTACACCGGCAAAGACGAAATTGCCGAACTTACCCAAACTTTTAATAATATGCTCGACAGGCTGGAAACGGCCTTCGAAACCCAGAACAATTTTATCAGCAACGCCTCGCACGAACTGCGCACCCCTCTGGCTATTATTAAAGGCGAGGCCGAGCTTACCCTCAAAAGCCTGGATAAACCGGGAGCCGATCTGCATAAAAACCTTACCGAGATATTGAACGGTACCCAAAGCCTGCAGGATATCATCACCAGTTTGTTAGGCCTGGCCCAAAGCGGTTTCGACGGCAAAAAACAAAACTGGGAACACATCCGTGCCGATGAGCTGGCTTTTATGGTAAAAGAAGCGGTTGATCATATTATCCCTGCCAATAACCTTAGTATCGATTTTTCGGCCCTGCCCGATGATGCGGATAAACTGGTAACCCAGGGCAATATCAACCTGCTTAAACTGGCTATCAGCAATATCGGCCTCAATGCCTGTAAATATTCAGAAAACAAACCAGTAACCCTAAAAGTATATGCCGAAAATAACAGCATTATTTTTAGCGTGAAAGATCAGGGTATAGGCATCCCCGCCGGAGATGTACAACACATATTCGAACCTTTTTTCCGGGCGTCAAATACCGGTAAATATGAAGGGCATGGCGTTGGCTTGCCCTTGGCGCTTAATATTGTGCGATTGCATAAAGGTAATATCGGCATAATCTCTAAGGAGGATGAGGGTACCGAGATCAGGGTGATGCTGCCGGTTTACAGGGGGGAGTAGTTTTAATTAATATATTTGCCGCTTCTTACAGTCATCCCGAATTTATTTCGGGATCCCACATGCTGAGCCACCACGCCAATCAACCGTCCACCTGTCCTGTGGGATGCTGAAACAAGTTCAGCACGACGATTTCAGTAGATTTAACCCTACCTACAACCTATACGAATACGCTCTAATCGCATTCTAATTTCCTTCTTAAACCGCTTTAATGGCCGGTACCGATTATTGTATCAATAAACAATAATAGTAAACTAAAAAAGGTGTCGTCATGAAAACATTGAACATTCTCATTCCGTCTGATTTCGCCTTGTCATCGTTAAATATTATTCCTGCTTTGGTTGCGCGTTACCCTAAGCAAAAGCTTAATATATCATTGGTACATTTCCTGCAACTGTCTGATTCGATATCCGATCTGCTTTTGTTATCGCGCCGCAGCCGCGAATACCGCCTCATCAGCGATGAGTTTTATGCCGGCTGTACCATGCTTAAAAATGATTACCCTGAGCAAATAGCTAACCTTGCGCCCGACTTTTTTTACGGCAACACCGTAGCTGTATTTAAAAACTACCTCGAAGAAAATGAGATTGGCCTGATAGCCATGCCCGAAGGTCACGATTACCAGCAGCTTACCCCAAACAGCTTTAACCCTGCCATTTTAATGCAGCGCAGCGGCTACAAAACACTAACCGTTAAAGCCGGGGTTGAGCAGGCCAAAGCCGTTGTTAAAACCGAGGCCGAGCACGAACTGCTGGAAGTTTAATTATTTATCAAACTCATTAAAAAAAGAAATCTATGCTATTGAAAGAAAATATCCCGGTAAAATACGTGGTGGGAAAAATTAAGAACGAGCTGTTACTGGTTGCCGGGTATGCAGTAATGATAGCCTTGTTCCACAAGTTTTTACCCGAATACCGGATCTCGATCCCTATTGCTGTACCGGCTATATTGGCTACCATTATATCCCTGCTACTGGCCTTCCGCTCAAACCAGGCGTACGACAGGTGGTGGGAAGCCCGGGGCATCTGGGGCGCTATTGTAAACGATTCGCGCTCACTTACCCGCGAACTCACCAGCTTTTTAGATGGCGACAACGCGGCCTGCGAAGAAATAGAGGGTTTTAAAAAGCGCTTTGTTCATCGCCAGATAGCCTGGTGCTACAGCCTCAGCCATTCATTGCGCAAGCAGGACCCATACGCCAAAACAGAGGGTTTATTGGTTGATGAGGAAATAAAATTTACCCATCGTTTTACCAATGTACCAAACAGCCTGTTGAAACTGCACGGCCTTGATCTGAAACTGGCTTACAAGAACGGTTGGCTTAATGATTACCAGCAGGTGCAGATAGATGGTACGCTAACCCGCCTTTGCGATGCCATGGGCAAATGCGAGCGTATTAAAAATACCGTTTTCCCGGTAACGTACAGCTTATACATTCATTTTTGCCTGTACTTGTTCATTATGCTGCTGCCATTCGGACTGATAGAATACTTCGGCATGTTCGAGGTTCCATTGATCATTGCTATAGCCGCGGCATTTTTACTGGTTGAGAAAATGGCTATCCACCTGCAGGATCCGTTTGAAAACAAACCTACCGATACACCAACAACTGCTATATCGCAAACAATTGAGCGCGATTTGAAACAGATGTTAAACGATACTCATGAGGGTGAGCGGGCAACAGCCCATACTGTTGCCAACAAAGCCGAAGTATATTATATACTGTAAGCTTTTAAACCTGTGCGGGAAGGCACAGGTTTTTTATTTAAAATTTGTTTCTATCTATATATTGGTTTATGTGTCTGTTGTGAAACAGGCGCATTTTTTTGTTATAACCTCGCGCTCGTTTGCAACGAGCGCTTAATATGGGTTTGCGTTTGCAACGCAACTACCCGGCAAAAGCCAACCCAACCTGCTCCAACGCACTTCGTAATATCGGTAACGAAGCCTTCCCCATCCCATGCAATTTCAAAATCTCTTTTTCGGTAAATGTTGATAATTGCTGCAATGTGGTAATGCCCGCGTTAGCCAAAGCCCGCTGCGCGGGATTGCCGAGCTTACCGAACGGCGAAGTGGTATTTTTAGCTTCCATAGTGGTTTAAATTGATTATATCAAATTTAAAACTCCCTGTAGATATCCCCATTAATTCACTTCGATGACTTTCACCCCCCAGGGCTCCAGTTTTAAATTACCACCTTTGCTTATCGCCTGGCCTGATAAAAGTTCTTTACCATTGCTATAAGGATAGGTGATACTGCTTTCATTAGCCGAATAGTTAAAATAGTAATGAACTGCTTTTCCATTTTGGTTAATACCTTGCTTGGTAACTAAAGGCCAGGCCAGTTGCTGGTCGTCTCCCCATAAACCAACCGATTTCACCTCATCAGCAATCAGCTTATCAGTAACCGCATTGGTGGTAATGGCGCCTATGTAAGTTGCCACGCCCTTGCCATAATTGTTTTGGGTGATGGCCGCGTATTTGCCCCAAACCGGGTGATCATAATAAGCCAGCACTTTGGCCGTGGTTGGTGTGATGAGCTCCATCCAGGTGTTGAGCTTTTTATCCTCGGGTTTCAGGTTCCAGTTATCCACTTTTAATGAGGCGTTGCTGGGCTCGGTAAACTGGCTGTAGTAAATTCCGCAGGCTTCGTTAATGATGCCGGGCTGGTGCGTGGTGCGCACTTTTACATTTTCGTCGGCAAAACCGCTTTTAAAAGTGTAGATAATATGGCCACCGTTTTTAACGTAGGCGTTGAGGCGTTGCAGCAGGCTATCCGGTGCGGCGTACAACAGTGGCACGATGAGCAGTTTATAATCTTCGATATTTTTACTTGTGGGGTCAACAAAATCGCAGCCTACGTTCATGTGGTACAGGCCGTCGTAAAACTGGCGCAGTACATCGTTATAGCCGGTGCGTACGCCCCATCCAAAACCAAAAGCTTTAAAGCCGCTCAGCGCCTCGTTGCTGAACAGGATAGCTACATCGTTTTTCTTTTTCAGGTTGATGAGTTTGGCGCTCAGCCTGTCGAAATCTTTGCCGATGGTTTTGGCTTCGTCGTAAACGGGGTTGGGTTCAAAATCATGGCTTAACAAACCTTTCCAGTAAGTTTCGGCCGAGTTATGGATGGAGTGCCATGGCCAGTAGCTCACCATGTTGGCACCCGATGCCAGGTGACTGAAAGCCTGCAGCCTTAATTGGCCCGGATAAGGCACCCATTGCGGGAAGCCCTGTGCCTCGGTTTCGATGGTGAGGTAATTTTTGCCGCCTTTCATCGATCGGGCCACATCGCCACCGAAAGAGATCTCTACACCGGTAAGTTTATCCTGGCTGGGGTGGTAAATATCGATACCTGCTATATCCAAAGCTTTAGCTGCCGCGAAGTGATCAACATCCGGCTGGATCCCGAAGGAGAAACCATGCCATTCCAGATCGAAGTTTTGGGTAATGAACTGGTCGGGGCGTTTGTACTCGCGTACTATGGCCGCCTGCCAGGCTAAATAATCGGTAACTAACTGCCGTTGAAATTTGGCAAACTCGGCAGCAAGGCTACCGTTGATGGTGCCGATCATCGATGGAAAATCGTCCCAGTTATTGATCCGGTTGCTCCAATAATCGAGGCCGAAAATGTGGTTGATATTATCGAGCGTTTTGTATTTGGCTTTCATGTAATTTACAAACAGGGCCTGCACATTTGGCCCGGCAGTGTTGTAAGCCTTGGTTTCATTATCCACCTGGTAGCCTATCACTGCCGGGTTATCCTTTACATGCTCCATTATTTTGCGGATCACCCGTTCGGCATAAAAGCGGTAGTCTTTATTGCTGATATCCATGTTTTGCCTTGCACCATACTGGTTTTGGCCCGATGGGGTAATGGCCAGTATTTCGGGATGTTTCTTCACCATCCAGGTGGGTACGGCATAGGTTGGCGTGCCGATGATAACGTGGATGCCTGCTTTTTGCATGGCGTTCAATACCCTATCAATATGTGTAAAATCAAAAACGCCATCCTGCGGCTCCTCGGTGCTCCAGGTAGATTCGGCTATGCGTACCACGTTAATGCCGCAGGCTTTCATCATCTGCACATCTTTATCCAGCCGTTCGTAAGGCATGTACTCATCGTAATAAGCTACGCCGTAAAGCAGCTTATCCATTTTAGGATATTGGGCTACGGCAGGCAAAACAAAAAGTAACTGCACAACAAGCAGCAACAGGTAAATCTTTTTCATAAAAAGGCTAATTTCAGGCTAAATGGCTTATGCTGATGAAAGTACAAATTAATTGTATTTTTAACACACAATAATAAATTATTTTGTTTGTGAAACAGATGTAGTAGTACACACCCTTTTTATTGCAGCTTAAAAACTGATATTAGCACCCTGTTGTATTACCTGTATAACCGTTTATAACCTGTTATGAAAACAACCCTCCGCTACCTGTTGGTACTGATATTTTTCTGTAGTTTGTTTAACACCATGGCGCAAACCAAGCGCCTCACCTATTGTAACCCACTCAACCTTGATTATGGTTATACACCTTTCGAGACCTTTGCAAGCTGGGGAAAGCACCGCGCCACGGCCGACCCAACCATGACTTTGTTTAAAGGCAAGTACTACCTTTTCTCTACCAATCAGTTCGGCTACTGGTGGAGCGACGATATGCTGAACTGGAACTTTGTGTACCGCAAATTTGTCCGTCCGTACAATGAAGTTAAGGGCGATGAACTTTGCGCGCCAGCTACGTTGGTTTTGGGCGATACCCTGCTGGTGATCGGCTCTACCTATAATAAAGATTTTACCCTGTGGATGAGCACCAACCCCACGCACGATGATTGGAAAGCTGCCAAAGATTATTTTAAAGTAGGCGCATGGGACCCCGGCATGTTTGCCGATGATGACGGCCGGGTTTACATCTATCATGGTTCAAGCAATACCTTACCATTGTACGGCCAGGAAATTGACCGCCACACCTTCGAGCCCATCGGCCCCAAAAAAGAAATGGTAAAACTTAACCCCGAAGAGCATGGCTGGGAACGTTTCGGTGAGCATAATGATAATGTTTTCCTGCTGCCATTTATCGAAGGTTCGTGGATGAACAAGTATAAAGGTAAATACTATCTGCAATTCGGCGCGCCGGGTACCGAGCAAAGCGGTTACGGCGATGGCGTTTTTGTAGGAGATAAACCGCTGGGGCCGTTCACCTATCAAAAACACAACCCATTCTCGTACAAACCGGGCGGCTTTGCCAAAGGTGCCGGGCATGGGGCAACCTGGGCCGATAAATATGGCAACTACTGGCACATCAGCACCATGGGCATCTCCGTAAAAAACAATTTTGAGCGCCGCATAGGCTTTTGGCCGGCAGGTTTTGATAAGGATGGCGTGCTGTACAGCAATACCGCTTACGGCGATTACCCGCACTACCTCTCTAACGGACCGGAAGATCACCTGAAAAGCAATTTCACCGGCTGGATGCTGCTTAACTACAACAAACCGGTAGAAGTTTCATCAACCCTCGGCGCATACGCGGGCAATAACGCCGTAGATGAAGATATCAAAACCTTCTGGAGCGCCAAAACCGCCAATAAAGGCGAGTGGCTAAAAACCGATCTGGGCGAAGTGAGTACCATCAATGCCATTCAAATAAACTATGCCGATCAGGATGCCACGTTTATGGGGAAATCGTTAGGTGTTTACCATCAGTACATCGTTTACTCATCGCTTAACGGTAAAACATGGAAGCCATTGATCGACAAAAGCAACAACCGTAAAGATGTTCCGCATGATTATGTTGAGTTGAAAACTCCCGCTAAAGCACGCTATATAAAAATGGTAAACCTACATATGCCTACCGGCAAATTCGCCTTATCGGGTTTAAGGGTGTTTGGTAAAGGTGGTGGTGCAAGGCCGGATACAGTTCAAAACCTGATTGTGCTGCGCGGCGATAGCGAGCGCCGTAACTCCTGGCTTAAATGGAAACCTAATGATAATGCTACCGGCTACACCATTTACTTCGGCATAGCGCCCGATAAGTTGTACAGCAGCATAATGGTGTATGGCCGTAACGAGTACTATTTTAATGGGATGGATAAAAGTTTGCCATACTATTTTCAGATAGAGGCTTTTAATGAGAATGGGATCTCGGCGAGGACTAAGGTTGTAAAGGTGGACTGATAAGCAAGTTAAATTTTTCTGGCAAAGCGCTAAGGCGCAATGAAAAACGTTAATATTTTTAGAAGTTGTTTAAAGATCACTATATCTCCGAGCGTCATTGCACGAAGCAATCGCGGACTATAAAGGGCGGATTTGCTTCCGTGCGATTGCTTCGTGCCTCGCAATGACGGCTTTTATATATTTTTAAACAACCTCCTATAAATATAGAACTCAAAAAATAAGCCTATCTCCACCCATGCTAAAACCACTATCCACCCTCATCATAACCCTGTTTTTATTCACCCCTGCCAAAGCTCAGCAACCAGCCGACAGCACCCTGAAAAAATCGCCCCTAAAAACACTCACCGATAAACAGTATACCTTATTAATTACCGGCGAGTATTTATTTGATGATATAAACCAGGTAGCCCTGCTTAACCACTACCCCATGCCGGGCGATGCTTTGAAATTTAAAAAAGAGCTTTCACTTAGCCCTAACCAGGTTACCAAACTCGCCGCCCTGGCTACCGAACTGCACCGCAAACGCGTTGAAATGGGCAATTTTATTGTTACCAACGAAACCACTTTAGATAAACTGCTAAAAAAAGGTACCGACAACGGCAGCATTATTTTTTATGCCAACCGCTCGGGATTGTACTATGGCGAGCTTAGAAATGCCATTTTGCAGGCTTGTGTAAGCACCGGAAACCTGCTTGCGCCGGGGCAGGTGAGCAAACTGGAAACACTGTTAAACCATTAATTGACAATATACCGTTAGATTTGCTTAATTTAGCGCCTCCAAATAAAATGTATGAAGATCACATTCGATTTTGAAAAGCCACTGGCTGAGTTACAGCAGCAGATTGAAAAGGTAAAACAGGTTGAGGAAAAAAATAAACTCGACATGTCGGCCACCGTTGCCGAACTTGAAGGTAAGCTGGAAGAAGCCAAAAAAGATATATACAACAACCTTACCGGTTGGCAAAAAGTTCAGATATCACGTCACCCCGAAAGGCCTTATACTTTGCAGTACATCGAGCTGATGTGCGATGATTTTATTGAACTGCATGGCGACCGTACCGTGGGCGATGATAAAGCTATTATTGGCGGTTTCGGTACTTTGAATGGTCAGACGGTAATGTTTATCGGTCACCAGAAAGGCCGTAACACCAAAGAGCGCCAATACCGCAACTTCGGTATGGCTAACCCCGAGGGTTACCGCAAAGCTTTAAGGCTGATGAAAATGGCCGAGAAATTCAACAAGCCTATTGTCACCCTGATTGATACTCCGGGAGCATATCCTGGCCTGGAAGCTGAAGAGCGCGGTCAGGGTGAAGCCATTGCCCGCAACCTGCTGGAGATGGCCGTATTGAAAGTGCCGGTTATCTGCGTAATTATTGGCGAAGGTGCATCGGGCGGTGCATTGGGTATTGGTATTGGCGATAAGGTGATGATGCTGGATAACTCATGGTATTCGGTAATTTCGCCCGAAAACTGCTCAACCATCCTTTGGAAAACCTGGGAAAATAAAGAGCGCGCTGCCGAGGTATTGAAACTAACCTCGACAGAAATGTTGAAAAACAAACTGATTGACGGGGTAATTAAAGAACCACTTGGCGGTGCCCACCAGGATCCGGTTGCTATGGCAGGCATCCTGAAAAAGCAATTGCTAAAAGATTTGAAAACCCTTGGAGAAAAAAACATCGACGAACTGGTTGCCGAACGTATCGACAAATTCTGCTCGATGGGTGTAGTTAATGAATAACCCGTTTTTTTGATTCAGATATTGAAAGAGCTGCCTGCAAGGGTGGCTCTTTTTTGTTTGATTGAGGTTGTGTCCGTCCGTTTCCCTCCCCCTACATCTTCGGACAACAGGGCTCTTTTTTGTTTATACGCTAAAAAAAAAGCGGGGGCTTGTGCGATTCCCTCTCATGGGAGCATAGCCGTCAACTTAAGCAAAAAGCGGTGGAATTGTGCGATTCCCCTCTTGAGAGGGGTGGAGGGGTGTGTTATTCTGCGCGAGGTCATCGCTCGTATAACACACGCCTGCTCTCGCTCTTTCCCATCGCGCCTCCTCTAAAGAGGGGAGTTTAAAAGCTTGATATCTTAAATTGACGGCTATTCCCCTGGGAGGGACTCAAAAAACTTGTCCACCTTCTTTCCACATCCCACCTAACAACTTATCTATTCCTTATCTTTATAAAACCTCAAACTATCTTATCATGACAAAGGAAAATACCCCGCTGCCCACTACCCGCATGGTTACCATAGATGCCAACTCCTTTTGGTTTTACTGGATTGCCTGCCTGGCACTTTATACCTGCAATCATTTCAGGATTACGCCTGGTGTAAGTATCTGGATAATGAACGCCGTAAGCGATTATATCATCATTGCCCTGTTTCTTACCCTGTTTCTTTACCTTGCCGGCCGGGCTATAAAAAGCGCCGAAGCCTTTAAACGCTACAACCTGTTTTGCTATGTTTTTCAGTCGGTAACGCTACTTTTCCTCATTTATAAAGTGTTTTTTTGAGTTAGATTTGCCGCATGCCATCAGCCTACTACGAAGATCAAATTTTCACCAAACTCAACGCCCGCGAGCTTAGCCCCGGCAATTATGAAAACTGTAAATTCATCAATTGCGACCTTGCCAATGCCCATCTTTACGGCTTTACTTTTGTTGATTGCCTGTTTGATACCTGCAACCTGCTACTGGCCGATGTAAGCAGCACCGGACTGCAAAACATCCGCTTTAAACATTGTAAGCTAAGCGGTGTAAACTTTGGTAAAGCCGATGATTTTTTGTTTGAGGTGCATTTTGAGGATTGTATTCTGGATAATGCCGTTTTTTACAAAAAGAAAAACAAAAAGGCCGTATTTACCGATTGCTCCATGATGGAAACCGATTTTACCGAGGCCGACCTGAGCGATTGTAAATTCAACAATTGCAACCTTAAAAACGCTTTTTTTAGCCGTACGGTGTTAAAAAATGCCGATTTAAGCTCATCGTACAACTTTATCATCAACCCGGATGATAATGTGATTAAAAAGGCTAAGTTTTCGTTACATGGTTTGCCTGGACTACTTACTAAATATGATATCCGTGTGGGATAATATTTTGGCTGGTAATTAGTTAATATCAAAGTACAATACCTAAGCGTCATTGCGAGGCACGAAGCAATCGTACGTAGGCAAGTTCCTGTAAAGTTCGCGATTGCTTCGTGCCTCGCAATGACGGTGGCTTCATACCTTTTACCAATACAAACCTTATGCAAAAAACAATCCTGCTTTTTTCTTTTCTCCTGATTTCAACCGTTGCTTTAGCGCAATCAGATACTTCCATATTTACCAAATTCAACAATTTCAACAACAGCGTTTTAAATGGCGGGATAAAAAAAGCCGAAGCAAAAAAACAGTTTGAGGAAATAATGAGCTATATCAATTCGAAAGAGATAGTACGCAGCGAAGTGGTTACGAACAAAGGACAATGGGTATTCCCTTTAAAAGGCTATAAAAGCAGCGCCATAGGCGGTATCCATGGCAACGGCTATTTTGATAAAGGCTACAGATTTTTAGATGGCAACAAACACGGTGCCCATCCCGCTCACGATATTTTTATAACCGATCGAAACCAGGATTGTATTGACGACCGCACCCAAAAAACTGTTGACGTAATTGCAGTAGATGAAGGCTGGGTGATTTCCTGCACCAATAAATGGGAACCTACCAGTGATATGCGTGGCGGAAAATTTATCTGGATCTATCACCCGGCAAGTAAAGTTTTCACCTATTACGCTCACAACAACCATATTTTTGTAAAGCCCGGCGATCACGTAAAACAAGGCCAGAAAATTGCCGAAGTTGGTCGTACCGGTTATAACGCCTACAAAAAACGTTCACCAACCCACCTGCATTTCTCCGAGTTTAAACTGGTGGACGGCGTTCCTGTTCCTTTTAATCCTTATCAACAATTACTTAAAGCCAAAACCTTATGAAAGCCCTGATCACCTGCCTGCTATTGTTTTTCCATATTGCCGCCCCTGCACCCGATAATATTTTGAAACGTTTTGCAGTACCGGCAGGTTATCACCGCATAGCACCGCCTCCGGGCAGTTTTGGTGCCTGGTTACAAGCCTTACCGCTTAAACCGGCAGGTACATCCACCAAAACCTATAAAGGCGATATTGCCAGAACGGATGTGTACACCGCTGCCGTTATTGACATGAGCGTAGGCAACCAGGACCTGCAACAATGTGCCGATGCCGTAATGCGCCTGCGTGGTGAATATCTTTATCAACAGAAAAAATACAATGAAATAAGCTTCAACTTTACCAGCGGTTTCAAATGTGATTATGAGCATTACGCCAAAGGTTACCGCTATAAAAACGATCATTGGGTGTTAAAAACCAAACCCGACTATTCGTATCCAACGTTTTTAAATTACATGAACCTGGTGTTTTGCTATGCCGGTACCCTGTCCTTACAAAAAGAATTAAAAACAGTTACCAACCCTGCCGAGGTTAAGGCTGGCGATGTGTTTATCCACGGAGGATCGCCGGGACATTGTTTTATTGTGCTTGATGTGGTGGAGAACGCCGCCCATCAACAGCAGTTTTTACTGGCCCAGAGCTTTATGCCGGCGCAAAATATCCAGGTGTTAAAATACCTTTCGCCCTGGTTTGCTATGGATAAGCATAGCGGGATACTTTATGGCGAATTGATTAGTAAGGATTATTTGAAGCGGTTTTAGTTTTAGTCTTTTTATCCCCCCTACGTCATTGCGAGGCACGAAGCAATCCCCGACTTACAGAGAGGCCCTGTATAGTTCGCGATTGCTTCGTGCCTCGCAATGACGTGGCTGAGAGTAATTGAAGTTACCTTTTCTCCACCCTATCATAAAACCCGCCAAAACTGTTCAGTTTCACAGCATCCTCATTAAAAAAATCTCCTGGGAAGCCCAACTCGATAGCGCTTACCTGGTTTAATTTTTGGATATGTTCGGGACTTAGTTTGGTATCTGTGGCTTTAAGGTTATCGTTTAGCTGCTCCAGCTTGGTGGCCCCTACTATGGGGATGCAGCTCAGGTCGCGGTCCATCATCCATTGCAGGGCAACGTGGCTTTCGGATACGCCCAGCTCGGCGGCTATTTCAACTACGGCTTCGGTTATTTTGATGGCACGGTCGTTTCGGCGGTTGCTTTCGGGTTTTACACGGCCTTGTTCGCCGCGCAGGTATTTGCCGGTGAGTGCGCCGCCTGCCAGGGGGGCCCATGGCGTAACCGTCATGCCGTAGTGTTTGGCCATGGGCAGCAGTTCGCGCTCGGCGGTGCGGGCCAGCAGGCTGTACTCTACCTGTAGGGCAATAAACTGGCTCCAGCCCATCAGCTCGGCAAGAGTATTGCCTTTTGATACTACCCAGGCAGGGGTATCGCTAATGGCGGCGTAGGTTACTTTGCCTTGTTTAATCAAATCGTCGAGCCCGCGCAGCACCTCATCAATGGGGGTTATATTATCCCAGATGTGCAGGTACAGCACATCAATAAAATCGGTTTTGAGGCGTTTGAGGCTTTCTTCAACGCTGCGCATCATGTTTTTGCGGTTATTGCCCGATGCATTGGGGTTGGTGATGTTATCCTTCAGGGTGTATTTGGTGGCCAGCACAAAATAATCGCGATCATGATTGCCGAGGTATTCGCCTATTATTTTTTCGCTGGTGCCCAGTTTGTATACGTTGGCGGTATCAATAAAATTGCCGCCGGCGTTGGCAAAGGCATCCATAATGGCAAAGCTGCCTTCCTTATCGGCTCCCCAGCCTGCCTCGGTACCAAAGCCCATAGCGCCAAGGCACAGTTCGGATACTTTAAGGCCCGAGCGGCCTAATAGTTTGTAGTTCATATGTTTATTTATGGTGATGTTGTGTGCTTTAATTAATATATATAAGCCGTCATTGCGAGGAACGAAGCAATCCCCAACAGGCAGAGAGGCTTAGCAAATCCGTCCTGTACAGTATGGGATTGCTTCGTACCTCGCAATTGACGTGGGGGATACAGCACTTTTATTCGCTCATTTTTAAAACAGCTTTTAAGAAAACACATTCCAACCTCCTCTTATCCGCCCATTTTAGGTGCTATAAAAATTATTACGGCGGTAATAAAAGCCGCGGCTACACCTACCACAATTTCGCCGCCTATCAGCACATAATGCCCGGCTGTGCGGCGGTGTTTGTTGGTTTTAAAAGCTTCCTGCCGGTAGGTATCTACATACACCGAATCGTGAAGCAAGGCGGTATCTTTTACTGCCGCGGCAGTGGGCTTAAAATAATCGGAAGTGTAGGGTAGTTTGTGTCGATATTTTTTCCAGGCGGCGTTATCCAGCCTGAAGCTTTTGGCATCGGTACGGGCCACTTTTATCACGCTGTCGCGATGGGCCAGGTTTTGGGCACAGGCGCAGCATACCCATCCAAATAATACCAATAGTAAAATACTTTTTTTGTAACCCGCTTTCATTATTACTGATAAGGCCATCTGCCCAAACAATCCTTCCTTTTGCTTTGTACTTATTAATACACTGCTAATATACCAAATTATGAAAATCATCACCCTGCATATCCCTACCGATCTGAGCCGGCTATACCTGTTATTAAAGGAAAAACTGAACCCCATATTTCATGAGCAACGCCAAACTGATCTTAATTTCAGGATTGAACTTAATGATGATGCCATCGAGATTTCGCAACCGGAAATTTATGAGGGTGCTTTGTTCAGCATTGCCATTAATGGTGCTGAACTGTGGATAACCCGTAATGAACATTATGTTGATGATGTAAATTCTCTTACCATCGAATCTATCCTGAATGATTTGTTTAGTGATATTGCCGGTAATTTGGGGACTGACCTGGTGCAGGAGGGGTGAAAAAGCTGAAAGCTTAAAGCATAAAGCCGAAAGCTTTTTTGAACTTAATTTCAAGAGATTAGTGATTGGAGAATAGAGATTAGTTCTCTATGTCCTTAAAGCCTTCAACTATAAAACAATGCACAAAAATCTTTGCGCCTTTGCTACTTTGCGCGCTTAATTCTTAAACTATAAAACAATTCACAAAAAATCTTTGCGGCTTTGCGCCTCTGCGTGCTCAATTTCAAGAGATTAGTGATTGGAGAACAGAGATTAATTATTTGTTTACTTAAAGCTTTCAGCTCTCAAACAATTCACAAAAATCATTGCGCCTTTGCTACTTTGCGCGCTTAATTCTTCAACTCTCAAACAACCCTCAAAAACCTTTGCGCCTTCGCGACTTTGCGTGCCCAATTCTTCAACTCTAAAACAATGCACAAAACCTTTGCGCGCTTAAATCCACCCACCATATAAAACTTATTTTTAAAGAAATATCTTTAGCTTTATCATAAAACCCCATCCTATGCCTAAAATATACTATTTGCTTTTCCTGTTTATATTTTCTGCATCTACCTTAAAGGCACAATTACCTGCCGGCATTAAAGGTGAACCGGTTATTATTAACAGCGATACCCTGTTTAAATTTTATGCCCCGCAAGGCATGTTCAATACCCGCGAGCGCGCCGGGGTGGTTACAGCACGCCTGCAGGCGCTTATTAACCGACTTGACTTTAAGCCCGATTCGTTAAATCTTGTTAATGACAGTACGATATCTGTTATCTCGTACAACAACGAGATCGTTATGGCTATCAATGATAAGGATGCCTCGTTTTCCGAACTCACCCGGCCCCAACTCGCGGCCAATTATCTATCGGTATTGAAACGCAAATTAGGTAATGTGTTTGAAAACAACAGTGTTAAACAGATTGTAACCAATATACTCGAAGCAATTGCTGTGATTATTTTGGTAGCGCTGCTGATATGGGGCGTTAACAAAGCATTCAGATTTATAAGGCTAAAAACCATCAAAGCCTGGGAAAGCCGGATGGAAAAACTGGCAGCTAAGGGCGCTCCTGTTGGGTACGCCCACCGGCTGCTTCCTTTTATTAATAATCTGGTAAAGCTGGTAAGGCTAATAATCATCCTGCTGTTGATTTATTTGGCGCTGCCATTACTTTTTTACATTTTCCCGTCGTCAAAACCTTTCGCCGTACAGTTGATAGGGTTTGTGGTCGATCCGCTGAAGGATATCCTGCTGGCCGTGGTGCATTTTATACCTAATTTGCTTACTATAACCGTTATTTATTTTGTAACACGTTATGTGGTAAAACTGGTAAAGTTTGTAGCCCGAGAAATTGAGAACGGCGCCATCACCCTTAAGGGTTTTTACCCGGAGTGGACTATCCCAACGTATAACATTATCCGCGTGCTGATGTATGCTTTTATGTTTGTGGTGATATTTCCTTACCTTCCCGGCTCACAATCAAAAGTTTTTCAGGGCGTTACGGTATTTATTGGTGTACTGTTCTCATTGGGTTCTTCCTCGGCCATATCCAACATGGTATCAGGCATTGTACTAACCTACATGCGGCCCTTTAAAATAGGCGACCGTATTAAAGTTGGCGAAATTGTGGGCGATGTGATGGAGAAAAACCTGCTGGTAACCCGTGTACGTACCATAAAAAACGAAGACATCACCGTACCCAATGCTAATATTTTGAACGGGGCTACTGTTAACTACAGTTCATCGGCAAAAACGCTGGGCCTGATATTGAATACCAGTGTTACCATTGGTTATGATGCGCCATGGCAAACCATACACAATTTGTTAATCAGCGCCGCCGAAGCCACCGAAGGTATTTTAACCGAACCCAAACCCTTCGTACTGCAAACCGCGCTGAATGATTTTAATGTAAGCTACCAGATAAACGCTTATACCGATCAGCCCGGCAGAATGGCTGTGATCTACTCGCAGCTGTACCAAAACATCCAGGATAAATTTAATGAGGCCGGTGTGGAGATCATGTCGCCGCATTTTACGGCTGTGCGCGATGGCAACCACATTCAGATACCGGATAATTATGTTGCAGAAGGATATAGTAAACCGGGGTTTAAGATTGAAAAGGATTAAGGAAGCGAAAAGCAGAAGGCTGAAAGCCTAAAGCCAAACATAAACGCAATATGCCAGCTTTGAGCTTTCAGCCTTTTGCTTTCAGCTTAAAATATTCTGCTTTCAGCTTAAAAAGCTACCCGTTAATCCAGGTAAACTTATATTCCAGCATGGGGTTTTTCATACGCTCGGCAACACGCAGTAAACGGGCAGGCAGGTTCATTACGTAATCGCGGGCTTTTTCGCCGGCTTCGTTCAGGTCGGTTACGCTTTCTATGTGCCAGTCTTCAAGTAGTTCTTTCAGGATATCAACATAATCAATAGCGGTATAAATACCTAAACGCTGGGCTGCATCGGTAAAGTGACCAAAGGTTTGGCCAACTTTTAAACCAACTTCCCTTAAAAAGTGAGCAGGCATTACAATCTTTTTGCGCATCATATCCTCAAAGGCTATCATGGCTTCGCTTGGGTCAACCTCAAATATTTTTTCGATAAAGTATTTGTAAGCTTTGGCGTGGCGGGCTTCGTCTGATGCAATTACGCCGCACATTTTTGAGAGCAGCGTATCGCCATATTTTTTAGCCTGCGATGCCACGCGGCGGTGCGATACGTTGGTGGCCAGCTCCTGGAAGGAGGTATAAATAAAGTTACGGTAAGGATCGTGCCCGGTACCGATATCAAAACCATCGGCAATAAGGTACTGCGTTGAGATCTCCATCATACGCATATTAACCCGGCCCGACAGATAAAGGTATTTATTAAGCAAATCGCCGTGGCGGTTTTCTTCACCGGTCCAGTGGCGGGTCCAGCGCATCCAGCCGCCTTCTTCGTTATCTGATACCCCTTGCACCATGGTTAACCATGATTCGTAGGTAGGCAGCGCCTCCTCGGTAATGGTATCGCCAATTAATACGGCAATCAAATCATAAGATAAGCCTGCGGCGCTTTCCTGTAGTTCTTTGATCTCGCTAAAAAATGAATCTCTTGAAGAATCAGGCAAAAAATCAGAAGGCTGCCAGATGGTATCAATGGGCTTTAAATACTCATTGATCTTTTCTAACATGAACTTCTCAATGTGCACCATTACTTCTCTGCGCTTTTCTACAAAAAATTCCATAAATCAGGTATGTTAATCCGCAAAGGTAACATTATTTGCAACAATAATGTTTACCAATTTCAGGGCCTGTCGGCAATTGCGTCAACCATACACGATGGCAGCGTTTCCACAGCAGGTTTACCGGTAAATAATGAAAAACTGCTGTTATAATCCCAAAGCATGCCCGGGATTTCCAACCGTTTTAAAGCTTTCCTAACTGCTTTAATGTAGCGGCAGCGGCTGTCTTGGTCGGCATACTTGTTATATACCCCGTACTCGCCGCAAATAATGGGTACATCGTATTTAAGCGCCCAGTTTTTCACTATTTGCAGCTTATCATTTATTGATTGTTCGTTACCATCGCGCGGATACATACGGTAGTTGCTTTCGCCGGGGGTGTTTTTTGCTTTTGGGTTAAGTGTAGGAAAATTTTCCGCACTATAAGGAAATGATACCCCGGTGGTAGCCACCTGGTCGCCCACCCAATCGGCACCCTGGTGGGTAAAAAAAAAGGGTTCGTAAAAGTGAAAGGTGTAAATGATATTTTCGTCGGCCAGCCTTTCAAAGCGGCTCAGCTCGTAGATGCTGTTATAGTTTGAGGCACCTACAATAAGCGTGCGCTGCTTATCAATTTTACGTATGGCGGTTACAATATTATATGCGGCGTCCTTCCACACTTTGGGGTTAATATGGGGCGGTTCGTTATATACCTCAAAAAATAAGTTGTTATAACTTGTGTTATTATACCTTTTGGTTAATTTTAGCCACAAATCAATTATTTTAGGTGTTTCGGTGAGATAATTATTATCGCTTAACTGGCCGTAATGGTAATCTATAACCAACTTAAATCCGTATATGTCGCATTGTTTAACTACTTTATCTATATAGGTAAATAATTGCGCCGTGGTGATTTTTGAGCTGAAGGAAGTAAAAGCAACGGGCAGCCTGATGCTTTTAAAGCCAAGCTTTTTAAGCAGTAAAAAATCGGCTTTGGCTGGGGCATTTTGGGCAAGGTTGTTTTCATCCCAGGTTTGCTCCAGCCATGAAATACTGATGCCGTTATTTAAACTTTTGGCACGCGCAAAAGCCAGCGCCCGGGCCTTTTGGGTAATTGGACTGCTTTTTGCAAACAAGTTTATTGCTATTAGGAATATTAACAACAAACTTATTTTAACTATCGTAAAACGAATATTTTTGTTAACCAATATTTTAACTGATTTAATCAACACAACGGCCTTAATTTTTAATTACAATTCAAGATAACGAATAATGTTTGTTCAAATTACTAACGAAGAATTAATTAGAGAGACCTCAAAAAAAGCGTGGTACCAAACCAATAATATAATCTGGACAATTATATTCCTGTACCCCCTGTTTAGTATTGTTGATTACATCTATGCCAATAACTACTGGCTGCAGTTTTTTATTATCCGTATCATTACCATTTTAGTTATCTACGGGCTTTTCAGTTATTTTCAGCATAAAAAATTCAGTTACCGCATATTGCTGCATATCAGCTTTTTCTTTTTGTCAACCACGGCGGCAGTGCTTTGCAATTTGGTTAACATTCAGTTTTTAACGGTTTACTTTTTGTTGTTTGCCACTATTATTTTGTTTTTTAACCTGCAGGTTTTTTGGGAGCCGCTAAACTCAATCATTCAAACCATGATTGCGCTTTTGCTGCTGGCCATATTTTTTAACCAGCTAAGCGAATACAACCTCGATTTGGTGCTGAGCAACGGCGGGCAGGTGTTTTTTATCATCGCGGCGGTATCATGCTTAATACCGGGTGCCAGATACAAGGTGATTTTGCGCGAGGTACGCTCACAGATCCTGATCGAAAAATCGAACGAGCAGTTGAAACAGCAAAACAGGGATATCAACGAAAAAAACAACCTGATTGATATGCAGTACGAACAACTGCGTAAGTTGGACAGCCAGAAAAACAGCTTTATCAATATTGCCGGTCACGATTTAAAAAACCTCATCGGCTCGATAGTGATGAGTAATAATATGATCAAAGAAGAGGAGTTTCGCCTTAGCACCGATCAGAAGGAGTTTGTGGGCTACATTTCCGAATCGGCCGATAAGATGCAGTATATGCTTAACAAGCTGATGGATGTGAAGGAGATCGAATCGCCGGAGATGAAGTTTAATATGGAGATCTTCGATATCAACGTTGAGGTGATGCACGTTTTTAAAGGCCTGTACGAAACAGCCCAGATGAAAAACATCCACCTTGTTGATAATGTACTGAAGCTGCCGCTAAACGTACGGTTGGATAAAGTATTTACAGGCCAGGTATTTCAAAACCTGTTATCAAACGCTATTAAATTTTCGCAAACCAATAACAGCATTAAGGTAATTACCAGCCTGCAGCGCCAGAAATTTGTTTTTGAAATTATTGACGAAGGCATCGCCATTGGCCAGCAGGAACTGGATATGATGTTTAACAAACTCAAAACCCTTAACGATACCCACGGCGTTACCGAAAGCCGCTTAGGTTTGGGCTTATCAATAGCCAAACTGATGACGCAGGAAATGGGCGGCGAGCTTACCTACCGCAGCGACGACAACGGTAATTATTTCAGAGTAGAATTTTACGTAATAAATTAACATTTATAAATCGATGAATAAGTTTTTTACCTTATTAGCCTTTATCCTACTATTCAGCACGGCTTCATGGGCCCAGGGCAATACCATTGCATCCTTTAAAGCCTATGGCCACGAAGATGATGTGATATACGGCATGAGCGGGGCCACTTCATTTTATTTCAAGATCACTCCTTTAACCGAAATGAATGGTAGTAAGCTGGTTTTATACTTCGAGCCATCGCAGGCGCTGTTAAAAAACCAGAGTTACATTAACCTGGTAATTAATAACAAGCCGGCTTTCAGTACCGTGCTGAGCAAAGATTCGATCCAGAAGATCACCCTTAACCTGAGCCGTGCCGATTTGAGCCCCGATAAGTTTTTAAAAATCCAGATCAAAACCCTGCTTACCATCTCCGGCGATCAGTGTAAGGACCTGGATAACCCGGCCATGTGGTTAAAGGTTAAAAACTACTCATACCTGTCATTGGTTAAAAGCAATAAAAACTTTTTTGATAACGTAAACATCAGCAACTGCTTCGACTCGAAAAAAGCTATCGTTTACCCATCAAACCCTACCCTGAACGATTTAAAGGCCGTTGCATGGGCTTATTCAAGATTAAAGAAAACCCAAACACGTGATATTGCCGTTTACGAAGAAAGTAAACTGCCCGATAGCGTGCGCAACTACATCCGCGTAGGCGAAATTAATGCCCTCCCTGCCGATCAGCGCGATTTGATAAAAGTTACCCCGCAAAACAACCAGGGTTTGTTTTACCTGCACAAATCGGTAAGTACCATTACCGATAGCATTACCCACATGATTGAGGTTAAAGGTGCCCTGGTACCGGTTAAAACCGTAACATCTGAGCAGGCCCCTAAAGAGGTGCTGTTTATTACCGGCGGCGGCGATAACGGCTATAATCAGGCCATCACTGCCCTGGGCAATATGAACGTGCTTAACTCAACCTACGGCGATTACCTGCTCATTAACAAAGCGCAAAACACCTTCTTTAAAACCATCGACGAAAACCGCTCCAAACTATCGCTTAAACAAATTGGCGGCGTGAGCGACTTTTTATCAGGCATTGGTAGTTTAAAAAGTGCTTACAGCTTTAAAAACAGCGATTTTAGCTTTACCCCTAAAGAGGTGGAGATCCGCTTTATTGCCAACTACAGCGCACTGCAGCCCGGCGACCGCGGCTTTTTTAACATCTACCTGAACGGTTTACTAATCAGCAGCGAAAAGCTCGATCAGTCGGGTAAGCTGAACAGTGCTATCACCATTAACCGTTACCAGCATCATAAGTATAACACGCTGGAGGCCGAATTTAGGTTTTATCCTATCACCGGTAACTGTAAAAACAGTTTTACCAACTTTTTTGCCGAGGTTGACGTTGATAAATCATACCTGGAATCAAAAAACCCTTTCATCACCTCCGACTTAAGCTTTTACCAGTATCCCGAAGCATTTAACAGCGGCACTACCCGCATTGTGGTGAGCGAGCAATATGCCAAATACGCTGCCGGTGCCATGGGCGAAATTATTTACGAGCTTAACAACAACATCAACGCCAACAACTTCCCCGAGTTTGTTTACTCGAAGGATATTAAACCGAACGATTTAAAGCAATACAACATTATTGCCCTGCTGGCAAAAGATGATAAGCTGCTTGATGAATTTGCCGATGCGCCTATCAAATTCAATAAAGATTTCCGCCTGTATAATACCGATAATAACAAGGTGGTTTACGCCCTCTCGGATACGGTATCAAACGGCCTGGCGCAGATCTTTTACGGGCGAAGCAATAACGCCACGCTGGTGCTTACCGCTACCGGCAGCCACATTGCCGAAGCCTTCCTGGCGGCATCGCGCTCCATTACCGAGCAGCTTTCAACCCTATCCAGCAACGTGTGTATCTCGGATGTTAACTCCAATAAATACCTGTTCAACATCAACAAATCATCCGAAAACCTGGAGTATATCGATACCAAAAGCGGCTTAACCCGTTTCTGGGACAGCTATAACCTGTACATTTTGCTGGGCATCCTTATCCTGATCCTGCTATCGTTCCTGTACGTACGATCGAAAGTGCAAAAATCGCAGGAGTTGTTTAACGATTGATATTGCTCTGCAATAAGGCATCATCATACATCAGTATTATAACCGGCCCGCTAACTTATATGGCCGGCCGGTTATAATCTTCTTTCAAAACCTTTATATGGATACACTGAGTATTTCAATTCCCGAAATGTTGGTTGCCGATGGGTTCATCTCGCCGGCCGACCAGGAAAAGATCAACGCTTTTTCCGAAAAATCGGGTATGTCATACCTCAAAATAGCCCTTAACTTCGGCTATATCTCGCGCAAAAACTTCGAACGCTCTATGATTAACGCAGGCTATAGCTTTGCCGAGATCAGGGAAGAAGCTTTTGATAAGGAAGTACTGGCCAAGGTCGATCTCAAGTTTGCCAACGATCAGCTCGGCCTGCCCCTCCGCATCGAAAACAACCGCGTGGTAACCGTAGTGGCCGACCCCAGCAACGAACTCTTTCTTGATTTTGTTCGCTTTACCTTTGATATGGAGCCCCGGGTTATCGTAGCCTCCGATTTGGAAGTTACCTGGCTAAGCCACAAGCTTACCGGCGAAAAATATGTTAAAGCCTCGGTTTTTGAACTGCTTAAGCGCGACCCCAAAAGCTCGGCCTCTACCACTTTTACCACCCCGCAGCTGGTATTTATTTTTGTGCTGATAGGTTTAATCACCATCGGTTTGTTTGTCAATTTTAAAAACACCTCCATTGGCTTAAACGTAGTTATCAGTCTGTTTTTTTTGGTAGCCATTGTGTTTAAGCTATTTTTGGCGCTGGTAGGTTCGCGGTTTGAGCTGCACCAGGCAGTTACCAAAGAGGATTTACGTAATGTAAAGAACGAGGAGCTGCCCGTTTACACCATCCTGCTGCCGGTTTATAAAGAAGATAAGCTGATCAAAAAACTCATCTGGAACCTGCAAAGCCTCGATTATCCACGCCAGCAACTGGATATAAAACTGCTTATTGAGGAAGACGACGCCAAAACCCTCGGTGCCGTTAAAAACCTCGATTTCCCGGCCGTGTTCGAGGTAATTGTGGTGCCTTTCCACATGCCTAAAACCAAGCCTAAAGCCTGTAACTACGGTTTGCATTTTTCGAGGGGTAAATATCTCACCATTTACGATGCCGAAGATATCCCCGATACCGATCAGCTTAAAAAAGTGGTGGCCCTGTTTGGCAAACTGCCTGCAAACTATATCTGCATCCAAAGCGCGCTAAACTACTTTAACCGTAACGAAAACTTCCTTACCCGTATGTTTACCCTCGAGTATTCGTACTGGTTTGATTATATGCTGCCCGGTTTGGATACGCTGGATATCCCCATCCCCCTTGGCGGCACCAGTAACCACTTTAAAATGGATGCCCTGGTTGAACTTGGTGCCTGGGACCCGTTTAACGTAACCGAAGATGCCGACCTTGGCGTACGCGCCTACGCCAAAGGCTACAAGGTGGCCATTGTAAACTCCACCACTTACGAAGAAGCCAACAACCACTTCTGGAACTGGATTCGCCAGCGCTCGCGCTGGATTAAGGGCTACATGCAAACCTACCTGGTGCACATGCGCAACCCGGTGGCCCTCATCCGTAAAATTGGCTGGAAAGGTTTCCTGGGCTTTAACTTTTTTATCGGCGCCACCTCGGCAACATTCCTGGTGTACCCGCTGCTGCTGGCCATATTTATCTGCTATTTGATATTCGATTTTTCAACCATCCGCAGCCTGTTTCCCGATTGGGTGCTCTTTATGTCCATCTTCAACCTCATGGTGGGTAATATCCTCATGATTTATGTAAACATGATGGCCGTGTTTAAACGCCGCTTTTTCGAACTCATTTTGTTTGCCATTGCCAACCCCATTTACTGGTTGATGCACTCAACGGCGGCTTATATGGGCCTCTACCAGTTAATCACCAATCCGTTTTACTGGGAAAAAACCAACCACGGCCTAAGTAAGGTTAATAACCCAACCAACGTTGTTAAATGAAAATTACCAAAACCACATACCTGTTTATATTTACGCTGGTACTGGCAACCTGGTACCTTATATTAGGCATTTACCTTAACCACCTGGGCTATTACAACCCCGAAAGCCTTTTTTATATCGAAAAAACAAAAATAGTTTTCGAGGGCATTGGCAACCGCCTTAAGGTAATGGGCCTCACCGCGCCCCTGCTGCCCTTTTACTCCACCTTTGTATTCTCCAGCATTAACAGCTACCTGGCCCCGGTAATAGCCTCGGCATTGGGTACGGCAGCCCTGTTTTTTTTGGTAGCCCGCTCGTTTAGCAAGCGCATTAAGGATGATTTTTATATTGTTATCGTAGCCCTGCTGTTTTTACTGCATCCGGGCATTATATACATGGCCTGCTCGGGCAAGGCCATTTATCTGGTAATTACCTTTGTGTTTTTGTTTTTCCTTAACCTGCTTAAGTTTTACCGCTCAAACACCACCTTCCACGTATCCATCGCCAGTATTTGTTTGGTAACGCTTATTTTTTGCGATTACCGCTTTATCTGGCTCACGCTGTTCTTTATCCCACTGGTACTATCCATTACACTGGCCAGCTTAAACCTGGGCGAAAAAGAATCCATCTTCCGCCTGTTTATGAGTTTTAACAGCCCATCGTTAAGGCGCAAGCTCATCAACAAAACCTTTGCCATTTACATAATACTGTTTATACTGCCCGTGGCATCGCTTATTTGCTATAAGCTGTTAAACCAAACCCACGCCTCCGATCTTAATTACTTTATCGAAAGCCCCCTGGCTACCTGGACGGTGCTGGTTGATAAGCTCAATTACGATACCACCGTAACCGCCGTAAACTACCAACTGCCCGAGTTAAGCATCCTGGTATCATTAAGGGTGATCTATTTTTGTCCGCTGATACTGTTTGGCCTGTACCTGCTGCGCGAAAGCACCTACCAGGTACTCACCATTTTAACCCTGTTTGGCTTTGTTGAGTTTTTGCACATTAAGTACGATAAGCTTTTCCTTACCTACCAGTACTACCTCATATTTTTGTTTGCCGCCCTGCTGTGCCTTATGTTTAAGGCCCACACCATCCGCAACCAAAAGGCACTTAAAATAGCGCTGAGCCTAATAATATTGCTGCAACTGTACACCGGCTACATTTTCCTCTCGGGCTCGTTAATAACCGATGAGCGTCGCTTTATCACCACGCTAACCCAGCGTAAACCCAACATTGACCAGGGCGAGAGCCAGGAAATTGCCGCCTACATTAACAGCCTGCCTGCCGAAGAGCATGTACTAATGGACGATGCCGTGGCCTACCCCATTGCCGCCTTCACCAACAACGTAAGGCAGCTAACCCTCCCCTACCAGCTCGACCAGTTTTTAAGTGCCGTAGAAACCCCCTACCGCTACGACGACTATATCCTGATAGCCACCCCCAAAAACCCCTTCACCGGCTACACGCAGCTCAACGATAAATACATCCCCGAAATTCGCCGGTTAAACAGCGGGGTGAACTATAAGCGGGTGTACGAAACCGACGGGTGGATTTTGTATAGGGTGGTGAATACGCAGTAGTTTCAGTTGGCAGTTTTTAGTGGCAGCGGCAGTGGCAGGTGTTAGTGGCAGTAGCAGTGGCAGTGGCAGTTACCCTGCCCCCAAGTCATTGCGAGTAACGAAGCAATCGCACGGACGCAAATCCGCCGGGCACCAGTGGAATCAACGTAAATTATCTCTTCAACGGTCAAGATCGGTGTAATCAAAAATTGTCTGAACCCGAATTTGGGGGAATTATTTGAATTTTTGCAATTTGCAAAGCATTCCGTTAATTCTTTAATTCTATAAATTCGAGTTCAGACAAATAAATCCGAAATCGAACATCTCAATTCCGAAATCAACAATGGCGTTGCCTGCGGCCCGGGCTTTACGCTGCAAATCCTCGCCCCGGCCATTGCGCGCGAAGGCCTGCGCGGGCTGTGGGTTTTACGCTGCAATCCCTAACGTGGCCTGTACGCGGGGGCCGAAATACTGCGACTACAACTGCTACTGCCACTAAAAAAACCGTCCGTCCGCTACCGGGCCTTGCCACTTACAGACATCAGCGGACAACTTTCTTTTCTTTAGAAATTGGTGACCATAGTTAAATTACTAAAAATATTAGTATTTTTACAAGCAAATCTTAATCTTATTTTTCCATGAACTAAAACAACATTGCCGCCATTGGTCACATTTATTTTTATAAGCAAGCCCACCCAATTAGCTTTTATCAAAACGATTACCTGCCCCATTACGATTATATTATTGCAAGTGCTCACGATATTGTAAGCGAAATTAAAGATACCAAATGCCACGAAGGCGGCTCGTACCACACCATGCAACTACAGGTTGAAAAACGCCGTGCCGACCTTGCCGAATTTTACAACCTTGGCGGCACCGTAATATTAATTTTAGATACCGTGCCCCTTTGGGAGTTTTATAACAGCATAGCCGGTCATAAGCACATTAACCTGATGGATATTTTATGCATGGAGGAGTTGCCCTTACAATACTCGCCCAAAACGGCACAGGTATATGTGGAGCTCCGCAGGCAGCAACCCTGTTAAACCAGGCACGGGTAAGCTTTACCACCGTACTGTAAAACCACACCACCGAAGCGCTGATAGCCACCCAACGCACCAAAAGCCCGCTAAGCTATCACCAACAAGTTAGTAACGGTTTGTTCATAGCCCTTGCATTACCCTTAACGATGGGGCAGATGAAGAAGCGTTTATACAGGGGCTGCTTGATGTGTGCGAGGAGTTGAAGCGGGAGGTCAATGTTGAAAGGTTGGAGGGATGAGGGTAGGTGTCCGTCCGGTAAGGGGAAGGGTAGGTGCGGACAGGTTTAAAAATTGCCCTCTTGAGAGGGCGCGTGGTGGTGTGTGCGGTGGCAGGGGGGGTGTGCGAGGGATAGGCGATCGGTTTTGCTTATCTGTTAGCCTTGCATGCGGGCCACAAGCCGAGGCTTGCGGCAGCGGTGCGTTTTTTCGCTACCGCAAGCCTCCTGGCTTGTGGTTAGGTTGCAAGGTGTTGGATTTGCTTGCGGTAGCAGGGGGCTTGTTCGCAGCTTCTGATAGAGTTTTCGATTATTTAGCTTAAAAATTACTCCTCGATATCACTAATGGTATATTTCTTCAAACCTTGTTTATAATTAAATGAAGCAAAACTATTACCTGCTTTGAATCGAACATCATAAGTTTTATTTATGCCACCTAAAAATCTGTATATAAGGTAATCTCTCAACCTTTCATTTAAAACACCAATCGCTAACACGTTCCAATCGTCATTCTTTAATATTAACGCATTATCTAATTCTATTTCTTCTTTGTAAAACTCTCCTCTTTTGCTTCGCTCGTAAATAAAAGACAACAAATTTGAATTAGAAGCCGAAAAATTATTTCCAACGAGTTCTTGATAATATTCTATAACATCGCTTTCAAAGTACTCAAATGGTGTACACTTAGAACCTCGACATTTAACATATAGTCTTAATGCTATTAATGTTGGCCTAACCAAAGCGCCAGATGATTTTACTTGTTGCAAAATAGAGGGCCCGAAAGATCCAGGATTAGGGCGTTCAATAAGACCAAAGTTCACTAACGTATCAAATTCACTATCAACTTTCAATCTGCTACTGCTTGCCATAACAGAGCATAATTCTGCATACTGCAACTTTAGATATGTTAGTGATACGACACCTTCTTCTTTTGCTTTATCGAGGTTACCAATATTTATGCTTTTTTTAGTATTCTCACACAAATAAGAAATCAGCTTTACTTGTGATGATGTTAATCTCTTCAAAATATCAATAAAAAATATATTTTCGTCTTCCTCATATCTATTAATTGATGAAGCAAATAATCCAGCCCACATATCCTGTAATGTATCGTTGCTTACGATTGAAGCATTTTCGATAATCTGAAATGCGACATTTGTATCTATGGTTAATTTTTCATTTTCTGTGTCCCACGTTAGTTTACCTTGAGCTTTTTCTAAGATTTTAATAACATTATTTAGTCTCCAACTTCTAAATTTGTCGCCGAGCATAAAGCCCAATTCATCTAAAAGTGGTTTGCAGGTTAAGGACAAAAAGGTTTTCACTCCTTCAATACCTGCATCTGCTATCTTCTCGCCTGTGCGACCCAAAGCATTCAATCCAAAAAGATCAAATCCGCCTCCGTTTGAATTATTATTACTCATAGCATAAATATAGCTAAATCAATGCCCGAATGATATTACTTGTAAATAAAACAACAAGTTAATTGGTATAGTGGGCGAAGGCCACCTGGGATTAGAAGAGGGTAAATAATAACTAATAAAAAAAGCCCCTCTTAGGGGGGCTTCTTTTCGCTTTTCGGTTTCTGCTGCTTTCGCCTTCGCGGTTTAAGCTTTTTAATCAGGTCAACTGCACCGTTACTAAAGGTGACAAAGCCTGAAGCGCAACTAATAAGCGCGGCGACATCATTTAAAATGTCCATGAAGTTATTTTGCTCCGAGTTTTAGCAACTTAAAGCCCTGATGACAATCATATACCAAACAAATTTGTTTGATAATTTTGGTATATATGTTTTTATGACATACCTTTGTCACGACAAATAAGAACTTTCAAAGTATACAAAATTGGCCGCTTTCTCAGAGCGGCTTTTTTTGTTCTCTCTTCGCAAAACAAATATAGGTATTTAACAGGCTGATTAGAGGCTTTTTAATAGTTAATATCTCTCGAATAATATGCGAGTTTTCCACAACGACACTTTTATGAAGGGTACCATTAAATTATGGCCTATCCGTATGTTGAAAAAATTTTATCAAAAAAACCCATCTACCCCTCAAATGGGGAGCATGCACCGCTGGAAAAAGAGCGGCATACTTGCGCTTTATGATTGGTAAACTTTTTAATCACATCGTATATACTGAACCTGATTTCGCCAGATTGATCAACACGATTATTTATAGATATTCGAGAAACTATTTGTACCCTTTAAATAAATGAGATATCAAATTTGATTGTCTTTCTTTTTAAGAGAAAAATAAGTAAAAAGTTGATTGAAATTGAAGAGATTTATAACATTTTGAATAACTAACACTATCGAGTAAACCGTTAAAAACGTAACAATCATAAAGATTAAATCATTTATTATTGATGTATACAAATTTGAATAAAAGAAATTTTGTAAGTCTTGACTTATTGCTATGCTATCAATGATTGTTATTACCATCTTTATTAGAAAGCAGACTAATAACGTAAAAGCCTGCATAATTATATTTATGGCGAAAACACCACTTATTTTTTCAAGATAATTAGTAGAATCATTTCCCTGCTTTTCGATTAGCGCATCCAATAGGTTTTTATTTGATAAATAACCAATGATCAATGCGTATGCTCCCAAATTAAAGCCGAGGAGTGTTGGTATAATTGCTATTCCTATATCAATAATCCTATTAATTAAATTGTATGCCAAGTTGGCTTGATTTACTCCTAATATGAAAGCTAAAGTTAATACAACGATTAGGACTGTAAAATAAAATAATTTATTATCCTTGCTGAGGAGCTCCTTCCATCCGTAAAGCTTCCAAATGTATTTCCAACCAAATTCCATTATCTATCTCCATTTAATGGCCATATATTCCTAATTTTTTCAAATAAATTATCAACTAAATGAATGGCATTTGAATAAAAGAATTCTTTTTTGGGAAACTGTTTAGTGCTTATGTCTACCAAATTACCAGAACTATCGATTATTTTCGCCTTTGCCTCTCCATCTTCCTCAGAAAGTTCTAACGCCCCTTTTATAATACTGCTATTAGCAATATCCAATCCTTCATCTTTTTTAGCAACCATGATGATAGTTGCATTCTTGGCGTTTGTTTTTTTTAAGTCCTCGTCAATAATCTTCTTTGATAGCGTTCCAATACCAGAATTCGAATAGTTTAGATCAATTTCTAATCGTCTAACCGATCTTGAATTAGTCAGCTTTTCTTTAAAATCCAGCCCAGTAATAACATCTACGTGAATAAATTCATCGTCATCTTTTACTGCGATTAACGCTTCCTCCCAAAATAATCGGAGTGGATATGGAGAAATAGCTATTGACGATTTTGTTATAAAAGAAAATTTATGATTATCAGGATCAAAAACAAAGTCGGTTTCAACTGCATCTGGGAATAATCCATCTCTAAGCTGAAACTGAACGTCTACATCCAATTTATCTATATCAAACCAGCTTTTATTTTCAAAATATGTAAATTGAGCTATTTTCCCATATAAATACTTTACCTCATCATTTTCTCTACGAGGCAACAAATATTTAATAATACAATGTTTACCATTTGATGATGGTTTATGTATTTTTCGGCTATATACTTTGGTAATCAAATCAAGATATTCATCACGAGTGGCATCACGATCATTGTGAAGCTTTCTTAATTTAATATTAATTGTGAAAAATGCCCGATGTAAAATTTTGTCTACCGCTGTCATTTCAAGTAAGATTAAGGTAATTGGTGGAGTAAATATATTTAAATTTATCTTTCATAGACAATTATCTCTTATTCAATATGAAAGGAAACAATTTGCACATTGTCGGCACCAGAATCAGTGCTGTTATATCTAATAAAAAAATAGAACTGTGATTGGGTTTTTACCATCCCAACTCGAGAGTATGCAGCGTTGGCAAAAGCTTGGCGTACTCGCGGCTTTCTGAACTCAAAACAAAAAGGTCAGCCAAATCCGGCTAACCTTTTTAATTTCCTATTACAAACCTTTGCTTATTCTTTAGTTTTCTTCCTCACCGGCTCAACCCATTTTTTGCCAAGCGCTTCAAGCGCGGCAATGAGTTTTTTCTTTTCAACGCTGTTATCGGGCCGGTGGCCAGCTTTCCGCGGCGGGCTTCTTCCCTCAACATTCGAACTTAATCTGATATCACCAGGCCCAGTCGTCGTCGTTCCGGCGAAACAGTACAATCACTGCGGCAAAAAGCAGCAGCGTTAACAATGTTTTTATTATCATCATCGTTATTCCTCCTTTAAATTTTTTTGCCTGAATATTTCCAGCGCAATCAGCTTCATGTTGTTGCCCAGTTGATCGAGCTTGCAGCATTTACTGCGTATTTTTTCGGGCAGGCTGTCAACGGTTTCCACCAGGTCGATGTGCAGATGGCAGTGATCATCAATATCCGGTTTCCCGTCCAGGCTCTCAAACAAAGTATAGGCAGCCTCCCTGTCGCGCCCCAGGTCAAACTCGCCAAAGGGCTCATACTTGTCGGGCGTTTTTACGCTCATCAATAAATAAAAGGGCGTTTCCATATGATGAATAAAAAAGGCCCCGTAGGGGCCATTTTGGTTTGTAGTTAGTATGGGTTATTTAATCTCAATTTGGCGGCGCACTATTTTGGCTTCCTCACGTTTGGCAATATCAATGTTTAACACGCCGTTGGTATAGGTAGCCTCAATGTTATCGGGGTTGGCGCTTTCGGGCAGGGTGAATGAGCGCACCCACGAGGTGTAGCTGTATTCGCGTTTGCTGTAGTTTTTGTGGTTGTCGTTGTTCTGGCTTTGCTGATCTACCGATACGTTGAGCACGTTACGATCAAGGCTCAGTTTAAAATCCTCCTTTTTAAGGCCCGGTGCAGCCAGTTCTACATGGTAGTGGTCTTCGGTTTCGCTGATGTTGGCTGCGGGTACGCGGCTGGTGAGGCGATCGTTAAAAAAAGTGTCGTTAAAAATGGAATCGAAAACATCATTAAAGCCTGGCATTAATGATCCGTTGTTTTTAGCGGGATTGAATTTAACCAATGTCATAGGTCTATCCTCCTTAATAAATTAATGATTTGAAACTTATAATGTTAATTAAACTGGTTAACCTATATCAAGCACTGTGCCAGTTGATGCCATACTGTTTGGCGCTGTAAAAATTTCAGTTTTGATGAAAAATTTACAGGGTAGGGTGTCAAAATTTCTTTTTAAGTGTTGATAGCAACCGGGTAACAGGCCCGCAAAAATACGCTTACCGCAAAAAATGTAAACAGGTAATGACAGCAGTTTTGTAGGTATTGAAGTTTTAAAAACCTAAATAAAACGATGCCGGCAATTGATTATCAATAAACATACAATCGGATATAAAATTAAACAGATTGCATTTTTGGCACAGTCTGTCAAAAAAAAGTCATTGCTCTGTTTCCGCAATGACTGGTGAATATATGATAGCTTGTCTCCCGTTTTTATCTGCGCTCCGGTTTATTCCTTTGCTTTCTTTTTAGCGGGCTCAACCCATTTTTCACCCAGCGCTTCAAGCGCGGCTATGAGTTTTTTCTTTTCAACGCTGTTATCGGGCACGGTGGCCAGCTTTTCGCGGCGGGCTTCCTCTACCTTGCGGATCTTTTCGTCAAACACTTTGTTAATCTTGTCAACTTCGGGGGTGGTATCCAGTTTGGCTATTTCGGCCTTAATTTGGGCTGCTAATTTTTCAAATTCCATGGGGCTGTTTTTTGCAAGCGCAAACATAAAAAATTGATTGTAAGTTATGATTAAGGGAATGAAAATTTGGGTTATTGGGTGAGTGGAGAACGGAGCGTAGTTGTTGTAATGCCCCCGCCGGGAGGCATCGCCGTCAATTAAGGAGCCGGGCTTTTAAGTTCCCCTCTTGAGAGGGGGCGCGATGGGTAAGAGCGAGAGCAGGGGTGTGTTATACGAGCGATCAGCATTACGCAGAGTAACACACCCCTCCACCGCCCGAATTTATTCGGGACAGGCTCTCTCAAGAGGGGAATCGCACAATTCCTCCGCTTTTTTGCTTAAGTTGAAGGCTATCTTCTCAAGAGGGGAATCGCACCCTCCACCGCGCTTGCTTAATTTAACGGCTATGCCTACCCGGAAGAAATTTAAAGATTGCCGTTCAGCATCCGGTTTACGCTGCCTACGCCTATGTTAAGGCGTTCGGCCACATCGCGCTGGCTCAGGCCCTCGTTGCTGAGGATGATAGCTTCGCGGCGCAGTTGCTCGCGCTCTTTTTTGGTGGGGGTGCGCAGGTGCTGGCTTTCATAATCATTACCGGTAAAAACAAACTTTAAAAAGCCGTGCTGCCTTTCGAGGCGGGCCACGCAAACATTGTCGGCCCCGTAGGTTTCGGCGGTGCTGCGCTGTTTTATTTGCTTTAAATAACGGTAGCCGGGGGTTGAGTGGCTCTCGCCCATGGCAAAAGCGCTGTCGCAAAAATTGATGAGCATTTTACTGCCGTGCAAATCATTGCGGCTTAGGGGCTGGCGCGGGTTACGCTTGGGGGTATGGGCCAGCACCAGGATGCTGATGCCGTGGCGGGTTTTCAGTTTTTTCAGTTCTTTCATCAGCGGGAGGGCGCCGCCGGCACTTTCGGTACCGCTGCGCAGGCAGGTAATATTATCAATAATCAGCACCCGGGCATCGGTACGTTTAATGGCCCGCGTAAGCGCCTGGATCACGTGCTGATCAAAACTTTGGTAGCCTTCGGCCGCGCGGTTAAACTGGTTGTATTCGCCGCGGTAAAAGCTGTTGGCAAACTGGTAGCGGATTCCGCCTTCGGTATAGCGCTGTTCAAACTGCTTGCCGGTAAGCTCAAAATCGATATACAAAACCGGCGAGGCCCCGGCCCCCAGCGCAAACGGACTGATAGCCTGCCCCCGCGAAATACTATCGGCCATTTGTACGGCGAGCAGGCTTTTGCCCATATTGGTATCGGCAAACAGGATACAAAGCTCGCCCTCCAGCCAAAAATTGCCGAAAAGCGTTTGCGGCGTATCATGTTCGGTTTCCATCTCCATCCAAACATTGGCCGGGTAAATATCAAACAGCTCGCAAACAGCATCCGGGTCGCTCATAATAAGCTTGCCCTTAGGCAAACTCTTAGCCGCCGCCTCCTGCACCGACGAGCGGATCATCTCAATAAACAAAGGTTTTTCGGAAGTATGGTCCATACAGGTAAAAGCCCCGGCCCAGGCGTAAATACAATACCCCGGGCACATCCATTGTTACTCACCGCTAACCAACCGGCAATTATGGAAGGCCCCCAAATTTACCATGCATAATCCACCCAAATGGTGGCACTATTTTGTCAGTGTTCCACTTTTAAAAAAGCAGTGTTCCAGTTTTGATTTTCGATTTTCGTAAATAACTGATTGTCAATACCAAGGTGTTCCAATTTGACTTTTCGCCATTTTTTGCATTTCACAACATACTGATTATCAGGTGTTCCATTTTTGGAATTCACTCAAAGTGTTCCACCTTTAAAACTGGAACAGTGGGTATTTTGGTGAGTGGAGAGCGGTTGATTAGGAGGGTGGTTGGCTATTAAGATTAACTACCCCACCCGTCATTGCGAGGCACGAAGCAATCGCGAACTATGCAGGGCGGTCTTGCTTACCGTGCGATTGCTTCGTACCTCGCAATGACGGCCTGGAAGTTTCTTAGCGTCCTTGGCTTCTTTGCGTGCTTATAATCGCCAACTATCCACAAAAAACCTTTGCGCCTTAGAATCTTTGCGAGCCAAACCCTCTGCGCCAGGACAAGGCTTACCTAACTTACAAACCCTTATCAACGCAAAAAGCCTTAGTTGTTCACTAAGGCTTTGCATTTGTTGCAGCATTGAAGCTGATAAAGGGTGGCACCGACCTACTCTCCCACGTTTTACCGCAGTACCATCGGCTCTGGCGGGCTTGACTTCTCTGTTCGGAATGGGAAGAGGTAGACACCGCCGATATAGGCACCTGAATTTCTTTTGAGCTTAATGCTCAAGGCTGAAAGCTAAAAGCCCTTTTGCCAATTCATTTATTATTCTATTATTTTATTGTTTCGCTTTTCAGCTTTTGGCTTTTCGCCTTCCGCTTTTAGCTTAACAATGACATATTATTGAAAGAAGTATTTGAATAAGAGAAAACAACAGCATTATTCTTTATCTGTTTTGTCGCGGATTAGAGGTAGCGACTAATCTCTTAATCGCTAACCTCTAATCTCTGATCCGAAGAAAGCTTCGGGCAATTAGTATTACTCGGCTTTGATGTCACCACCTTTAGACCTGTAACCTATCAACGTAGTAGTCTACTACGACCCTCTATGGAAGTCTCATCTTGTGGCTAGTTTCGCACTTAGATGCTTTCAGCGCTTATCTATTCCCAACGTAGCTACTCTGCAGTACACCTGGCGGCATAACAGATTCACCAGAGGTTAGTCCAACCCGGTCCTCTCGTACTAAGGTCAGCCCCACTCAAACTTCCTACGCCCACAACAGATAGGGACCGAACTGTCTCGCGACGTTCTGAACCCAGCTCGCGTGCCACTTTAATGAGCGAACAGCTCAACCCTTGGGACCTTCTCCAGCCCCAGGATGTGACGAGCCGACATCGAGGTGCCAAACCTCCCCGTCGATATGAGCTCTTGGGGGAGATCAGCCTGTTATCCCCAGCGTACCTTTTATCCTTTGAGCGATGGCCCTTCCATGCAGAACCACCGGATCACTATATCCGTCTTTCGACCCAGCTCGACTTGTCTGTCTCACTGTCAAGCAAGCTTTTGCTATTGCACTCCGCGTACGGTTACCAAGCGTACTGAGCTTACCTTTGAAAGCCTCCGTTACCTTTTTGGAGGCGACCACCCCAGTCAAACTACCCGCCAAACAATGTTCTCCGCTTTGCAGAGTTAGACACCAAATACAGAAAGGGTGGTATTTCAACGTTGACTAAACTACTCCTGGCGAAGCAGCATCACAGTCTCCCACCTATCCTACACATCCTGTATCCGATATCAATGTTAAGCTATAGTGAAGGTGCATGGGGTCTTTCCGTCCCGTTGCGGGTAACCGGCGTCTTCACCGATACCACAATTTCACCGAGCTCATGGCTGAGACAGCGCCCAGATCGTTACACCATTCGTGCAGGTCGGAACTTACCCGACAAGGAATTTCGCTACCTTAGGACCGTTATAGTTACGGCCGCCGTTTACTGGGGCTTCGATTCAATGCTTCGCCTTGCGACTAACATCCCCTCTTAACCTTCCAGCACCGGGCAGGTGTCAGGCCTTATACGTCATCTTTCAATTTTGCAAAGCCATGTGTTTTTGTTAAACAGTCGCCTGGGCCTTTTCACTGCGGCTGCATTTCTGCAGCGCCCCTTCTCCCGAAGTTACAGGGCCATTTTGCCGAGTTCCTTAGCCATGATTCACTCGAGCACCTTAGGATTCTCTCCTCGACTACCTGTGTCGGTTTACGGTACGGGTTTTTATTACCTGAAGCTTAGCGGGTTTTCTTGGAAGTCTGATTACCTGAACTATTACCTCGCCCGAAGGTTTGGTATACTATCAGCTTTCAGCAGAGTCTGCGTACTTAACTACAATCTCTATACCTACAGCCTTTAACGAACTATTCCGTCAGTTCGCGTCAGTGTCACTACTCCGTCACCGCATCGCAGTAATAAAAAGTACTGGAATATTAACCAGTTGTCCATCGGCTACGCCTGTCGGCTTCACCTTAGGCCCCGACTAACCCTGATCCGATTAGCGTTGATCAGGAAACCTTAGTCTTTCGGTGGGCGGGTTTCTCTCCCGCCTTATCGTTACTTATGCCTACATTTGCTTTTCTATTCCCTCCACAGTCGGTTGTCCCTCCTGCTTCGCCGGATAATAGAATGCTCCCCTACCAGTGCATTTTCATGCAATCCATAGCTTCGGTATACTGCTTGATGCCCGTTTATTATCCATGCCCGATCGCTCGACTAGTGAGCTGTTACGCACTCTTTAAATGAATGGCTGCTTCCAAGCCAACATCCTAGCTGTCTGTGCAATCGGACCTCGTTAGTTCAACTTAGCAATAATTTAGGGACCTTAGCTGATGGTCTGGGTTCTTTCCCTCTCGGCCATGGACCTTAGCACCCATAGCCTCACTCCAGCGTATATTATAAAGCATTCGGAGTTTATCTGGATTTGGTAGGATTTGACTCCCCCGCACCCAATTAGTAGCTCTACCTCTTTATAACTCAACCGCCAGGCTGTTCCTAAAAACATTTCGGGGAGTACGAGCTATTTCCCAGTTTGATTAGCCTTTCACCCCTACCCACAAGTCATCCGGAAACTTTTCAACGTTTATCGGTTCGGTCCTCCAGTACCTGTTACGGCACCTTCAACCTGCCCATGGGTAGATCACAAGGTTTCGCGTCTACCTCCCCTGACTATACGCCCTATTCAGACTCGCTTTCGCTTCGGATCCGCGTCTTAAACGCTTAACCTTGCCAGGGAAGAGTAACTCGTAGGCTCATTATGCAAAAGGCACGCCGTCACCCGTTAGTTAACGGGCTCCGACCGCTTGTAAGTACACGGTTTCAGGTTCTATTTCACTCCCCTGTTCGGGGTTCTTTTCACCTTTCCCTCACGGTACTGGTTCACTATCGGTCTCTCAGGAGTATTTAGCCTTACCGGATGGTGCCGGCAAATTCCCACAAGGCGTCTCCGACCTCGCGGTACTCAGGATACCACTATCTAATTATCGATTACCCGTACGCAGCTCTCATGCTCTATGGCCGGGTTTCCCACCCCGTTCCGGTTCTCTTTAATTGTCATGTTGTGGTCCTACAACCCCTGCTATGCCGTAACATAACAGGTTTGGGCTTCTTCCATTTCGCTCGCCACTACTCTGGAAATCACTATTGTTTTCTCTTCCTCTGCTTACTTAGATGTTTCAGTTCGGCAGGTTAGCGCTATTGCAATTAGTCTTCAACTAATTAGGTTGCCCCATTCGGAAATCACCGGATTAAATCTTATTTGCAAATCCCCGGTGCTTATCGCAGCTTATCACGTCCTTCATCGCCTCTGAGAGCCAAGGCATCCCCCGTGTACCCTTTCTTACTTTCTTCTACTCATACGCCTTTTGCGCCGTATGGTATGTCTTTATTTGAGTATTAAGTTCCAAGTGCTTAGTCTTAAGTCTTTCGACTTTTAACTTCAGACTTTCGACTCAATGTCTCTATCTGTTGTTTTCTCTTGTTTTCAATTACTTCTTCCAATATGTCAAAGAACGTTTTGCGGATGTGCAGATGTTTTGATTTCAGATGTGCAGATGATTTCTCATTTGCATATCTGCATATCTTCACATTTGCTAATCTGCATCGTGGAGAATAACGGATTCGAACCGTTGACCCCCTGCGTGCAAGGCAGGTGCTCTAGCCAGCTGAGCTAATCCCCCGTCGATGAGTGATCAGAGATTGGTTAATCTGTGATTAGTTGCCTAATCTCTATTCTCTAACCTCTTTTCGCCTGCGGCTCCGCCGCATAGTAGTCCCGAGCAGATTTGAACTGCTGACCCCTACATTATCAGTGTAGTGCTCTAACCAAGCTGAGCTACAGGACTATTTTATTCGTTCGCAGTTCTGAGTCTTAAGTTCTGAGTCTTAAGTCTTTTGACTCATGACTTCCGACTTTGGACTGCATCCTGCCAACTATGTCCTGTGCTTACTTTCGTTGCACAACCACTGATGGCTTCATCTTCTGGGTTTCCTTTTGTCTTTTTGTTTCTGTATTTAAGAAATTATCATGTAGGTAACAGTTCTTCGTTACTCTTGCGGAAACTGCTCCAGAAAGGAGGTATTCCAGCCACACCTTCCGGTACGGCTACCTTGTTACGACTTAGCCCCAGTTACCGACTTTACCCTAGGACGCTCCTTGCGGTTACGCACTTCAGGCACTTCCAGCTTCCATGGCTTGACGGGCGGTGTGTACAAGGCCCGGGAACGTATTCACCGCGTCATTGCTGATACGCGATTACTAGCGAATCCAACTTCACGGGGTCGAGTTGCAGACCCCGATCCGAACTGTGAATGACTTTTGGAGATTGGCATCCTGTTGCCAGGTAGCTGCCCTCTGTATCATCCATTGTAGCACGTGTGTAGCCCCGGACGTAAGGGCCATGATGACTTGACGTCGTCCCCTCCTTCCTCTCTATTTGCATAGGCAGTCTGTTTAGAGTCCCCACCTTAAATGCTGGCAACTAAACATAGGGGTTGCGCTCGTTGCGGGACTTAACCCAACACCTCACGGCACGAGCTGACGACAGCCATGCAGCACCTAGTTTCGTGTCCCGAAGGACTGTGCCGTCTCTGACACATTCACTAACTTTCAAGCCCGGGTAAGGTTCCTCGCGTATCATCGAATTAAACCACATGCTCCTCCGCTTGTGCGGGCCCCCGTCAATTCCTTTGAGTTTCACCCTTGCGGGCGTACTCCCCAGGTGGAACACTTAACGCTTTCGCTTAGACGCTGACTGTATATCGCCAACATCGAGTGTTCATCGTTTAGGGCGTGGACTACCAGGGTATCTAATCCTGTTTGATCCCCACGCTTTCGTGCCTCAGCGTCAATCATAGCTTAGTAAGCTGCCTTCGCAATTGGTGTTCTGTGACATATCTATGCATTTCACCGCTACTTGTCACATTCCGCCTACCTCAACTACATTCAAGCTCTTCAGTATCAAGGGCACTGCGATAGTTAAGCTACCGTCTTTCACCCCTGACTTAAAAAGCCGCCTACGCACCCTTTAAACCCAATAAATCCGGATAACGCTTGGATCCTCCGTATTACCGCGGCTGCTGGCACGGAGTTAGCCGATCCTTATTCTCAGAGTACATTCAGCTTCTTTCACGAAAGAAGGTTTATTCCCCTGCAAAAGCAGTTTACAACCCGTAGGGCCGTCTTCCTGCACGCGGCATGGCTGGTTCAGACTTCCGTCCATTGACCAATATTCCTTACTGCTGCCTCCCGTAGGAGTCTGGTCCGTGTCTCAGTACCAGTGTGGGGGGTCATCCTCTCAGATCCCCTAAACATCGTAGCCTTGGTATGCCGTTACCACACCAACTAGCTAATGTTGCGCATGCCCATCTTAGTCCTATAAATATTTGATTATAATACGATGCCATATCATAATGTTATGCGGTCTTAATCTCTCTTTCGAGAGGCTATCCCCCTGACTAAGGTAGGTTACATACGTGTTACGCACCCGTGCGCCACTCTCAAGGAAAGCAAGCTCTCCTATCCCGTCCGACTTGCATGTATTAGGCCTGCCGCTAGCGTTCATCCTGAGCCAGGATCAAACTCTCCATTGTAAAATGTTTTGTTTGACTTCCCGACCCTATTATTAATTAATAGAATCTGTTATCATTATTGTATCTTTATACAGATTCCGCTTGTTTTATTGTAACTCTTCAATCTTCCTTAACCTTAGTCTCGGTCAATCTCCCGTTACGCTACATGATTTCCATTTCTTAAAAGAACTTGCTCGCTTCCCTTTCTCAGTTCAGCTATATAATCTCCGATGTTAACCGGTCTGATTTGTCAATTTTTTCGGCGGGAATCGCTCCCTTTCCGTTTTGTTTTTGAAGCTCTTAACTTCCTTTTTCTTATCGGCTAAACTCGCTTAACCTCAACTTCTTTCGCTCTCTTGGGATCCCTTCCGTTCGGGGTTGCAAAGGTAAAAACCTTTTTTGTTTTTCCAAAAAATATTTTTTTTTATTTTTTGGAAATTTTTCGTGGCTTGCTTCTTCTCTTTTCGCTCTCGCTTTCAGCCCCTTTTAAAACCTTTTTCAGAACATCCACTCCTTTTCGAAGCGGCTGCAAAGGTGCGAATCTTTTTTCACTTTCACAAAAGATTTTTTTAATCTTTTTTTTCCTTCTCTTCGCCTTTTCTAATCCTTTAATGAACTTCCCCGCTACCTCGTTTCCTCGTTTGCGGGCTGCAAAGGTAGCCCTTTTTCTTATTCCTCCAAATTATTCTTATACCTTTTTACTTAACACTCACTTAATATCCTGATAACGAAGTGGAAAAAATTTGAAAATAACATAGTGTACCACCCATTTTATGACTAAGCATGCTCCCGAACATTATAAAGCATTACAAAACCAACTGCATCATGACATGAGATATTGTTTCGGAGGCGGCGAATGGCAGATTTGATGATTATTATAATGATTACAAAACCTGGAAGCGATTAACAGCGCGTTCAAAAGTATATATACTATATAGAAGCCCATTATTCCAACTTCTCCATTAACAATGGCGGATTGTTGAACACAGGATGCGGTTCAGCCTCAGGATTGCAGTGGGAGCCCACAGCGCGGGTGGGGATGGTGCGCAGGCAAGGCGAGGACTTGCAGCGTAAAGCCCGGCCGCAGGCAACGCCCTGATTCAGTTGGCAGTTTTGAGTTGGCAGTTTGCAATGCGCTATTTACCTGAACGGGGATTGATAGGATTTTGCTTAAGTTAATTTGCATAACGGCAGACCTATTCTATATAACACAACATGTATACTATATATATACTCAGTTTGCGCTAATCCTAAATCTCTGCCCTCTTATATCTATACTTCACAAAATCTGCACTCTGTTTATATCAATTCCCCCCCAAAACGTTAAAAACCGGCAATAGTTAAAAGATGTTAAATACACCATAACCATAGCTACCGGGCCGATGCCTCGTTATATATTAGCGGCTAAATAAATAATTGACTGATTTATATTATTAACCTATCTTTGCAGAATGTTTAAAAAGCAACTAACGTTATTAGCCAGTGTTTTAGCTATCGTAATTATTACGCTTGGCAGTTGTAAAAGCAAATACGAAAAACTAAGGGCAAGTAACGATTACGCCAAAAAATACCAGGAGGCTATTAAGTACTATAATAAAAAGGACTATAACAAAGCCTTAGGTTTGTTTGAGGTGCTTGTTGAACGTTACCGCGGCCGTGAAGGTGCCGAGGATTTGTTTTACTACTACGCCTTTACTTATTACAAGCAAAAAGACTACACTTCGGCACGATACCACTTTAAAACATTTGCTGATACTTACCCATCGAGCCCAAGGGCCGAGGAGTGCCGCTTTTTTTCGGCGTATTGCTACTATCTCGATTCACCTATTTTCTCGCTTGATCAGGATAACACTTTAAAGGCTATTGATGCTTTGCAGTTGTTTATTAACCTGTACCCTAAAAGCGACCGTGTTGCCGAGGCCAGCAAACTGATCCAAAACCTGCGCGATAAGCTGGAAACCAAAGCCTATGCCAATGCCAAGCTTTATTTAACCATCAGCGATTATCAATCGGCAGTTATTGCTTTTAATAATGCCCTGCGCGATTACCCGGATACCAAATACGGCGAGGAAATGGAATACCTTATTGTTAAAGCACAGTACGAGTATGCCTCACACAGCCTGGAAATTAAACAGGAAGACCGCTTTAACCAGGCTATAGCTTATGCCGACCAGTTTGCCGAAAAATATCCGAACAGCAAATACCTGCGCGAAACACAAGGTTACGTTAAAGATAGCCAGCAGGGCATTAAACAAGCACAGCGCGTTATTGCCGAAGCCATGAATAATGGAAAGGTGGCAAAAAAACTGGCAAAAAAGGATACCGTTACAACAGCATCTCCATCTGAAAAAAATCAGCCGCAAAAAATACCATATTAATTAAAGATATAAGCATTAAATAAGATATGACAGCTAACAACAGTAATAAACCAGCACCTGCAAGCAGCACAGTAACCCGCGATTTACGCGAGCTGGATACTAAAACAGAGAACATCTATGAGTCGCTTGTGATCATGTCAAAAAGGGCGAACCAGATCTCGAACAACATTAAAGAAGAGTTGCACCAGAAACTTTCTGAGTTTGCTTCATCAAATGATAACCTTGAAGAAGTGTTTGAAAACCGTGAGCAAATTGAGATTTCTAAATACTACGAAAAACTGCCTAAACCATCGTTGGTTGCAGTACAGGAGTTTTTAGATGGTAAGGTTTACTACCGCAACCCAACTAAAGAAGCGTAACAACCACCCGCTCCTCCGGACGGACGGACAGGAATTTATTTACTAAGTAACAAAAGACTCCCTTACGGGAGTTTTTTGTTACTTTTAACTTTGTAATTATTGGCCCTTTAAGGCGATAAGAGCTTATGCTTAAAGATAAAAACATTGTTTTAGGAGTTTGCGGAAGTATAGCGGCTTATAAGTCGGCTACGTTGGTTCGCTTGTTGGTTAAGGCTGGAGCCCGGGTAAAAGTGGTGATGACCACCGATGCTACCCATTTTATTACGCCGCTCACCCTTTCTACATTATCAAAAAACCCAACGCTGGTTGATTACTTTAAAGCTGATACCGGCGAGTGGAATAACCATGTTGAGCTTGGCCTTTGGGCCGATATGATGGTGATAGCTCCTGCCACTGCCAACACCCTGGGTAAAATGGCTAACGGGCTTTGCGATAACCTGCTTTCGGCGGTTTACCTATCTGCAAAATGCCCGGTGTATTTTGCACCGGCTATGGATCTGGATATGTGGCTGCACCCGGCAACCCGGAGCAATGTGGCAAAACTGCAGTCGTACGGTAATGTAATGATTCCCCCAGGCAATGGCGAGCTGGCCAGTGGTTTGCACGGTGAAGGCCGGATGGCTGAGCCGGAAGAAATTGTAGCTTTTTTGGAGGCTGAATCAAAAAAAAAACTTGCGTTAGCTGATAGGAAAATACTGGTAACTGCCGGGCCTACTTATGAGGCTATTGATCCGGTAAGGTTTATCGGCAACCACTCGTCGGGTAAAATGGGGTTTGCTATCGCGGATGAACTGGCGTTGATGGGTGCTGATGTTACGCTGGTTACCGGGCCTACGGCTCAGGTGAGCAGGCAAAAATCGGTAAAGCGGATTGATGTTACTTCGGCAGCGCAGATGCTGGATGCCTGTTTGGCTGTTTACCCCGATGTACAGGCTGCTATTATGAGTGCTGCTGTGGCCGATTATACGCCTGTTGAAGTAGCCGGGCAGAAAATAAAAAAGCAGGACGGCGGCCTGAATATCGAACTAAAAAAAACTACTGATATTTTAAAAACCCTTGGCGAACAAAAACGTACAGGCCAGGTATTGGTTGGCTTTGCGCTTGAAACCAATGATGAAGAAATGAACGCAATAAGCAAGCTGCAAAAGAAAAATCTTGATTTTATTGTGTTAAATTCGCTTAATGATGAGGGGGCGGGTTTTAAGGGCGATACCAATAAAATAACCATTATTGACAGCGCACTTAATAAAACCGGTTTTGATTTGAAAAGTAAGGAAGCCGTAGCCCGCGATATTTGTAACAAAGTTGCCCAATTGATAAACGGATGAAAAAACTATTACTGTACGCCGCGCTGATGTGCTTTTGCCTTAAAGGGCTTGCCCAGGATTTGAATGCACGCGTACAGGTGCTTTCGCCAAAAATACAGGTGGCCAACAAGCGTGTTTTCCAAACGCTGGAAACCGCCATGAAAGATTTTTTGAACGGCCGCAAATGGAGCGCCGATCAGATTTTACCCCAGGAACGGATTGATTGCAATTTTGTACTAAATGTTACCAACTGGGATGGCAGCGGCAATTTTACCGGCGAGCTGCAGGTACAATCGTCCCGACCGGTGTTTGGCTCATCCTACACATCAACCCTGCTAAACATTAATGATAAGGATATCAGCTTTACCTACACCGAAGGGCAAACTATTGATTATACCGACCAGAGTTTTCAGAGTAACCTGAGCTCCATCATGGCTTTTTATGCCAATATTATTGTGGGGCTGGATTATGATACTTTTTCGAAATTTGGCGGCACGCCTTATTTTTTAGCAGCACAAACCATAGTTACCAACGCCCAAACATCATCATACGGCGGTTGGAAAGCTTTTGATGGTAATGTGAGCCGCTATTGGCTATCTGAAAATCTGAACAATAAGCTATACAATCCGCTTAGGACTTTTTTGTATGATTATCATCGCAACGGCCTCGACCTGATGGCTGATAATGTAACCAAAGGCCGCAAAGCTATCGATGCGTTGTTGCCGCTGTTACAGCAGATAGACAGGCAACGAGTAGGCTCGATGCTGCCATTGGTGTTTTATACTGCGAAAAGCGATGAACTGGTTTCTATTTACAGTAAAGCTGATAACCAGCAGCGCTTAACGGCCATGAATTTGTTTTTGCAATTAGATCCGGCTAATGGTAATAAGTATCAGAATTTGCAGAAATAGCCGGCAATTAATTGTTATTTAAAAAACCTTCTTACACCTTATCATCATGACAATACGCATGACACCATTAAAAACGGTGCTGCTTTTTATACCATTTATTGTAACAGCTATTATTGGCCGCATCCAAAATCCGGGGTTACAATCATTTTTGGATAGTTATAATATTTTTAATCACCTGGCTACTCTTAACGTGTTGCTAATTACCGCGTTCCAAGCCTATTTTTTTATCCGCTTTAATGTGGTAGCTGTTAAAAGATTTACCTTTTTCATAATAAACGGCTTGCTTCCTGTTATTTATTCAGGGTATCAGTTTATTCAGGGCATTTTTTCAACCCTTAACAGGCCTCATTTTCTCAAATTGGGTAAACCTGAAGGTCCGATGCCCATTGTAGCTCTCGGCCTTTATGATATGCTAATGGTGTTCCTTTTAGTCTATTCTCTGTAAACGTTCTTTTACTTAAATAACAAATACGTGTCTACGCAAATAATCAAAAAGGTTAAAGAGCCGGCAGACCAGGCTGCATTAACTGATGAGTTTTTAAATCCGATGAGATTAATTGTAAAAGCGTCGTGGATTGCTATTGTGATATTGTTCGCCTTTACTTTTATCAACGATATCATAGCTATACTAAAACGTTAATTATTCACTAATCTGATCAGGTAAAAATGATCTAAAGTACCGGGTCTCTTCCGTTTGATGATAAACGGCAGGCTGAGGTTCTCTTTCGGATAATCTTCAAATGCTTTGATGGTGGTATAAGCTATCCCTTTTTCTTTTAAGCCTGCTACTGTCTTTTCATCGGCAACAATTATTTGCTTTTTCAGTGAATCCGTTTTCAGGATGTAATCTATATCAGTATACGTGACTGCTCCCTTATAATAAAAATCAAAAGTGTTGGATAATACTGCCGCGCTAACTTTTTGGTTGGGATAGTTTTGGTTGAGGTATTCGGCTGCGGAGATATCGCCCCGGTAGCTAACGATTACCGGATAGGCTACGGTAATCAAATACGCGTTTACAAAAATGGCTACTGCGCATGTGAACAGAAATAACGGCTGCCAGCTTGTTTCTTTTTGTTTTACGATATAAACAGTCAATATTATCAAAACCGCTAACAAAACAATAAAAACGGGCCAGTAGCCGGGCGCGAAAATGAAATTTAGCGCGACAACCGCTGTAACAAGTAAACCGCTGAGTATATATTGTGTAACCTTGAAAAAGGTAAACTCGCCACCTGCTTTTAATGATACTATGAATACAGCCGTGATGATAGCAAAAAACGGAAACAGGATATTGGTATAAAACGGCAGCTGAAATTTGGATGCCGAAAAGATGAGCAGCATTAACACTCCGCCAGATATGCATAAATACTCGGGCTGGGCGATGCCCTTTACCATTTTCCGGATGGTGGTATAAAGTGCATAAAACAGGATGATTGCCCAGGGTGCAAAAGCCCAAAGCAGGGTATGTACAAAAAACAGCTTATCGCCATGGGTATTCTGGATGTAACCGTTATTATTAAAGCGCCCAAACTGGCTATCCCACAAAAACCAGTGGATGCCCGAAATACCTTTGCGGCCAAACACCACTTTTTCGGGGTGAAGATCGAACTGGGTATAAACCGAATAGAGTTCGGGGGTGATAAATACGATCACCAAAACAAAAGATAACAGCCATTTCCAATGGAACAGGCCTTTGATGTTTTTTTTGAAAAGGTAGTCGCCAATGATGGATGCGCCAATGGGGATAAGCAGGTAGATGCCTTTGGTCATCACCGCGCAGGCTGTAAATAACGAGGCTAAAAGGATATCAACAAAACGGGGATTTTCCTTTACCTTATAATAATGGTAAACGGCACCCATCAGCAGGCCCATAATATAAGGTTCGGCACGTACATCCGTGTTCGACATTACGGCATGCTGGACAGTAAGCAATATCAGGATAGCTACAATAGCTGTTTCATCACCATAAAACTTTTTGGCTAATTTATAGGTGTATACCACCGCCATGAAAAAGAACAGCAGCGCCGGCAATTTATAAGCAATAGTGTTTACACCGAATATTTTAAAACTGACGGCAATAACCCAGAATGGAAAATGCGGTTTATCCAACCAATCAGCGCCGTGGTACAGTAAATCGGTAAAGTTGTTGCTTTGGGCCATGGTACGGGCCAGGGCCGAATACAGCGCCGGATCATCAGTAAAAAATTTGATGCCGATACCTGCTATATTAACTGCGATGGCTAACAGCAATACAATTAAATATGGCCGTTTTTGTGCTGAGAAAATTGAAACCGATGAATTATCCACTAAAAGTAATTATGCCCAAAAATAGCTGAAATTAATTATTCCATGGCAGGTATTTTGGCTGGGCAGTGTCAATGAGAGCCGGCTTAACCGGGTTTAAGTTTTCGCCGTTCAATACTTTTTGATACAGTGCAATGTATGCTGTTGTCATTTGTTTGATGTTGAAATTATCGGCGGCGTATTGATGGCAATATTGTTTGTTAAATGATGCTTCATTTTTCAGGGCATCAGCCAGTTCTGATTTGCTTGCAGATAAAAAGCCGGCCTCTACAGTAACCAACTCGGGCAATGAGCCATAAGGCGTACCAAAAACCGGGCAGCCGAAATACAGGCTTTCAATAATGGCTATCCCGAAAGGCTCATGCCATAATACCGGAAACAGTAAAGCCTTTGAGCTATTCATTACTATCGACTTTGCCTCATCGCCCACCATACCTTTAAACCTTACATTTAAATTAGGTGTAAAACGCAAGCCCATTTTAAGGTTAAGCCTTGTGCCGCCAAGTACAACCAGTTTGTTGCCGCTGGCTGTAGCTACATCAATAGCACCTTTTACATTTTTAACGCGCCAGGCAGCCTTGGCTAAAAAGTGGGTGTGGGTACGTTTTTTATTAAGATCGGGTTTGGGATAATCGGCCGTATCAATGGCATTATGTACAAACACCTGCGCACCATGCCGCTGCGCATGATTGGAAGATACAAAAACCGAGTTAACATCCAATTGGGCAACACCCGGGTTATTGTGTACGGTGATGATATAAGGCTTTTTAGTAAAATCTTGTACCTGGAATTGGAAATGAACCACATCGATATCATCGGGCACCTGCTGGTTTAAATCTTTATTGGGATCATAGATCAGCACTTTAGCAAACGGGCAACTTGATCCCTCCCCTACCAGGTAAGTGATTTGATGACCAAGCCTGTTTAACTCACGACCGAGCCACCAGATGATGCGTTCGGTACCGCCATATTTGGTGGCGGGGATTTGGGTGTTGTTTACGATGAGGATGTTCATAGACGAGGCAAAGGTAATATTGAAAAATGCTAAGAGCTAAACATTATTATCATTGATAAAAAGAAGAGTTCCTATATTTGAGTTGCTAATCTAAACCCTAATTGACATGGATATAAAAAATTTCGCAGTAATCAAAGGGAATGTTATTACACAACATGGGCTAATTACTTATAAAGCGGGTAATTCCGGGGATGCCTGGGCGACAGTCAGAAGTAATATCTCTTTCAATAATGGAACAATTGAATTTGCGGCAAATATTAAATCCCATAACACCGGTATAAACTTAGCAATGAATTCTTTCGGTAATCAAAAGGTAAGAATAGGATGCAGTCGTACCACCAGTAAATTTAGTATACGGATTGAAGATGAAGTATGGAGATCTTTGAGTAAAGCCGGAAGCTTAAATAATTACGAGTTTAATAAAGATATTTTCTTCAAAATTCATATTGAAGGCTCGCTAATAAAATTGTTTATTAACGATATCTTTTTTTGTGAAGCCAATTTATCCACCAAAGAATCGCCGATTGAATTCTCGCTTATCAGTGATGCCGATTTTACTCTGCATAATATTAAACTAACAACCTCTACTCCTAAATTATTTGTGGTTATGCAATTCTCGAGTGAATACAACGAATTATACAATGAGGTAATTAAACCCGTATCCGAAAAATTAAGATTCGATTGCATTCGTGGCGATGAGTTTTATGCAGGAACACCAATCCTCTTGGATATTACTAAATCTATCAAAGAAGCAACAGCTATCATTGCAGAAATTACCCCTGACAATCCAAATGTATTTTATGAAATCGGATATTCTCATGCAATCGAGAAACCAACCATATTGCTTTGCGATAAAAGACGGGCAAATTTACCGTTTGATTTATCGAGCTTCAGAACTCTTTATTATGAAAATACTATCGCGGGTAAAAAGAAAATAGAAATCAACCTAACAAAGTATTTAGAGAATATTAAATCTTCCTCTAACTCCTAAACCACTTCCTACTCGCCACCAACAGCCCAAACTCTTCCGAAGGATATTTCTCGGTTGATTTATGGTGCATTTTATGCGCCCTGCGGATACCGGCTAAATATGCATTACTGCTTTTAAAGGCTTTAAAGCGGTTATGGATAAACCAATCGTGAAAAATAAAGTAGATAATGCCATAAATACTGATACCGGTACCAATCCAAAACCGGTAATCAAAACTTAAATGGCCTATCCACATCAGCCATAAAGCAAAAGCGGCGAAACCTATACTGAATAAATCATTCAACTCGAACCAACCATGCCTTTGTTGGTGGTGGGTTTTGTGGATAAACCACAAGGGCCCATGGAACAGGTATTTGTGCATAGCCCACGAAATAAGTTCCATACCAGCTATGGTTGATATTAATATCCCTATGTTTATCAGTAACTGCATCAACGTATAAAACAAAAGCAGGAACATAAAGTTGTCCCTGCTTTTAAAATTAAAAAATTCGGCCCCCGAAATCAACAAACATCAACCGAAAAAATCGGTGAAATCAAAAATCAATCGGTGTAATCCCAAAAAATAAAATTAAATATGTATCGCCCTGTTTTCGGTAGCCGCTAAACATGCTTCGCGCATGGCTTCGGTATAGGTTGGGTGGGCATGGCTCATGCGCGAAATATCTTCGGCACTTGCACGGTACTCCATGGCTACAACGGCCTCGGCTATCATATCGGCAGCGCGCGGCCCAATCATATGTACGCCTAAAATCTCATCGGTAGTAGCATCGGCCAATACTTTTACAAAACCATCCAGGTCGCCACTTGCACGCGCGCGGCCACTGGCCTTGAACGGGAACGAACCTGTTTTGTATTTAACACCGGCAGCTTTCAGCTGCTCTTCTGTTTGGCCAACGGCGGCAACTTCCGGCCAGGTATAAACTACCCCCGGGATCAGGTTGTAATCAATATGTGGTTTCTGGCCTACTATGATTTCGGCAACCAGGGTGCCTTCATCTTCGGCTTTGTGGGCAAGCATAGCACCTTTAATAACATCACCAATGGCGTAAACACCTTTAACGCTGGTTTCCAGGTGATCGTTAACGGTAATTTTGCGGCCACGTTCTTCAACAGTGATACCAATGTTTTCCAAACCTAAACCATCGGTATAAGCAACACGACCAACAGCTACCAGGCAGTAATCGCCTTTCAACTCTTTCTTTTCGCCTTTAGGGGTATCAAAACTTACGGTTACCTCATCGCCATTAACCACCGCACCGGTAACTTTGTGGCCAAGATAAAATTCCATACCCAGTTTGGTAAGCACTTTTTGCAGTTCGCGGCCCAAACCTTTATCCATAGTTGGGATAATGCCATCCATATATTCAATTACCGATACTTTGGCACCTAAACGGGCATAAACCGAACCAAGCTCCAAACCTATAACACCACCACCAATCAGCACCAAATGTTTAGGCACTTCGCTCAGGCTTAAAGCTTCGGTTGATGTGATGATGCGTTTTTTATCAACAGGTAAAAATGGCAGCGCCGATGGTTTTGAACCAGTGGCTATGATTACGTTTTTGGTGGTAAGTTCGGCAGTGGTGCCATCGTTCTTTTTAACAATGATGGTGTTTTTATCTTTAAATGATCCCACACCAAAATGGGTATCAATTTTATTTTTCTTCATCAGGTAACTGATGCCGCTGGTATTGGCATCTACAACCTGTTGCTTGCGTTTAATCATCTGCCCGAAATCGATACCCAGGTTATCCAGATTGATGCCATGAGTTTTAAAAGCATGGGCAGCATTATGATAATGCTCAGACGAATCGAGCAGTGCCTTTGACGGAATACAGCCTACATTAAGGCAGGTACCGCCAAGGGTATTATACTTTTCAACAATAGCGGTTTTTAAACCCAGTTGGGCGCAACGGATAGCGGCTACATAACCACCCGGCCCCGAACCGATAACTATAACATCATATTGCATAGTAGTGTGTTTTTTATGGATGGCAAAGTTAAGGATTATTGTCTGAATCAGAATTTTCAGAATTTGAGAATTAACAGAATATTGTCTGAACTGAATTTGGGGGAATTAAAGAATTAACGGAACGCTGTGCAAATTTGTCTGAACCGGGATTTGGGTGAATTTTGAGGAAGACAGGATTTTTTATTTTGATAGGTAAAATCACGGTGATCCTTTAATCCCATAAATCACGGTTCAGAAAAAATCTGTGTAATCAAACAACAATCGGTGTAATCCCAGAAAAAAATCAACGTAATCAAACCCATCAACGGTTATTATTTACCCTACACCACCAGCATTTTACCTTTTTTGTAACAGAGTTAATGATAAATCGGTTTATCGTTAACTCTTTATTAAATTTAACCCAATTAATATCCGACTGATCTCATGAAGAAAACCCAGCTATTATTTACGCAGGTGTGCTTACGTGCCGATACCTGTGCTCAAAGCAATTATGCAAAAGCAATATTTCATCAACCCTTGTAACCTAACACAATTAAGTACATGAAAATAAAACAACTATACATTGCCGCCATCGCCTTATTAGGCACCGGCGCTTTTGCACAACAAGCCAATGCCCAGCTATTAGAAGAGAAAGGCAAATTTACCCATGCCGATACGCTCCGCGGGATGCTCACGCCCCTGCGTACCTGTTACGATATCAACTATTACCATCTTGATGTGAAGTTTGATATCGATAAAAAATTCATCAGCGGCAGCAATCAATTTAAATTCACCGCTACCGAAGATTTCACCAAACTACAGTTTGATTTGTTTGATAACCTGAAAATTGAAAAGGTTGTTTATAAAGGTAAGGAAGTATCTTTTACCCGCGATGGTAATGCCGCTTTCGTCACCTTCCCGCAAACTATAAGCAAAGGCAGCAAAGATGAGTTTACGGTTTATTATTCCGGCAACCCAACCATCGCTAAAAATGCTCCATGGGATGGCGGCGTGGTGTTTAAAAAAGATTCGTTAGGTAAACCCTTTGTAGCTACTGCCTGCGAGGGTGTGGGTGCCAGCATCTGGTGGCCCAATAAAGATCACCTAAGCGATGAGGTGGACAGCATGATGATCAGCATCAGCGTACCCAAAGGTTTAAAAGATGTATCGAACGGAAGGCTGCGTAAAGTAACCCAGTTAAAAGATGGCTATACCCGCTTCGATTGGTTTGTGGCTAACCCCATCAATAATTATGATGTGGTAGCCAACATTGCCGATTATGTACACTTCAGCGATACTTATATGGGCGAAAAAGGCAAACTTAACCTCGACTATTGGGTGCTCCCAACCAGTTTGGAGAAAGCTAAAAAACAATTCGCCGACAACGTGAAACCCATGCTAAAAGCTTTTGAACACTGGTTTGGCCCCTATCCTTTTTATGAAGACAGCTACAAACTTGTAGAAACACCGCACCTGGGCATGGAACACCAAAGCGCCACAGCCTACGGTAACAAATACCTGAACGGCTACTTAGGTTATGACCTCTCGGGCACCGGCTGGGGCAAAAAATGGGATTACATTATTGTGCACGAAAGCGGTCACGAGTGGTTTGGCAACAACATTACCGGTAAAGACCTTGCCGATATGTGGGTACACGAAAGTTTTACCTGCTACTCCGAATCGTTATTTATTGAAGATAACTGGGGCAAAGCCGCCGGGCAGGAATATAACTTCGGTTTGCGGAAAGGCATCAGCAATGACAGCCCGATTGTTGGCGTTTACAACGTAAACAAAGAAGGTTCGGGCGATATGTACTCTAAGGGCGCGGTTGTACTGAACATGGTGCGCACCATTATTAATGATGATGAAAAATGGCGCAGCATTTTGCGCGGCCTTAACAAAACTTTTTATCATCAAACAGTTACTTACGATGATATTACAGGTTACATCAGCAAGCAATCGGGTATCGATCTATCATCCGTGTTTGATCAGTACCTGCGCTACAAAACCCTGCCGATGCTTGAGTTTACCAAAAGCAAGGATAACAGGTTGCTTTGCCGCTGGGTGGCCGAGGCTAAAGATTTTAAAATGCCTATCCGCTTAAAAGTAAAGGGCGGCGAATATCGTTTCATTATCCCAACAAACGAATTTGGCCCCGTTGGTATTGAAGGCGCGACCAAAGACAATATTGAAATTGACAATTTAAATTACTACGTGGGCGTGCTCATGGATTAATCTCCCCGATATGAAGAATAATTTTTTAAAGATTTGTGCACTTGCAATAGGCTTAATGGCAACAGGCCTAAATACCGCCAAGGCACAGTTAGGTGCCGACAGGGAAACCTTTACCCGTGCCGATACCCTGCGCGGAAGCCTCACGTCCGTGCGCACCTGTTATGATATCAGCTATTATCACCTCGATGTTAAGTTTGATATCGCCAACAAATTCATCAGCGGCAGCAACCTGTTCAAATTTAAGGCTACACAAACTTTCAATAAGCTACAATTTGATCTGTTTGCCAATTTAAAGGTAGAGAAAGTAGTTTACAAAGGTGCCGAAGTGCCCTTTACCCGCGAGTTCAACGCCGTATTTGTTACTTTCCCAACAGAAATAAAAAAAGGCAGTATTGATGAGTTTACTGTTTACTACTCAGGCAACCCAACCATTGCCAAACGTGCGCCCTGGGATGGTGGTATAGTTTATACTACCGATTCGTTAGGCAAACCCTGGATAGCTACAGCCTGCCAGGGTATTGGTGCCAGCATCTGGTGGCCTACTAAAGATCACCAGTACGATGAGGTGGATAGCGCACTCATCAGCATTAGTGCGCCAACCGGTTTAAAAGATGTATCGAACGGGCGTTTGCGTAAAGTAACCGATTTAGGCAACGGCTATACCCGTTTTGATTGGTTTGTGGCCAACCCTATCAATAATTATGACATCGAAGCCAACATTGGCGATTATGAACATTATGAAGGAACTTACCAGGGCGAAAAAGGTCCGCTTACGCTGGATTACTGGCCGTTAAGCTATAACCTTGAAAAAGCTAAAAAACAATGGGGACTGGATGCGCCGCGCATGCTTAAATCGTTCGAGTATTGGTTTGGCCCTTATCCTTTTTATGAAGATGGTTACAAGCTGGTTGAAACACCGCACCTGGGTATGGAACACCAGAGCGGTACCGCTTATGGCAACCATTATAAAAACGGCTACCTCGGCAGGGATTTATCGGGTACCGGCTGGGGTTTGAAATGGGATTTTATTGTGGTGCACGAGAGCGGGCACGAATGGTTTGGCAATAACATTACCTCAAAAGATGTAGCCGATATGTGGGTACACGAAAGTTTCACCAACTATTCCGAGTCGCTGTTTATTGAAACTTACTACGGCAAACAAGCCGGCCAGGAATATGTAAACGGCACCCGCAAAAACATCCGCAACGACAGACCTATTGTTGGGCCTTATGGCGTGAACAGAGAAGGATCGGGCGATATGTATTATAAAGGCGGTAACCTGTTAAACATGGTGCGTACCATTATCAACAACGATGATAAATGGCGCGAGATTCTGCGTGGATTGAACAAAACTTTTTACCACCAAACCGTTACCTATGATGATATTGTAGGCTATATTTGCAAAAAAGCAGGCATGAACCTCGCCCCTGTTTTTGATCAGTACCTGCATTATAAAGATCTGCCAACGCTGCAATTCGCGGTTAAGGATGGTAAATTATTCGCCAAATGGCAGGCTAATGCCATCGGTTTCAACATGCCCGTAAAAGTGCGTGTAAAAGGCGGCGAATACCAGTTTATTAAACCTACCAGCCAGTTTACACAGGTTAAAATTGATGGGATTAATAAGGATAATGTAGAGGTGGATACGTTTAATTATTATATTAAGGTGGAGTAGAGGTGGATTGGGTGAATGGTTGATTAGGTGAGTGGTTGGGCCTTCAATTTCTTAACCCTTTTTGGACAGTTAAACCCATTAAAAAAGACGTCATTGCGAGGCACGAAGCAATCCCCGGTTAGCAGATGCGCCCTGCACAGTCCGCGATTGCTTCGTGCCTCGCAATGACGTTTTGTTGTTTAGCTGTCCAACAATCAATCCTCCATTTCACTGGCCAGCGCAATCTCCTTTTGATTGTCCAGCGCTTCCAACCGGGATACCAGCGCCGCCCGCATGTCACGGTAAGCATCACCTCCTAATGCTAAACGCAACGGTGCCGGCGAAACCTCTACGCCATCTATCATAGCCTGCACGGTTTTGTTTACATCACCTTTTATCGGGAAACTACCTGCTGCTATGGCCCTGCGCACATCTCCGGCCGGGGTTTTATCATAGGCTTCCATTACCGGCGCGGTAACCATACCTGAGGCAAAAGATGTTTTATGCGCGCCCGGCTCAACAATGGTTACGCCGATATTTAGCGGGGCAACCTCTTTGGCCAGTGTATCGCAAAAACCTTCAACGGCCCATTTAGTGGTGTGATAAAAGCTGAAGTTTGGATAGGTGGTTTGCCCGCCTGCGGATGATAGCTGCAGGATGCGGCCGCCGCCCTGTTCGCGTAAATGCGGAAGCGCCGCCCTGATCACCTGTATCGATCCTATAATATTGGTATCTATCTGCTGCCTGATTTGCTCGTCGCCCGCTTCTTCTGCAGCACAAAACAGGGCGTAACCCGCGTTATTAACAACAACATCAATCCGCCCAAGATCGTCGAATGCTTTTCTCATTACCTCTTTAATCTGATCGTTATCGGTAACATCCAGTTTTGCTACCCATAACCTGTCGGTATACTTCTGTTTCAAATCATCAAGCGCTTCTACCTTACGCGCAGTAGCAACAACGCGGTGTCCCTGTTCCAATAACTTTTCTGTTAGTACCCGTCCTAAACCGGCAGATGTGCCGGTGATAAACCATGTTTTCATAACCTGACGTTTTTTAATAATAACAAAGTTACCGGCTGTTACCGGCGCAAGTCCGACGCTAATCAAACCAATACCGGCATAAATCAAACCATTTGCCGTAAAGCGGAGGGCTTTTGACCTGTAGCTTTCCTGAAAGCTTTAGCAAAATGGGTAGGATCATCAAAACCAAGGCTCCCGCTAATCTGGCTTACCGACCAGTTGGAGTGGATCAATAAGGCCTGCGCCTCCTGCATTATTCTTTCAGTAATAAACTGCGTGGTGGTTTTGCCGGTTACCTCTTTCAGCGCGCGGTTTAAATAATTGGTATGCACCGCAAGTTTATCAGCAAAAGCCTGCGGCGAGCGCAATGTTAGCTTTTGAAAGGGGTTTACTACCGGAAACTGATCGTTTAATAATAATTTAAAAGCCTCGGTTAACCGTGCAACCGCGGTTTGGTTGTAATTTTCGGTAGCCGGCTTTAGTTTGAGCGCGGCGTGGATACACTCCAGCATATATAAAAATAATAGCTGGTACTTATGCTCATAGTTGGATGCCTGCTCGGCTATCATTTTTTGAAAAATAGCTTCAAACGTGGCTTTATTTTCTTCCTTGAGTTTTAAAAAAGAGTAACCTGCATCGTTAAATACAGCCAAATCTGCCGGGCGGAGATAGGTATGCAAGGGCAAAAAATCTTCGGTAAACATACAACTGTAACCATTACAGGCCCCGCTGTGAATTTGCCAGCGGTAGGGCGTTTCCCGGTTGGTAAATACCAGCACGCAATCGCCGGGTTTTACCTGGTACGTTTTTTCGCGGTAATAGTAGGTGGCATCGCCGGTAATGAGCGAGATCTTATAAAAATCTTTACGACTGTAAACTGCGGTCGCCGCCAAACTCTCGTCCGAAAATTCATGTAAACGAATAGCGGCAAAGTTTCCGCCGTTTAAATGATCATACCCCGCCGCCCGGGGCAAGGGTTTTACATAATCGCCTAATGTTTGTTGCTCAACCATAACCAAAGTTAATCAACCCGGTAAGTGCAAAAATGTTCGGAATGTAAAGTTTGAGTGGGTGGTTTTATCAGTGTTGAGATCTTTATTTCACACATTATCTAAAAAAATATAACCGGCATGCAACTTTCCCCTCCTACCCGGCGTCTAATTTGAAACACAACTAAAATAATCGTCATGAAATCGATCTCAAAAATATTATTGGCCGCTGTATTGGCAGCGGGAACAGTAAGCTACAGTACAGCGAAACCGGTGTATGCAATTGTTAAACATGCCGGTCAAACCACGCAGGACCGCCACCTATCAGGCTTCAGCGCGATTGATTTATCGGGTTCATTTGATGTATACTACACACAGGGTTCTAACGAATCGGTAAAAGTAGAGGCTCCATCGGATGTGATCGACAAGATCATTACCGAAGTTGATGGCGGTGTATTGAAAATTTACAGTAAAAAAGGCACTAACTGGGATAATTGGAGCTGGGGTAAAAACCGCAAAATGATTGTTCATGTAGTATCAAAAGATATGACCAGCATAAACGTAGCCGGTTCGGGCGATGTTTATTTCAGGGAAGGGATCAGCACTAACTCTCTAAAATTAAAAGTAGTTGGATCTGGCGATATGCTGGGCAAGGTGACTGTTAAAAGTCTGGAAAGCAGCATTTCAGGTTCGGGCGATATGAAACTTTCTGGCCGGGCAGACAATTCGCGGGTAACGGTTGTTGGTTCGGGCGATTTTACCGCCCGCGAACTGGTTACTGTTAACACCCAGGTTTCGATAGCCGGTTCGGGCGATGCAGTGATCAATGCCAGCAATAAAATTGATGCTTCGGTAAGCGGCTCGGGCGATGTGCATTATACCGGCGGCGCAAGGAATATCTCTACTTCTAAAGCAGGTAGCGGGGATATTGAGCGGATATAGGCCTCACCTAAATCCTCTCCGGGGAGAGGACTTTAAAAAAGCGACATTGCTTCAATATGCAATGTCGCTTTTGTCGTTTGAGGAACCTCCACTATCAAATTAAAAATCAACTATTTAAAACTCCACCAAATAATTATATTCGGGCAACTTAATCTCTCTGCAATTTCCCGCAATATGAAAAAACTGTTCTGCATTCTGATTGCTGTTATGTGTTTGTTTGCGTGTAAATCAAACACTTCATCGCCTAACGAAACCACGTCTGCATCCGATATCTCCTTAACAACAATAAAAACAGGCGGCAATAAAATGATCAAAGTTGCCGGCAAATACAACGTGTGGACAAAGAAGGTAGGTGATGGCAAAATAAAAGTATTGCTATTGCATGGCGGCCCCGGTTTCTCGCACGATTACATGGAATGTTTTGAGGATTTTTTGCCGAAGGAAGGGATCGAATTTTATTATTACGATCAGTTAGGTTGCGGTAACTCGGATGCGCCTTCGGATTCTACACTGTGGAATATCCCCCGTTATGTAGAGGAAGTGGAAGAAGTGCGCAAAGGTTTGGGCCTGGATAATTTTTACCTGTTCGGCCACTCCTGGGGAGGCATGCTGGCTATGGAGTACCTGCACAAATACCAATCGCATGTTAAAGGCGCCGTGCTTTCAAACATGACGGCCGGGGTAAAAGGCTACGTTACCTATGCTGCCGAACTTAAAAAGAAGTTTTTTACCCGAGGGGATATTACCGTATTCGATTCGTTAGACCGGCTGAAACAATATGATTCGCCGCAATACAATGATTTGTTGATGAATAAGCTTTACACCCAGGTAATTTGCCGCCTGCCTATCCAAAACTGGCCCGAACCGCTTTGGCGCGCCTTTAAAAAAGCCAACCATACCATTTACATCCAAATGCAGGGTGTTGACGAGTTTCACGTAACCGGTAATTTTAAAGGCTGGGAGTTTTGGGATAAACTGCCGGATATTAAAGTACCAACGCTGGTGCTGGGCGGCATACATGATGAGATGAACCCGGAAGATATGAAAAGAGAAGGCCGGTTATTACCAAACAGCCGTACCTATTTATGCCCCAACGGCAGCCATATGAGCATGTATGATGATCAGCAAAATTATTTCAGCAACCTTATTAAATTTTTAAAAGATGTAGATGCCTGTACCTTTACGGCTGATAAAAAGTAAAACCAATTATAATCCACCACTTATAAAACTCTCATTCATGAAAAAGCTCTTTTCTGGCATTATTGCCATGATGATTTTCACTGCGGTAAACACCTACGCGCAGTTAACGCCCCAGCCAAGCTCAACACAAAGCGTTGTGCAGGATTTTGGCCTCGGAAAAATCAGTCTTACTTACTCGCGCCCGGATGTGCGGGGGCGTAAAATATTTGGAGGGATGGAACCTTATGGCACCGTTTGGCGCACGGGCGCAAACTCGGCTACGGTAGTTAAATTTACTGATGATGTAACTTTGGAAGGCAATAAGATTCCGGCGGGCCAGTATGGCCTGTTCAGTATTCCCGGCGAAAATGAGTGGACCATCATCATCAGCAAACAACCTAACCAATGGGGCGCTTATCGCTACAAAGAAAGCGACGATTTTGTACGTTTTAAAGTAAAAACCGAACATCTGAGCGCACTAACAGAGACCATGACCCTTGCTTTCACCAACATCAAAGCAACCACCTGCGATTTGCAGATGATGTGGGAACATAGTGGTTTTACCGTTCATATAGCCACAGATATCGACGCCAAGGTGATGGCCCGGATCGATTCGGCGATGAATACCGATAAAAAGCCTTATTACGAGGCGCTGATCTATTATTACAATAATAATAAGGATATGGACAAAGCCCTCGCCTGGGCCACCGAGCTGGAAAAAGACAAAAACTTTCCGCCATTTGTACCCAAGCTTTGGAAAGCGCGTATCTTATTAAAAAAAGGAGATAAAGCAGCGGCCATAACCACAGCCCAGGAAGGCGTAAAAATTGCTACCGATACCAAAACCGACGAGTACGTACGGCTAAACAATGAAGTAATTGCGCAGGCGAAGAAATGAGATAAGTTTTAATCTTATCTGCAAATAAAAAAATCCTTGCCAATAATAACGGCAAGGATTTTTTATTTGTGGTTAAACGATACTAAAACCTGGTATAAAAAGCTACCTGCGCAACATGGTTCACCACGTAAGCATCGGCTTGTTTAATATACTGGTTTAAATAACCGGCCTCGGCATCAAACGATTTACTGAAACGGTAACCTACCGCTACATAAGCCCGGTTCTGATCAAAAAAGTGTCTGTTTACTTTGTTTTTGTTTTGCACGTTTACAAAAGCCTCGTTTTGCAGGGCGAGGAAGGTCCCTTTGGTAAACACGTCCGAATCCGGTTTCATAGGGATAATGGCACGGGCGAAATACCTGAAACGCTGGGCAAAGTAATGATCATTTTTGCCATCGTTGTTTCCTAAAAACCGTTGCTCCAAACGCAGGCGATGGGCCAGGCTGATATGCCTGCCAACTTTATGAGAGTAGGTGTACTGTTGCCAGATACGATGCTCCGGGCGAAAAGTTGTTTCGTTTACCGGGGTACGACCGTAGGTAGCTATGTAAGCATAACCCAATGCGCCCACTTTGTTTTTGGCGAAGTAATAGTTGGCCGAAGGGCGAAGCAAAATGTGTTTCAAATAGCTCACCTCATCGTGCGAGCGCAATTGCCCGTCGAACGAGTAGCCCCAGTGGTCAGACAGTTTCTGGCTATGAAAAATAGCCGCCCAACCCGAAAATTGATTGTCCTGAGCCAGCAGCCTTGCAGGTGCCGCGAGCAACAGTGCAACAAAAATTAATAGTTGTTTTTTTAATTGCATGGATGTTATATATGTGTTATAAAGGTTAACATTTAAATAACGAAAAGCCTTGTCATTTCGACCAACGGGAGAAATCTTCTACACCATGCGATTAGCTATGCATGGTCGGTTACAGGGCGTAGAAGATTTCTTTTCACGCCCCCTCTCGGCCACCACGCTGTTCGTCGAAATGACAAATACGTTTCTTAATCCTTAAACCTCACCAGGGTACGGCGTCCCAGATCAACCGTTACCCTAAAGGCTTCCTGGTTGCTGCTGTAGCCGGGTGTTTGGTGCAGGCTTAGTATAAACTGGCCCTTTACACGTTTGTATAAAAAGGGCGTATAAATAATATCAAGGCGATTATACGTTTTCTTTTCGAAAAACGCGTCGCCGTAAATAATGTGGCTGCCCTGGCCTTTGTAAAACTCATCAAACAAGGCAAAACGTTTCCAGCTTAAATAAGCGTTGGCCACAAAGCCGGCAGGTTTTTTAAAACCATCTACACCGCGTACCCGCTCGAACGACATCATGCCGCCAGCCTCAATAGATAACGAATCTAAAATAGTTTTATGACTGAGGTCTAACCCTAATCTGATCTGTCCGCCGCCGTTATCCTGGATATGGTCGTTAGGTAGCAGCACTTCGGCACCGGCGTCGTGCATCAGTAAAAAGTAATGGCTTACATAAAACGGCCCGGTAAGGCTTGGCCTGTATTTACCCGAAAAGCCGAACAAAAACTGCTCGCGGTCGGTAACCGTTTGGCGGCTTACCCAATCTATCCAGGCAGTTTCGGTAAAGTGCGCGTTATGGAAACGGGTTAACAAACCTTCCACATTAGGGCGATAATAGCGTAAGGTATCATTCAATAAAGCCCGGGGATAATCATCCAGCAAACCCTCCCTCGGGAAAGCACCGGCGTTAAACAACCAGTTTTTACCGGTAAAGCTGTAATAAGCTACGGGGTTTACTTTTAAAAAGTAAGGTTTAGCGCCAAACTCATGGATACCGTTGGCACCTACAATAAAGTGGTTCAGGCTATCGAGGTTCAAACCCAGATCGAGCGTGGTACGCACGCCTGAGTAGGTGCGCGAGCGGGCCACAAAATCTTTATACTCGCGGTTATCCATAAACCCGAGGGCGTTAAAATGTATATCAAGGCTTCCCTGTGCAAGGGCTGCAGCGGTGGTAATTATTGAAAAGAAAACTAAAAGGTATATCCGTTTAAACATTGCTATGGTATTATTCTACTGTAATATTGATGATCTTATTGTTGCGGCCACCAACAAAAGGCTCGGTACGGATAGAGAAGATCAACTCGTACTTACCCGGTTGCTTTGGCGCGGTTACATTAAATTTGAAGTGACCGGTTTCGCCGGTTTTTAGTGAGATGTTGTTAAAAGTGCTATCGGCCTGCTGTAAGCTTACCTGATCTAACTTTTTAAAAACACAAGCTTCCAGAAACACCTTATGCTTAGCGTTTTGATTACTGAAGCTGATAGGGAAAGCGTATGGATTAGTGAACGACAGCTCAAAATCTTTACTCGCTCCCGGTGCCATTACTTCTTTATATGAGGGTACCTGGAAATCGATCTTCTGATAAGTGCGGATATCATCAACCCAACCCATATACCATTTCCCGGCTCCTATTATTAACGAATCTGTAGTAAGCCCCTTCACCGGATACTCGGCACAAACCACATAAGCCCGTTTATGTTGAAGGCTATCTTCTATCGGCCAGATATCGTACTGCGTGCGGCGGTAGTAGCGCGCGTCGTAATCAAAGCCCTTGGTGGTATTGTTGTAAAAATTGTATTTGGATGGATTTTGGAAACCCTCGTTAAATATCACATAGTTATCCCCGGCTTTTTCGCGAATGAGTTTTGCCCATTCTTTGAAACCGAAGAAACTCCTTACTGCATCAACTTTTAACAAAGGCGGGAAAGCAATGATGATACATACACGCAAAATCACGATCATGGCCACGTTGATTATAGCCAGCCTGTTAAACCAGGCGGGTTTTACACCAGATTGGGTAAAACTGATGAGTACCATCATAGATAGCGGTACATAGGCAATCAGCGTCCAATGTAATTGAACCTCGCCTTTAAAGGAAGTGAGGAAAAAGAAGGCTAAAATGCCAATCGCATTTACCCTCAACGTACGGGTAAAAACATCCTGGCTTTTTGCCTTAAACCCTTTATAAAATAACAACCAGCCAATCAGCGGACCGGCCATCAGCAACTGCCCCAACGGATAGATGTAGGTATATTCAAAATTATAGCCCTCGGCCGAACGTTCGGAAAGGTGGTAACTTAACGATGGGAAACCATGGTTAGCCTGCCAGATAATGTGCGGCGCATACAAAGCCAAAGCCAGTAACACGATGGCATAAAATGAACCACGTTTTAACAATTTGATATTGGCCGCCAGTGTAAATATCAACAACAATATGCCATGGTACTTGCTGTAAAGTAAACAGGCTACTACCGCGCCAAGTATTATAGCCAGTTTAAAGCTATCTTTTTCTACATATTGCTGGTAGAAATAGAAGAATAACACCGTAAAAAACAGCAGCGGAGCATCGGGCGTGGTAGTGAAACCGTAAATATGGAACACAAATATGCCCGATATCACCAAAATAAAATTAATGGCATCTACCCGGTAACGCTTCAGCATTACCCACATCAAATATAACGATGCCGTTGTGGTGATAACCGTAAATAGCCTTGCGCCAAACTCGTTATGCAGCAAACTATAACCTGCTTTAATATAAACGGCCACCATAGGCGGGTGATCATAATAGCCCCAATCTAAAAAACGGGAGTAAACCCAGTAGTAGGCCTCATCAGCGTGAATTTCGAGCGTAAAAGCCTGTACCGCGTTTAGCAATGCCCACAACAGCAAAAAGTAAATAATGAACTTATTATGTTTTACCGCCGTGCTATTTAAAGAGGTATCCTGCATTAAAATGGATGAGTAAATGAATGGGCAAAGGTATGATAAAAGCATTAAGGCTTAAAGCCCGGGCCTTGCCGATGTGATAATTTGACGAAATTATACCACAATCTTCATACTTTAGCAAGGCCCGCAAGGCCTTTACCACAATAATTACCCCATGAAACAGGAATTTGAGGTTATCAAAAAACCACGCCAAATGCTGCTTAGCATTATTGACCCCTTAACAACCGAACAACTTAACCATATCCCCACAGGCTTCAACAATAACCTGATCTGGAACGTGACGCACCTCATTTCCGGTAGGGTATTCATTATACCCGTGCCGGGGTGCCTATTGTAGTTGAGGATAAATACTTTACACCGTACAGGCCGGATACTAAGCCACAAGGTTTTGTTGATGCAGATGAGATAGCCAGGGTAAAAGAACTATTTATCTCTACCATCGATAAACTGGAAGAAGACTACAATGCCGGTATTTTCAATAACTATCAACCCATGACTACCCGTTACGGCGTTACCCTGAGCAATATTGAAGAAGCCATCCGTTTTATCGCATTCCACGAAGGATTGCATTTTGGATATATATGGGCGCTTAAGCGTGTTGTTTTGGAGGAAACGACATAAAGCTTGAAAACAAAAGGGGCGACATTGTTTAATTGCCGCCCAGTTTTGTTTTTATCTTATCGATTTATACTCGCCTAAATGCAATGGCTTAGTAAAAACTATCTGCCATAAATGATTTTTTCTTGAGCGGAATGAGGCCGCGCTGGCGCTCAGATAATAGCGCCACATGCGGTGGAAAGCTTCATCGTATTGGGCGCTGTCGCGTTGATCCCAGGTTTCGTCGAGGTTTCTGAGCCATTCCATACAGGTACGGTCGTAATGGGTACCGAAGTTGTGCCAATCTTCTAAAACAAACAAACCTTGCGATGCTGTTGTAAGTTGCGCCGCCGATGGCAGCATCCCATTCGGAAAAATATATTTATCTATCCATGGGTCGGTAATTTTAGTTGAGTAATTACCGCCGATGGTATGTTGCAGAAAAATACCGTCCTGTTTCAGGTTGCGGCTCACTACTTCGGCTAAAGTACGGTAATTGCGGTAGCCGATATGTTCGGTCATTGCTACGCAGGCCACGCGGTCAAACTCGTCGTTTAGGTCCCGGTAATCATGTACTCTTATTTCAACTGGCAGACCCTTACATTTCTCGCGGGCGTATGCGGCCTGCTCTTCAGAGATGGTTACGCCTACAACCGATACGCCGTATCTTTCGGCAGCAAATTGCGAAAGGCCTCCCCAGCCGCAGCCTAAGTCGAGCATTTTCATGCCGGGTTCCAGTTTTAGTTTGCGGCACACCATATCCAGTTTCGCTTCCTGCGCCTCTTGTAAAGTATTTGCACCGTAACCCCAGTAGCCGCATGAATACTGCATGTATTTATCCAGCACCAGTTCGTAATGATCATTACCGATGTCGTAGTGCCGCTTTACTACCTCTTTTGATCTGGATTTGGTTTGTTGATTAAGATATTTGGCTTTCAGGAAATATTTAAGTGTATTAAAATCGCGGGGTAGCATTTTATCCACCCGGTGATACTGCACCCTGAAAAAGAATTCATCCAGAGCTTCGCAATCCCACCAGCCTTCCATATATGCTTCACCAAAACCTAATGATCCGCCGCCAAGCAACCTATCATACAGTTTTGGATTGTGCACCTGCGGATCCCATGGATTTGTACCATTCATGGTGATGCCGCCGGCCTTAAACATATTTTCAACAAGCTGTTTGGATGAACCCATAGTTAAGTGGTGATAATTTGGGGCTAAATATACACAAAACTACTACCATCTGCCGCGGGTTTGACTATCTGCCGCGGGTTTAGCGATAGCGTAACCCGTGGTACAAAACAGGTTAAGTCTCTGACTTAACCCTAACACAACTAACATATCATCTGACACGAGCTTAAATGTAGCATAACCTATGGCTGATAGTGGGGCAATCAAACTTAGCGTTGCTTTGTGACTTAAGTCAGAGACTTAAGTGATTTGATACCACGGGTTACGCTATCGCTAAACCCGCGGCAGATTGTCGTATAAATTCATTTAGTTTATAAAAAAATCACTAACACATCAACTCTACATCAATCAACCCTTTATCCCCGGCATAATCCCTCGCACTACTGTAAAGAAAATCTTCCGGCCTATCCACCCAGCCAGCAACCACGGGATTATTATGCAAATAATCCAACTTTTGATCAATCATTTTATCACCAAACAATTCGATAGGGTGACTACCAACCTGCCAAAACTGGTAATTTTCATTAGCGGGATTCTTTGCGCCAGCTCGTTCAAAATGCCAAAGCATCCATGCCGCCCTGCTTTCCCGCACATTGTCCGCTATAGCTTGCAATATTGTTCGTGCCGTGTACTTTTTGATATCCCTTAAAATATCCTGCATGGGTTTATCTGTTGTGCCGATAATTAAATGAACGTGGTTGCTCATAATTACCCAGGCATATAGTTTTAGTCCTTTGTTTTTGATGCAGTACTTCAGGCTATCTACGATAATGTCTTTGTATTCTCTTCTGGTAAAAACATCTATCCAGTTTACAATAGTGAAGGTTACAAAGTAGGGAAACTCCTGGTTATGAAATTTGTAGTTGCGGCTCATCGGGTTTAGGTTTATTGGGGATTTAAGTCTGAGACTTAAATTGTTTTATACCACGGGCTACGCTGCGCTAACCCCACGGCAGATTGCTTTTATGATTTCGGTTTACCGGTTTAGTTTTGGGGGTTAAGTCAGAGACTTAACCTGTTTTATACCACGGGTTACGCTGCGCTAAACCCGCGGCAGATTGTTTTATAAAAAAAGCTTTCCTTGCGGAAAGCTTTTTTGTACTTATTTAAATCACTTTAGAATTGGTTCATTACTTACTACACCTCTTCCATGCTCTCACCGGTTACAGTCTCGCGGATCCTGTTTTCCAGTTCCTCCTGTAATTCCGGGTTATCAAGAATCAGTTGTTTAACCGCGTCACGGCCCTGGCCTAAGCGGGTTTCGCCGTAGCTAAACCATGAGCCTGCTTTTTTAATGATGTTGTATTCAACACCCAGATCGATGATTTCGCCGGCTTTTGAAATACCTTCGCCAAACATGATATCAAATTCGGCTACGCGGAATGGCGGAGCTACTTTGTTTTTAACTATTTTAACTTTAACACGGTTACCAGAAACCTCGTCGGTATCTTTAATTTGAGAGATGCGGCGTACATCCAAACGTACCGAAGCGTAGAATTTCAAGGCGTTACCACCGGTAGTAGTTTCGGGGTTACCGAACATCACACCAATTTTATCACGCAACTGGTTGATGAAAATACAGCAGCATCCGGTTTTGCTAATAGTACCGGTTAGCTTACGCAAGGCCTGCGACATTAAACGGGCATGCAAACCCATTTTCGAATCGCCCATTTCACCTTCAATCTCGGCTTTAGGAACCAAGGCAGCAACCGAGTCGATAACCAGGATATCGATAGCGCCCGAACGGATCAGGTTGTCGGCAATTTCCAAAGCCTGTTCACCGTTATCCGGCTGAGAGATCAACAGGTTCTCAACATCTACACCTAATTTCTTGGCATAAAAACGATCAAAAGCATGTTCCGCGTCAATAAAAGCGGCAATACCACCTTTTTTCTGCGATTCGGCAATAGCATGGATAGCCAGGGTTGTTTTACCAGATGATTCCGGGCCATAGATCTCAATGATCCTTCCTTTAGGCAAACCATTAACGCCCAAAGCTATATCCAAACCTAATGAACCGGTCGAGATCACCTCAGTTTGCTCAACTACAGATTCGCCCAGCTTCATGATGGTGCCTTTTCCGTATGATTTTTCCAGCTTATCCAGTGTAAGCTGTAATGCTTTTAATTTATCCGAGTTATTTTTATTATCTGTAGTAGCCATCGTTATACTTTGTTCAACAAATATAAATACATTTTTTATAAATACTAATTTTTTTAGTAATTTATTTTAGGGTGAGTGGAGAGTAGTTGATTGGGTGAATGGTTGATTAGGTTGCACAAGTAAATATAATAACAGCTCATCTAATCAACCATTTACTTGATCAACTAATTATCCACACTTCTCTTCTTCAATTCTTTACTAATAGTGTTAAGCTGTTTTTTCTTTTTAGCTTCTTTTACCTTTTTCTCTTTCGCGGCTTCCGCTCTCTTTAAAGCGGCTTCGATATTATTGCGCTCATAATATCGGCAAAACCAGGTAAGCGGACACACATCACACTTCGGACTTCTGGCCAGGCAAATGTACCGGCCATGCAAAATCAACCAATGGTGTGCAACGGCTATATGTTCTTTTGGGATATTTTGCACCAGTTGTTTTTCAACAGCCAGTGGTGTACGGGCATTATTGGTTAAGCCAATCCTGTTAGCCACCCTGAAAACGTGGGTATCAACCGCCATAGCCGGCTCTTCAAATATTACAGATGCTATTACGTTAGCTGTTTTACGCCCTACGCCCGGCAACTTTTGCAGGTTTTCAATGCCCGAAGGTACTTCGCCATTAAAAACCTCCATCAGCATTTTACCCATGCCCACCAAATGCTTGGCTTTATTATTAGGATAACTTACCGAGCGGATATAACTAAAAACTTCATCAGACGTGGAATCGGCCAAATCCTGGGCCGTAGGAAAACGCTCAAACAGTGCCGGCGTAACCTGGTTAATGCGCTTATCGGTACACTGCGCCGAAAGGATCACGGCCACCAACAACTGAAACGGATTGTTATAATGCAGTTCGGTAACAGGATTAGGCTGGTTTTGCGAAAAGTATTCAACAAAATGGCGGTAGCGTTCGGCTTTAAGCATCTTTAGTTCAGTGGTTCATTTGTTCATGGATCATGGCTAAGCACATTACTTAGTCCAATCATGATCCGGGCTCAAAAGTATGGAATTTAGTTCGTGTTTTTTTTAGTTCATAGTTGATAGTTCATGGATTATAGTAGCATCAGCTCCGTTCAAACCCTTAACTATTCCACTCAAATAAAAAAACATAAACTATGAATCATCCACCATAAACCAACATAAAACCATGAACTATGATCCATGAACTATGAACCACATAGAAATAGAAAGGTTCATAAATCAATATCGTTAACCGGGGTTAACCATGATGATCTATGAACCAGTGGGGGATCCGCATTAAATACTAACGGAGGCTTTTTGAATAGTCAAGTATCTGGTGGATGGTCTGGAGTTTTGGTTTTTTAACCAGCAGATCCAAATCGGCACGGATGGAATTGTAAAAAATCACATCGTCGGCTTCCAGATTTTCTTGTGCGCTATTGTTCATCTCGCCTTGGTTAGCTAATGCATTTAACGTTTTTGTAAAGGTTTCATCCATAAGCTTATTTTACTATAAATTTTATACGATTTATAACGGTGGCTTAAAGATAATATTTTGTTAAATGAAAATTAAATGAAATTTTTTTATTCAGAGATTAGTGGTTGGAGGTTAGAGATTAGTTTGCATAGGTTGATAACCTATTTAATACCAACAGATAGCTTACAGAATAACCTAAATAAAAAAGTTAGGATCTTCATGTTTAATTTAACCTAAACAAGAAATCCTACCCTATATTTTCGGGGTTTAAAAATCATTCGATTTAACTAACCTCTGATCTCTAACCTCTAATCACTCTAAAGAATCAATTCTTCAAACTAAGCTCCTTGCTCTGCATCATTTTGCGGAGGTTATTCAAGGCGTAACGCATACGGCCCAGGGCTGTATTGATGCTCACATCTGTAATATCGGCAATCTCTTTAAAGCTCATATCGCCAAAGTGGCGCATAATAAGCACCTCTTTTTGCTCGGATGGCAATAGCTGGATCAGGGCTTTCAAATCTTTATGGGTTTGTTCCCTAACCATTTTATCTTCAGTGCTTTCATCGTAATTTCCAAGCACTTCAAAAATATCGAAATCATCGCCATTGCTTATCATCGGCGCACGTTTTTCGCGGCGGAAATGATCTATCACCAGGTTGTGAGCAATGCGGGTTACCCATGGTAAAAATTTACCTTCTTCGTTGTACTTTCCGGCTTTAAGGGTGTTGATCACTTTTATAAAAGCATCCTGAAAAATATCTTCGGCAAGGTATTCGTCTTTTACCAGGAGGTAAATGGAAGTATATATTTTTGATTGGTAACGTCTTATCAGTTCTACAAGGCCCGCTTCATCGCCGGCAACATATAGATGGATTAGATCCTGATCACTTTTCAATTGAAAATCCATAGAAAGTACTACTTAAACTTAATTCTTAGTTAAAACCTTTTAAAGTAAAGTATATTCTATAGCGTGCTCCTTAGGGGTTACAGATTTGTTTCTTCAAATAAAATAAATAATTGAATAAAAAACAAATAAAATTTTTTTTTTAGAGTTATAGATTACTATTAATCGGTTTAATTGAACGCAAAACCAACAATAATTTTGCAAGCCTACATTAGACTGACTTTTAATACCGAAGGTTTAATCATTAACCAAAATAAATTTTTCAAAAATTAGTTGTTAAAAAAGTATTAAGCGCCCAAAAGTCAACAAACTGTAAACACATGAAAATGACCTGTTAAATTGGTATAAACAATTAAAACCGATTTGGATACTGCTAAATTTTTTAGGATTTTTGCATTCCGAAAAGTTCATGGTTCATGGTGGATGGTTCATGGTAAAATATTTGCTGTGAGGCCGTACAAAGCAGGCTATGATCTATGAACTATCAACCATGAACAATGAGTAAAGAAGCAGAAAAAGATCCGCAAAAACATATAATTATAAAAGGTGCGAGGGTGCATAACCTTAAAAACCTTGATGTGGCCATCCCTAAAAATAAACTGGTGGTGGTTACAGGCATGTCGGGTTCAGGCAAATCGTCGCTCGCGTTCGATACGCTTTATGCCGAGGGGCAGCGCCGTTATGTGGAAAGTTTGTCGTCATATGCCCGCCAGTTTTTGGGTCGGATGAATAAACCCGATGTGGATTATATTAAAGGCATTGCTCCGGCTATCGCCATTGAGCAAAAGGTGATCACTTCTAACCCGCGTTCAACAGTGGGTACTTCTACCGAGATTTACGATTACCTGAAGCTGCTTTTTTCCCGCATCGGCAAAACCATTTCGCCCATATCTGGCAATGTGGTTAAAAAAGATTCGGTAACCGATGTGGTGAACTTTGTACTTTCCTTACCTGATGAAACCCAGGTAACCATACTGGCCCCGCTGCACCCGCATAACAACCGCAGCCTTAAAGAAGAACTGGCGGTATTGATGCAAAAAGGTTTTGTAAGGGTTGAGTACAATGGTAAGCTTTCGCGCATTGAAGCCTTACTGGAAGATGAAACCGTTGAAAACGTGCCGATGATCGCAGCCGAACCGGTAGTTGAACTTAAAAAGCCGAAATCAAAAAAAGCTGCCGCCGAAGCCTCAGAAACTACCCAACCGGTTACCGTGCGCATTGTGGTTGACCGTGTTAATAAAAACAACGAGGATGAAACTATAAGCCGCTTAGGCGACTCGGTCCAGACCGCGTTTTTTGAAGGAAAAGGCGATTGTTTCGTCCGTTTCCAGGAACCGGATGACGAAACCGAGCACGAGCGCTTTTTTTGCGACCGCTTTGAGCTTGACGGGCTAAAATTTGAAGAACCTACGCCAAACTTTTTCAGCTTTAACAACCCTTATGGTGCCTGCAAAAAATGCGAAGGCTATGGTAAGGTGATCGGTATTGATGAAGACCTGGTGATTCCAGATAAAAGCAAATCTGTTTACGAGGGCGCCATCGCTCCGTGGCGCGGCGAAAAAATGCGCGAATGGAATGATGCACTGGTACGCCACGCATTGAAGTTTGATTTCCCGATACACCGCCAGTACAACCAGCTTACCGAAAAGGAACAGCGCCTGTTGTGGACCGGCAATAAGTTTTTCCGCGGCCTTGATGAGTTTTTTAAGGAAATGGAAGAGCAAACCTATAAAATTCAGTACCGTGTTTTGCTGTCGCGGTACAGGGGCAAAACTACCTGCCCGGAATGTAAGGGCAGCCGCCTGCGGATGGATGCCTCGTATGTAAAGATCAATGCCAAATCCATTACCGATGTAGTGTTGATGCCGCTTGACAAAGCTTATGAGTTTTTCAGTACGCTTGAGCTGAGCGAGAACGATGCAAAAATCGGCAAGCGTTTGTTAATGGAAATCACCAACCGTTTAGGTTTTTTAAATGATGTTGGCTTAAGTTATTTAACGCTTAACCGTTTATCAAACACACTATCGGGCGGTGAATCGCAGCGTATTAACCTGGCTACTTCATTAGGCAGCAGTTTGGTTGGTTCGGTTTATGTGTTGGATGAGCCGAGCATCGGCCTGCATCCCCGCGATACCGAGCGTTTGGTAAGCGTTTTAAAATCTCTTCGTGATGTTGGCAATACCGTTTTGGTGGTTGAACATGAAGAAGAGATCATGAAAGCCGCAGATCACATCATTGATATCGGGCCCGAAGCCGGTACCCATGGTGGTGAGCTAATTTTCACCGGCACTTATGACGAAATTATAAAGGACGAAAAAAGCCTTACCGGCAAATACCTGAGCGGCAGGGAAGAGATAGCCATCCCAAAAAGCCGCCGCAAATGGCATGATTTCATCGAGATTAAAGGCGCGCGCGAAAACAACCTGAAACATGTAGATACTAAATTCCCGTTAGGTGTGCTTTCGGTTGTTACCGGTGTATCAGGATCGGGTAAAACCAGTTTGGTGAAACGCATCCTGGCCCCTGCCGTGCAAAAAGCATTGGGTAATTATTCGGGCGAACAAACAGGTTTGTATGATGCTATTGATGGCGATTTTGGCAAGATAGAGCAGGTTGAACTGGTTGATCAAAACCCAATCGGCCGTTCGTCGCGCTCAAACCCGGTTACTTATGTTAAGGCCTGGGACGAGATCCGTAACCTGTACGCTTCACAACCCGCGGCAAAAGCTGCCGGACTAAAGCCATCGGCTTTTTCATTTAACGTAGAGGGCGGCCGTTGCGATGTTTGCCAGGGGGAAGGTGAAGTGAAGATAGAGATGCAGTTTATGGCCGATATTTTCCTGACCTGCGAAACCTGCGGCGGTCACCGTTTTAAACAACACGTGCTCGATATTCAATACAAAGAGAAAAACGTATCAGATATCCTGAACATGACCATCGACGAAGGCGTTGAGTTTTTTGCCAAAGAGCCAAAGATCATCGCCAAAATAAAACCATTGGTTGATGTTGGTTTGGGTTATGTGCAGTTAGGGCAATCATCAAACACCCTATCGGGCGGTGAGGCGCAGCGTATCAAGCTGGCATCGTTCCTGGTTAAGGGCAATAACACTAACAAAACGCTTTTCATTTTTGATGAACCTACTACAGGTTTGCATTTTGCCGATATTAAAAAACTGCTCAAATCATTCGACGCCTTGATTGATCATGGCAACACTATCATCGTTATTGAACACAACATGGACGTAATTAAATGCGCCGACTGGATCATCGATATCGGACCCGAAGGCGGCGACCGTGGTGGCAAAGTTGTTTTTGAAGGTGTGCCGGAAGATTTGATCAAGCAAAAAGGCAGTTATACCGGCAAGTTTTTGAAAGATCGGTTTTAGTTTTCGGGTATTTAGAGTTCAAAACTTGCGCTCATTTGTAACGAGCGCTTAACATGGATTTGCGTTTGCAACGCAATTAATCCGTAAAGCTACCCCTAATTCATTACGGTTTGCGTTTTAAACGCAAACCCATGTTAAGCACTAATCACAGATGAGCGCAAGGATAGGGATTAACAGGGATTGATTCCTGAAGTTAAGCATATAAAAACTTATAGCTATTTTCGTGGTACTTAAATAATGGAAATAGTTGATCTGATAAAAAAATACAATGATCTCGGCATCGCCGATGTGATCGATCATGAAAAATTCAACCTGATCTCTATCGACCATCATACAACCCGGATTGAGGGCTCAACCCTAACCGAAGTGGAGGCTCAGGTGTTAATAACGGAGGGCCGCACTCCTAACGGAAAACCCTTAACCGAAAGCCTGATGGTTACCGACCATCACGCGGCATTGCTGTTTACTATCGAAAGCGCGAGGGCCAAAGCCACTTTATCTGCAAACCTTTTACAGCAGATCAACGCGTTGGTTATGCAAAATACAGGCAAGGTATATAACACCATACTTGGCACCATTGATTCGCGAACCGGCGCTTTCAGGAAAGGAAATGTTACAGCCGGAATATCCTATTTTCCTAATTTTGATAAGGTTGAGCGGTTAACAACAGAATTAATAAAAAAGCTTGGAGACACGATAAAGTCGCCTTTATCTGTGCCCGAGCAATTAAACCTGTCGTTTGATGCGCATTTTAATTTGGTAAGTATACATCCATATTACGATGGCAACGGTCGCACTTCCCGTCTGTTGATGAATTTTATACAGGCCTGGTATAACCTGCCTTTGGCAATAGTCCGCAGTGAAAATAAAGCCACCTACATTCAGGCATTGATAGATACACGCGAACAGGAAAATATCGAAATATTCCGTGAGTTTATGCGTAGTGAATACCACAATCTGCTTCAAAAAGAAATTGAAAAATTTGAAGAAATGAAAAAACCTTCAAAAGGCGGCGGGTTTACTTTTCTGTTTTAAAAAACTCCATCATCCCTACGCAATAATCAGCTTATTCTCCTCTCCGCTAAACCGATATTTAATATATTAGCCTGAATGAATAAGCTGATCACTTACTGTATACTATTACTTTCAATTCAGCTTTGCGCCTGCCATTCCGATATCTCCAATCAGCATAAAACCGTTTTCAACATCAACCTCGAAGAAGGCCTTACCTCGCTTGATCCGGCCTTTTGCCGTAACCATTATACCATCTGGATGGATAACCAGCTATACAATGGTTTGGTACAGATAAACGATAGCCTTAAAACCATCCCCTGCATAGCCAAAAGCTGGGAAACATCTGCCGATGGTTTGCTTTACACTTTTCACCTGCGTAACGATGTTTATTTTCATGATGATCCGCATTTTACCGGTGGTCATGGTCGATTGGTGGTCGCATCAGATTTTGCTTATAGCTTTAGCCGGTTGATCGATCCTAAAGTAGCCTCATCAGGTTCATGGATCTTTAGCGATAAGGTAAAAGATAAAAGCGCTTTTATAGCAGTTAACGATAGTACCTTTCAAATTAAACTTAAGCAGCCGTTTGCGCCTTTTTTAAGTTTGCTTACCGCCCAATATTGTTCGGTGGTACCTAAAGAAGTTGTTGAATTTTACGGCAAAGATTTCAGAAGTCACCCGGTTGGTACCGGCCCATTCAGGTTTAAATACTGGAAAGAGGGCGAGGTACTGGTATTTTTAAAGAATGAACGTTATTGGGAAAAGGACGCCAAAGGCAACCGTCTCCCCTATTTGGATGCTATCCACTCAACCTTTATTGCCGATAAGCAAACCTCGTTTTTAGAGTTTGTAAAAAAGAACATCGATTTTTTAAATGATATTGATGGCAGCTACCGCGATGATATCCTCACCAAATCGGGCCGGATCACTCAGAAATACAAGGGCAAGTTTATCCTCAATACCGCGCCTTATTTAAACACCATTTATATAGGTATGCTGGTTGATACCACTTTGCCTATCGTTAAAAAATCGCCGTTAAAAATTCTGAAGATAAGGCAGGCTATCAACTACGCTATTGATAGGGAAAAGATGATCAAATACCTGCGCAACAGCATGGGAACACCGGGCTACGGAGGCTTTGTGCCACCGGGTATGCCGGGCTTTAAAAGCAACGAAGTACACGGCTATAATTACGACCCGGAAAAAGCCCGTTGCCTGCTTCGCGATGCTGGTTTCCCTAATGGCAAAAACATGCCTGAGATTACTTTGGCTACTACAATTGGTTACCGTAGTTTAATTGAATATGTACAGGGGCAGTTAGAACGCGTGGGTATAAAGACTAATGTGGAGATTACACAAGGAGCCAGTTTGCGGGAACTGATCTCAAAAAATGGTATCAACTTTTTCTATGGTTCGTGGATAGCCGATTATCCGGATGCCGAAAATTACCTATCTGTATTCTACTCTAAAAACAAGATCCCTTTCGGGCCCAACTATACCGGCTTTAATAATAAAAAGTTTGACGAGCTTTTTGAGCAAACTTACCAGGTAAAGGACGACGAAAAACGTTTTGCCATTTATCACCAAATGGATAACCTGATGATGCAGCAATCGCCGGTAGTGGTTTTATATTATGATAAAATCGTGAACCTATATCAGAATAATATCAGCGGTTATAGCTTGAACGGGCAGAATTTGTTGGTGTTGAAGAGGGTGGTAAAAGGGAGAGATTAGGTGAAGGGGAGAGATTAGAGGTTAGAGATCAGAGGTTAGTTGTTCCCTCGACACCTCCCCTAACGCCGCCGCCCGGCTCCCAGCCGAGCGGCGGCAATATCCTTCAAGCAAATGACTCAATGACCTAATGACTCAATGACTAACTAAAGTAAGTCAAACCCAATATCTTTCCTAAAATACATTCCATCATAATATATCCTGCTGGCATCGGCAGTAGCCTGCTGCAACGCGTTGAACATATTATCCTGCACAGTAGTAATAGCCAAAACACGCCCCCCGGTAGTAATCACATCTTCACCATCCATAGCCGTACCGGCGTGGAACACGATAGAATCGCGCACATTTTCGGTACCGGTAATTACTTTATTTTTAAGGTATTCGCCCGGATAACCACCTGCTACCATCACTACGGTGGCCGCGGTTTTAGGGCTGATGATAATTTCTTTTTCGTTCAGGTTTCCTTCAGCAACGCCCAAAAGCAAATCAACAAAATCAGAATCGATGCGGCGCATTACGCTTTCGGTTTCCGGATCGCCCATGCGGCAGTTGTATTCAATTACCCATGGTTCGCCGTTGCTGTTCATCAGGCCGATAAAGATGAAACCTTTATAAGGGATGCCGTCTTTTTTCAAACCTTCAACTGTAGGGATGATCACCCGCTCTTCTACCTTTTTCATATAGGCGGCATCAGCAAATGGCACCGGCGAGATCGAACCCATACCACCGGTATTCAGTCCGGTATCGCCTTCGCCTATGCGTTTATAATCTTTGGCTTCGGGCAATATTTTGTAGCTGTTACCATCAGTCATCACAAATACCGATAGCTCGATACCTGTTAAAAACTGCTCAACAACCACTCGCGAACTTGCTTCGCCAAATTTGGCATCGGCCAGCATTGCTTTTAGTTCGGTTTGGGCTTCCTCTAAAGTAAGGCAGATCAATACACCTTTACCGGCTGCTAATCCATCAGCTTTTAAAACTACCGGTAACCCGGCAGTGGCTAAATAGTTGAGGCCATCTTCCAGGGTATCTTTGGTAAAAGTTTTATAAGCAGAAGTAGGGATGTTGTGTTTCTCCATAAACTGCTTCGAAAAATCCTTACTGCCTTCCAGTTGGGCACCTTCCTGCTGCGGACCAACAACCGGGATGTTTTTCAACTGCTCATCAGCCAGGAAAAAATCGTGAACACCTTTTACCAGCGGTTCTTCGGGACCAACAAGCACCAGGCTGATGTTTTCTTTAAGCACAAGCGCTTTGATGCCTTCAAAGTCGGTAACCTTGATATTTACATTTGTACCGTACTGCGTGGTGCCGGCATTACCGGGCGCAATAAAAAGTTTCTCGCATTTGGGGCTCTGGGCTACTTTCCAGGCGAAGGCGCTTTCCCTTCCGCCCGAACCAAGGATCAGGATATTCATGCGGCAAAGATAGTTTTTTTAACAAGCCTTTAATACTATATATAAGGCTACTTGTGTTATAAGTAGTAAATTTACCACATGGCCCGTAGACTTGAAAAGTTTGAAAAGCTCCCGGTATATCAAAAAGCGCAGGAATTATTTGACCTTGCCGATGTTATTGCCGAAGCTTTAAAGGAGGACAGCATGAAAGAACACCTGGCAGTACAAATGTGCAGCAACGCCGCCCTCATCCAGGCAAAAATTGCCGGTGCCGAAGGCGGAAGCCTTTACTCGCTACGGATGCAGAACGCCGTATTGATTAAGCTGGCAGTACAGGATATGTTTAACGCCGTATCCTTCGCCTCGATGGTAAAAATAAACGAAGAGGACTACGTGCAGCTGATGCGCGAAAAGATAGAGGAGTTTAGGCTGGTATTTGTTGATTGGATCCGCGGGTTTGATAAAACCTACGATATTCCCGATAACTGGGCCATCCGCTTCGATACCAGCACGCCCGAACAGGAAAAGCTGGAGGAGCTGATGTTTGATGAAGACCGCTTTTTCGGCGAATTTAATGAAGATGACCTGAACGATTTTGAAAGCGATGATTTGGAAGATTTGGATGACGATGAAAAGGAAGACGACGACAAAAACAATGATCAATAATTTTTCTGAACCGTGATTTGGGTGGATTTTTAAGATTAATAGGATTTTTTAAATCAATCAAATCCTGTCCATCCCATAAATCTCCCCAAATCACGGTTCAGACAACCTTTAACCAACACCTCAATGTCAATCTTTCATCCCTAACAGCGCTTTACGCCTTAAACCTTTCGGCTTTCGGCGCAAAATCTTACATTTGCCTGTCAATTTGGCTCTAATGGCCGCTATGGCGCAATTGTTGAACCGGGTTGAATCATAATAAAATAATATGTTAAATTTTATCAGTAAGCTTTTCGGAAGCAAATCAGAACGGGATGTAAAAAGTATACAGCCTATAGTTGAGAAAATTAAGGCTGAATATGCCAAGCTTGGCTCCCTGAGTAATGATGAGCTTAGGGCTAAGACCATATATTTTAAAGATACTATAGCTCAGGGCCTTTCGGGCATCGACAGCGAGATCCAGGCTATTAAAGATCGTACAGAAAACGAGCTTGACATGGACGTGGCTGAAAAAGTTGAGTTATACACTCAGCTTGATAAGCTTGAAAAAGACCGCAACAAAGAGCTTGAAGATATATTGATGAACATACTGCCGGAAGCTTTCGGCGTTGTTAAAGAAACTGCGAGCCGCCTTGCTGCCAATGCTTCATTAGAAGTTACCGCTACCGATTTTGATCGCCAGTTAGCGGCCCGCAAACCAAACGTTACCATCAAAGGCGATAAAGCCATCCACAGCAGCACCTGGATAGCTGCTGGTAATGAGGTTACCTGGAACATGGTTCATTACGATGTACAGCTGATTGGCGGTACCGTATTGCATCAAGGTAAAATTGCGGAGATGGCTACAGGTGAAGGTAAAACGCTGGTAGCCACCCTGCCTGCATACCTTAACGCATTGGCCGGACAAGGCGTACACATTGTAACCGTGAATGATTACCTGGCCCGACGCGATAGCGAGTGGATGGGCCCGCTGTATGAGTTCCACGGCCTTTCGGTTGATTGTATTGATAAGCATGAGCCTAACTCTGAGGCGCGTCGTGCGGCTTATATGGCCGATATAACTTTTGGTACCAATAACGAGTTTGGCTTCGATTACCTGCGTGACAATATGACACGCAGCCCTGAAGAATTGGTACAACGCAAACTGCACTATGCGATGGTGGATGAGGTTGACTCGGTTTTGGTTGACGATGCCCGTACACCTTTAATTATATCAGGCCCTATCCCACGTGGCGACGAGCATGAGTTTTATGAGTTGAAACCACGCATCGAGCGTTTGGTTAACGCGCAGAAAAACTACATCAACGGCGTATTGAATGAAGCCAAAAAAGCGATTAACAATGGCGATACCGATGCCGAAGGTGGTGGTTTAGCCCTGTTACGTGCTTACCGCGGTTTACCAAAAAACAAGGCCCTGATCAAATTTTTGAGCGAAGGCGGTAACCGTACCATCCTTCAAAAAGTAGAAAACCACTACATGCAGGATCAAAGCAAAGAAATGCCGAAGGTAGATTCTGAGCTTTTCTTCGTTATCGACGAGAAAAATAACTCGGTTGAGCTTTCTGAAAAAGGTATCGAGCTGATCACAGCTTCGGGCGAGGATCCTCACTTCTTTGTGATGCCTGACGTGGGTACCGAAGTGGCCGAAATTGAAAAATCAAACCTGAGTGCCGAAGAGAAAATTGCCCGTAAAGATGAGTTGATGCGCGATTTCTCGATCAAATCTGAGCGGATCCACTCGGTTAACCAGTTATTAAAAGCTTATACCCTGTTTGAAAAAGATACCGAATACATTCTGGACGAAGGCAAGGTTAAGATAGTTGACGAGCAAACCGGCCGTGTATTGGATGGCCGCCGTTACTCGGATGGTTTGCACCAGGCTATTGAGGCTAAAGAAAACGTAAAAGTTGAGGATGCAACCCAAACTTTTGCAACCATCACCCTGCAAAATTACTTCAGGATGTACCACAAGCTTTGCGGTATGACCGGTACAGCCGTTACTGAAGCAGGCGAGCTTTGGGAAATATACAAACTGGATGTGGTTGAAATCCCAACCAACTCGAGTATTGTACGTGACGACCGCCAGGATCTGGTTTACCGCACCGTGCGTGAAAAATACAACGCCGTTGCCGAAGAGATTGTTAAGTTAACACAGGCCGGTCGCCCGGTATTGGTGGGTACAACATCTGTAGAGATTTCTGAATTATTGAGCCGCATGCTTAAGCTGCGCGGTATTAAACATAACGTACTGAATGCTAAAATGCACCAGAAAGAGGCCGATATTGTGGCTGAGGCTGGTAAAGCAGGCACGGTGACCATTGCTACCAACATGGCTGGTCGTGGTACGGATATTAAATTAGGCCCGGGCGTTAAAGAAGCCGGAGGTTTAGCTATTGTTGGTACCGAGCGCCATGAGTCTCGTCGTGTTGACAGGCAGTTGCGCGGTCGTTCTGGTCGCCAGGGTGACCCGGGTTCTTCACAGTTCTTTGTATCGTTAGAGGATAACCTGATGCGTTTATTCGGATCGGAGCGTATTTCGAGCCTGATGGTACGTATGGGTATTGAAGAGGGCGAAGTGATCCAGCACTCAATGATCTCTAAATCAATTGAGCGTGCGCAGAAAAAAGTAGAAGAAAACAACTTTGGTATCCGTAAGCGTTTGTTGGAGTACGACGACGTGATGAACTCACAGCGTACTGTGATCTATACCAAACGTAAAAACGCTTTGTTTGGCGAACGCTTAGATGTTGATTTGAGCAATACAATTTTTGATGTTGTTGAAGATATTGTAACCGAATATAAAGAGAGCAACAACTTTGATGGTTTCCAGCTGGAAATTATCCGCCTGTTCTCGGTAGATGTTGATTTTGGCGCGGATGTATTCGCTTCAAAATCGGCCGCGGTTTTAACAGACGAGGTTTTCCATGGCGTGATGGATTTTTACAAACGTAAACAGGAAGCTATTGCACAACAGGCTTACCCGGTTATAAAAGATGTTTACGACACCCGCGGCGAGTACATTGAAAACATTGTGGTTCCGTTTAGCGATGGCATCCATGGTATACAGGTAGCTGTACCGTTGAAAAAAGCGGTCGAAAACCACGGTCACGAGGTATTTAAATCGTTCGAGAAAAACGTTACCCTGTACCTGATCGATGATGCATGGAAAGAGCACCTGCGCGAAATGGACGAGTTAAAACAATCGGTACAGAATGCCGTTTATGAGCAAAAGGACCCGTTGTTGGTTTACAAATTTGAAGCTTTTGAATTGTTCCGCGGCATGTTGGCTAACGTGAACAAAGAGATTGTAAGCTTCCTGTTCCGCGGTGGTATTGCGGTTCAACAGCAGCCCGAAGAGGTAAGGGAAGCACAGCCTGAACCCAAAATGGACCTGCGCAAAATGAAAACCACCAAAGCTGAGGTAGTAACCGAAAGCAATGGAGTGCCGTTGGACGAGTATCCGCAGGAGCAACAAAAAATCACCCCGGTAAGGGTTGAAAATAAAATTGGCAGAAACGATCCCTGCCCATGCGGAAGCGGCAAAAAGTTTAAAAACTGCCACGGCGTAGGGCAGGTTTAATATAACATAGCCTGCGAAAGCGGGCTACTATAACCACGTCATTGCGAGGTACGAAGCAATCCCAAACTGTACAGGGCAAACTTTTATAGCGGCTCTGCTAATCGGGGATTGCTTCGTACCTCGCAATGACGTTAAGAGAAAATTCACCAAATGAAAAAAGCAGTATTTGATCAATCAATTCAACAAACAATAATCAAATACTGCTTTTTCGTTTTATTGCTATTGGCTTCAACCCAAACATTTGCCCAAACCCGCGGCAAAGTTGAAGTGGTAAAAGATCCACTGGTTGATACCCTGATAGCCAGGCGTTTTTCATTGAACGGCCAAACGGGTATTGATGAAGCACGATCGGCCTACGGGTACCGGGTGCAGTTTTTTAGCGGGTCGAACCGCAAGGATGCCTATAAGGCCCAGGCTAAACTACAAACTGAATACCCCGAGCTACGTACGTACATCAGCTATCGCGAACCAAATTTTAAAGTAAAGGCCGGCGATTTCCGTACCCGTATTGAAGCCGAAAAACTGGTGCAGGAAATACGGCCGTATTTTTCAAGCATATTTATCCTTCCCGAAAAAATTAATCTTCCTAAAGCGGATACCAATAATGATTAAAGAGCAAATACAGGAGCTATCAGCAAAAATATTTGATGATGTAGTGGCCACCCGTCGCCACCTGCATGCCAATCCAGAATTATCTTTTCATGAGATCCAGACCTCGGCCTACGTTGCCCGTAAGCTGGAAGAGTTGGGTTTAGAATACCATAAAATGGCCGATACCGGTTTAGTAGCACTGATACAGGGTGAAAAGCCATCTGATGCATCAAACGTTGTTGCTTTACGTGCCGATATGGACGCTCTGCCGATATTGGAAGCCAACGAAGTATCTTACAAATCACAAAACCCGGGTGTAATGCACGCCTGTGGTCATGATGCACACACCTCGTCATTATTGGGTACAGCAAGGATTTTAACCGAATTGAAAAGCCAGTTTGCAGGTACCGTGAAACTGATTTTTCAGCCTGCCGAAGAAAAACTGCCGGGCGGTGCAAGCCTGATGATTAAAGAAGGCGTTTTGGAGAATCCGAAACCGGCCGCAGTATTAGGCCAACATGTGATGCCTTTGATAGATGCAGGTAAGGTAGGCTTCCGTGCAGGAAAATACATGGCATCTACGGATGAACTTTACGTTACCGTTAAAGGCAAAGGCGGCCACGGCGCGCAGCCCCAACAAAATATCGACCCGGTAATTATTACCGCTCATATATTAACCGCCCTGCAACAGGTGGTTAGCCGCTTTGCCGATCCTAAAAGCCCTTCGGTGCTTTCATTTGGAAAAGTGATTGCCAATGGCGCTACCAACGTAATTCCTAATGAGGTTTACCTGGAAGGCACCTTCCGTACCATGGACGAAAAATGGCGCGAAGAAGCCCACAAACGCATGAAAAAAATGGCCGAAGGCATTGCCGAAAGCATGGGCGGAAGCTGTGATTTCAATATTATGCGCGGTTACCCATTCCTCATCAACGAAGAAAAATTGACCAACGCCACCCGCACCCACGCCGAAGATTACCTGGGCAAAGAGAACGTACTCGACCTGGATATCTGGATGGCTGCCGAAGATTTTGCCTATTACTCACAAGCGGCAGATAGCTGTTTTTACCGTTTGGGAACACGTAATGAAGCACGTGGTATTACGTCGTCAGTTCACACGCCTACTTTTGATGTGGAAGAAGATGCGTTTAAAGTGAGTACGGGCTTGATGGCGTATTTGGCTGTGAAGCAGTTAGGTAATTAATAATTACAACACCACGTGTCATGCCGAACTTGTTTCGGCACCCCACAGTACAGGTAGCCCGCATGATGGAGACTTGTCCAGTGGGATCCTGAAACAAGTTCAGGATGACACATTCTCTTATCTCCATGAAAAAATTCCTCCTGCTCCTTATCATCATAACTGCCGGTTTTACCACCAAAGCCCAACAGATCAACCGCTTTAACCCGGATACTATCCGCACCATCGTGATTGATTCATTGGTTGACATTCGCTCCCACAAACTCAACGCGCAGGATTTTATCGATGCTGTTTTAGCCGATACCGGTTTTTACAAAGCTTTCCAAAACATGAAAAAGTTTGGCTTTACTGCCGAGAACCGGATTTTTACTTATGATAAAAAGAATAAGGTAGATGGCCGCATTTACCGCAAAATAGAACATAGCAACGCCGCCGGTAAGCACAAAATTGAGTACATAGCTAAAAAGGATAGCGGCGATGTGTACAAAAAGAATGGCAAGTATCAGTTGTACACGGTAGAGATGTTCGATTTTATTTTCATGAATGCCTATAATTCTGATTTTACCAAAGGCGACGCCTTGCCGGGTTCGGGAGGCAAAAATGAATCGTATAAAAGTAAACTGAAAGCGCTCATCTTTACTTCGGGGCGTAAAATAAGCGGCATCCCTTTCATCAGCAGCAAAACTGAATTATTTGGCAGCGATATGCGCCAGTATTACTATTACGAGTTTGCCCGCGGTAAATACCTTGATACTATCCCCGTTTATCGCTTTAAGGTGAGATGCAAACCCAGCACATCAGACAGCGATACCATGATCAAAGAGATGACCACCATTTTTGATGAACGTACATTTCAGATTTTAGGCCGTTATATTGATATGAAGTTCAGCAATATGTTTTTTGATTTTAATGTGCAGATGAACATCGAACTGAACAATTTTGATGGAGAGCCTTTACCTACCAAAATTACTTACCAGGGTAATTGGAATATTCCTTTTCATAAAGAGGAACGGGCGAGCTTTTTGATTGTGCATAAGGATTATAAGAGGGAGTAGATATTATTCATTTCGGACCTCTGTTACACCAAATGTTTTTTTAAATATACAAAAGTTGGCAAAAAACCAACTTTTGTATATCTTTGTGTTATAAAGGGTCATCAAGGCTATGACTGTTTATGGAGAATATAATTATTTTTTTACTTCAAAAGATTTGTATATGGAAAGTATTTTAAAAACAACTGTAGAAATTTCAACAGATGAAAATTATTTATCTTATCAAACTCGATCAGTTTGCAAAAAAGCATAGTGATTCGGCGAAAAGTTTAAAAGTATGGAAAACGATAGTATTGGACACTAAATGGAAGAAGAGTCTTGATGTCCTAAACGATTTTCCAACAGCCAAAATTATAAAAGGAGATAGAGCCAGATTTAAAATAGTTGGAAATAAGTATCGCCTAATTGTAGAGGTGGATTATGAAGACGAAATCGTAGAAATCAGATTTATTGGAACTCACTCTGAATATGACGAAATTAATGCTGAAACTATCTGATTAAATTGAATTCATCAAATTTTTAGTCAAACTAATATGATAAAGCCACAATGGTTTTTACTGGAAACGGAGCAAGAGTACCATAATGCTCTTGCCCGTTACGAGCAAGTTAAACGTGCTGCTAAAAATTCAAAAGATCATAAGGAAAAATTGCTACTTGTACACCTTATTTCGGAATATGAAAATGCCAACAGCACTTTACCTGATGTTGACCCGATAGAGTTAATCAAAATCAGGATGGAAGATTTCGGTTATAAATCTGCCGATTTAGCCAAACAATACGGTGATAAGGGTACTGTAAGCAAAGTTTTAAATTACAAACAGGCTCTTTCACTTACTATGATCCGGAAGTTTAGCGAATTACTCCGCATTCCGGCGTCCGCGTTAATCAAGGAATATCAATTAGCAGAGTAAGATTTACGAAGTTTTTAAAACTTCGTAAATCTTGTCATACATTACTGTAGCCCTATCTTCTCATTCACCAACTCAATAATTTCCACCTCCAACGCAATCGCCTTCCGCTCAATCTCATTCCCGCGGTACATCACATCCACCACATAATCCTTATCCTTATACCCCGAAGCATTGATCTTCACATTCATAAACGCACCCAGCACAGCAGTACGGGCGCAAAGTGCCGCCACACCGGCATCGGTTACTGAATTTGGATTACCTGTCTGCACCATCGCTTTGATCACCTCCATACTGTTCAACGCGGTTTCCATCATTTTAAAAGGAACTTCGATAGCAAAACGAGTGGCATCCTGTATCGCTTTATCGCGTGCAGCTTTTTCCTCATCATTTGATTTTGACAGGCTAAACGCCTGCATAATGCGGTTAAAGGCAATGGTATCCTGATCAACCAGCATCAGCAGATCATTTTTAAACTGCTGTCCTTTTTGCGCCCAATCACTAAATTCCTGCCAGCGGCTATCCCAACCTTTTTTATGCGAACTCAGGTTAGCCACCATAGTAGCCAGCGAGGCACCCAAAGCACCCACAGCCGCAGAGATAGAACCGCCGCCCGGCGCAGGGCTTTCGCTCGCGGTTTCATCAGCCAGATCGGTAAGGCTCATGTTGATAAGCTTGCTGTCGGCCTTATCTTTTAATAAATATTCAATAATGCGCTCTTCAGGTTTAAATGGTGAAAGTTCATCCAGGCCCATCGATTTAATGGCGATTTTGATCAACTCTTTTTCGCTTACCCCTACCGAGCGTTGTTGTTTTTCAAGAAAATATCTACCGGAATCAAGCATGGCTTTAAGCGGGATCAATCCCACCAGTTCGCTACCGGTTACCCGGATGCCGCGCGCGGCGGCTTTATCGCAAACTTCATCAAAAGCTTTATGAACCGGGGTAACGTTAATATCGGTGAGGTTCATCGAGATCTGCGCAACGCCATACTCTTCAATATACCAGCCAATAGCTTTAACCGATTTTAACGAACCGGGAACAGTTTTGGCCTTACCATTTTCGTCATAAACTATTTTACCGTTTATCGGATCACCCTCACGCAGGGTGCGACCAGCCTCCCTTACATCAAAAGCGATAGAATTTGCCCTGCGCACAGAAGTTGTGTTCAGGTTAACATTATAAGCCACCAAAAAATCCCTCGCACCAATTACCGTAGCCCCGCGTTTAACATCGTTCTCTGCCGGGCCAAAATCCGGTGCCCATTCCGGTTGTTTTATCTTTTTGAAGAAGCCTTCATATTCGCCTGCACGGATTATAGATAGATTGCTACGGCTTTTGTTAGGCTGTGCCGCCTCATACAAATAAACCGGGATCTGTAGCTCTTCCCCTACCCGCTTAGCCAGTTTCACGGCATATTCGGCAGTTTCCTTCATGGTGATATTGCTAATCGGTATCAGCGGACAAACATCTGTAGCGCCCATTCGCGGGTGCTCACCTTTTTGCTTACTCATATCAATCAACTCACCTGCTTTTTTTATGGCGAGGAACGCCGCTTCGATAACATTTTCGGGTTCGCCCACAAAGGTTACTACGGTACGGTTGGTGGCTTTGCCGGGATCGACATTCAGTAGCCTTACACCTTCAACAGATTCAACCGCATCGGTTATTTCTTTGATGATATCAAGGTTTACACCTTCACTAAAATTGGGTACGCATTCTATTAGTTTCATTGGAGAGATTGGAGGTTAGAGATCAGAGGTTAGTTTTTTATTAAATAATCAGCGAAATCATAAAAATCATTCCGTGTATCAACGGTTGCCCGTGTATACTTTGTTGGGTTTTAGTTTTCCCTGGTGATATAGTATTTCGCGGTAATCCTTGCATGGGTAGGCCTGCATATCGGCAAGCTTGCCTTTGGTTAATGTACCACGGTCGTTTAGTTTTAGTGCCTGCGCCGCACGGTAGGTTAAGCCGGCAAAAACTTCGGCGGTGCTTAGCTTTTCGGCGGCGGCCATTACCGAGGACTGCATCAACAAATCGCCCATTGGAGCCGAGCCAGGATTCCAATCGCTGGCTATGGCGAGGCAAGCACCGGCGTTAAGCAGTTTGCGGGCCGGGGCATAATCCATTCCTAAACCTAACGAAGCACCAGGCAAAGTTACAGCAACGGTATCTGAATTGGCTAATAATTTTATTTCATAATCACCGCTTGCTTCGAGGTGATCGGCCGAGGTAGCCCTTGCTTTAACGGCTACTTCACTGCCACCGGTGGTGAACTGATCGGCATGTACGGTTACTTCAAAGCCCATTTGTTTAGCCCGACTTAAGTAAAATAAAGCGTCGCTGGTATTGAACGCGCTTTGTTCAATGAAAATATCAACCCTGGCGGCAAGGTCTTGCTGTTTTATTTTTGGCAGCAGATCAGTTAATAAATGTTTCAGGTATTCACTTTCGTTTCCGTCAAAATCTTTGGGTTTGATATGGGCTGCAAGGCAAGTGGGTATAATGTGTGCGTGGGTTTTATTTGCTGCCTGGTTGATGGCTTTTAACTGTTTCAACTCTTCATTCACAGATAAACCATAACCGCTTTTTACTTCGATGGTGGTTACGCCTTCTGTCAAATGGCGATTGATCCGTTGAAGTAACAATGAGCTTAGTTCGGCTTCGGTAGCCGCACGGGTTTGTGTTACCGAATCCCAGATGCCGCCTCCCGATGCCGCGATCTCCAGATAGCTTTTACCGGCGTTACGCATGGCATAATCTTTAGCCCGGCTACCCGCAAAGCAGATGTGCGTATGGCAATCTACAAAGCCGGGCAGCAGTACGTGGTCACCGGTAATTTCTTCAATTTGTGCCGATGGGTAGTTTTTGCGGAGTTTTTCGAAATCGTCGACGGCGAGGATAATGCCGTCTTCGGTCAAGATTCCACCGTTCTGGATGATTTGCAATTGCTCATCTTTTATCGCGCCTTTAAGCGGCAAGCCGGTTAAGGGTAATATTTGTGCAAATGGGCCGATTAGTTTTTTCATGACTTATTCCCTACCCGTCATCGCGAGGTACAAAGCAATCCCAAACTATACAGGGCGGACTTTTATGGCCGCTCTACTTATCGGGGATTGCTTCGTACCTCGCAATGACGTGTTGTTATGTATTTCGTTTTAGTTTTGCTTTACCAAACCTTCAATCCAAACTTATCCGCCCATTCAGCTGCTTTGTCATACCCCGCATCGGTATGCCTGAAAATGCCCATCGCGGGGTCGTTATGCAATACACGCTTCAAGCAAGTTGCCGCCCGCTCGGTACCATCTGCCAGTACAACCATACCAGCGTGCTGCGAGTAGCCCATGCCTACCCCACCGCCATGATGGAATGAGATCCAGGTTGCGCCGCCCGATGCATTAGCCATCAGGTTAAGCAAAGGCCAATCTGATACAGCGTCCGATCCATCCAGCATAGCCTCTGTTTCACGGTTAGGTGAAGCTACCGAGCCGCAATCCAAATGATCGCGACCAATCACTATCGGGCCTTTTACTTTGCCGGTGCGTACCAGTTCGTTAAATATCAATCCGGCTTTTTCACGCTCGCCCATGCCCAGCCAGCAAATGCGGGCGGGCAGGCCTTGGAAGGCTATTTTTTCACGGGCTTTTTTAAGCCAGGTTATTAAAGGTTTGTTTTCCGGGAAGGCATCGATCAGCGCCTGGTCGGTTACATAAATATCTTCCGGATCGCCGGATAGTGCTACCCATCTAAATGGCCCTTTCCCCTCGCAAAACAACGGACGAATGTAGGCCGGTGTAAAGCCTGGGAAATTAAAAGCTTCCGCCTCGCCGCCCTGGCGGGCAAACTCGCGCAGGTTGTTGCCGTAATCAAACGTAACAGCGCCTTTATTTTGCAATTCCAGCATCAGTCCCACGTGCCTTGCCATGCTTTTCAACGACAGTCGTTTGTATTCTATGGGATCGGCTTTTCTTAAAATAGCCGCCTCACTTAACGATAAGCCATTAGGAATATAGCCATTCAATGGGTCGTGCGCCGAAGTTTGATCGGTAAGCATATCGGGGATGATATTATCCTTCAACAGCTTATCAAGCAAATCGCCGGCATCGCTCACCAAACCTACTGAAAGCGTTTCTTTTTTGGCGATGGCTTCTTTTACCCATGCGATGGCTTCATCGTACGAATCCGTCATCCGGTCGATGTACCTGGTATCAACCCGTTTTTGAATGCGCGATGCGTCTACATCGGCGCCTAAAAACACGCCGCCCGCCATGGTGGCTGCCAATGGTTGAGCGCCCCCCATACCGCCTAAACCTGCGCTTACAATCAGTTTACCGGTCAAATCGCCATTAAAATGCTGGTTACCGCATTCCACAAACGTTTCGTAGGTGCCTTGTAAAATGCCTTGCGTACCTATATAGATCCAGCTTCCGGCTGTCATTTGGCCGTACATCATCAGGCCTTTTTCGCGCAGCTCATTAAAATGTTCCCAGTTGGCCCATGCGGGTACCAGGTTGCTGTTGGCTATTAAAACCCGCGGTGCTTCGGGGTGACTGCGGATAATGCCCACCGGCTTGCCCGATTGGATCAGGAGCGAATGATGCTCATCCAGCTTTAACAATAACTCAATTATTTTACGCAGTGATTCCGGGTTACGCGCTGCCTGGCCTATGCCACCGTAAACCACCAATTCATCGGGGTTTTCGGCAACCTGACCATCGAGGTTATTGAGCAGCATCCGGAGCGGGGCTTCGGTTTGCCAGCTTTTGGCGTGTAGCTGCATACCACGCGGCGCTTTGTACACCGGGTGGCTGGCGTAAGTTTTAATAAATTCCGAACTCGTCATGACTTAGATCTATTTGGTGAGCAATAGCGGCTTCGTTGGCTGTTTTAAGCAGCGAGCCGTCGGTAATTAGTTTATATAAGTTATTGATATCATCGGCAAAAACCCTATCATCCTGTATAAAATCAACATGTCGTCTTACCAGTTGATGACAGGCTTCGATAACTGGTGTTGATCTTAACGGACGGCGGAAATCCATGGCCTGGGCGGCGTAAAGCAGCTCGATAGCCTGGATATGTTCGATATTATCAATAACCTGGTGCAGTTTACGCCCGCTGATAGAACCCATAGATACATGGTCTTCCTGCCCCAGCGATGTCGGTACACTATCGGCACTGGCGGGGAAGCACAGGGTTTTATTTTCGGTAACGAGGGCGGCCGTGGTGTACTGCGGGATCATCAAGCCCGAATTAAGCCCGGCATCATGCGTAAGTAATTTAGGCAAACCGTAGCGGCCTTCGCTCATGAGGTAGCAGCGCCTGTCGGCAATATTGCCGATTTCGGCAGCGGCGGTTGTGGCATAATCAAGCGGTAAGGCCAATGGTTGCCCGTGGAAGTTTCCGCCGCTGATGGTATCATCGGCATTAAAAATAACCGGGTTATCGGTTACCGAATTAAGTTCGATCTCGGTGAGTTCTTTCAAATGCAGCCAGGCATTACGCGATGCACCGTGTACCTGCGGCATACAACGTAAGGAATATGGATCCTGCACCCTATCGCAACTAATATGCGATGAGTTGATCTCCGAACCATCCAACAATGTAAATAAACGACGAGCCACCATGCGGGTACCTTTAAAGGGGCGGATATTATGCAGGCGTTCATCAAAGGGACGGATAGAACCCATCAAGCCTTCTAATGACATAGCACCGATCAGATCGGCACGATTCAGCGCAGCATCAAATCGTTGCACTGCTTTTATGGCGAATGAGAGAATAAACTGAGTACCATTTATCAATGCAAGGCCCTCTTTAGGGCCAAGTGATAAGGGTTTTAAACCATGCTTATTCAACACCTGTCCGGCTGGTAATCTTTCGCCTTTCTCAAATACCTCTCCCAAACTTATCAAAGGCAAAAACAAATGCGATAAAGGTGCCAAATCGCCGGATGCCCCTACTGAACCTTTTTCCGGCACAACCGGGATAATATCATTATCGATATGCCAGATGATCCTTTCGAGCGTACTTAACGCGATACCGGAATAACCCTGTGCCAAAGCATGCACCTTGGTAATCATCATCAACTTGGCAATTTCCTGCGGGATGGGTTTCCCCACACCCACGCTATGGCTTTTCAGGATATTGCTTTGCAGCAGGCTGGTATCCTCTTCCGAAATGCGCGTATCACACAGCGGACCAAAGCCCGTATTGATACCGTAAACCGGGTGATGATCATGCACTATTTTTTTCACCGCTCCCCATGAAGCTTTAATCATTTCGGTAGCTTCACTATTGATGATGCCTTTGGTTTTGCCAGCGGCTATATCCAGGCAAATGCCGACAGTAAGATGGTCGGTGCCGTAATTAAATGTACTTTTCATTGTCCGGCTGGTTTTAAATTGGTATTCAATTTTTGAACGATATTATCGGCCAGTTTAGTTTGGCGGAACGCGTTTTCGAGCGCGCTTATGGCCGGGAGTAATTGTTTAATAGTTTCGTCGGTTTCCACCAGTTCGGCCATTGATTGGCTGATAGCTTCCCAAACCGGCATGATCTGTTTGAGCAAATCGCGCCCCTTTTCTGTAAGTGTAACCAGTTGACGGCGGCCGTCATCACTACAGGTATCGGTACCTACCAACCCTTTTTTCTTCAAGTTGGTGATCAATTGGCTGGCCGCCGGGTGCGACACCTCTATCTGCTCGCTTAATTCTTTAATGGATAAGGCGTCGTTTTTAGATAACAAATAAAAAACAGGAAACCAACTGGCATCAAAATCAATCCCCGCCGTTTGATAAGCTTTATTAATCTCAGACAAAAAAGCTTCGCTCAACCGCCTTAAACGGCTGCCCAAAACCAAGTGCCCTAAGCTTTGATATAAATTCATGATGCAATTTATATAAGTACTTATATAATTACAAATTTTATTTTATTCATTGATAAGGCTACCTATCGTTATTGATATATTTAGGCCATGATTTTAGATTTGGAAGGCACCCTTACAGTTGGCGAAGACTGCGCTTTTAAAAGCATGTCGCCGGTTTCGAGCTTTGGGGTAGTTTTTGAAGATGATACGAATACCGGATATCTTTATGCTATTGATAATAATCCGAATTTAGAAATGATGATACTGGATGCTGTACATATTTATAATGTGGCAGACGTAACAGATAAGCAAAAACCTTGTTCGATAAAAATTGCCTGGACAGATGACGGGCAATTTGCCAGCTTGCTCATTAATAATTATTGCCACGCTATTTTTGATTTTAAAAACCAACTCGGTTACTGCCGAAATGCCTTCCCGCCGCCAAATGGTGAGTGGAGCGATGCGGGGGAACGAATCCCGTTAACAGATCAGCTTATTAATGAGCTGTTGAGTTAGTCATGTTTTATTAACCCGTGCGCATATTTTATTACCGTAATGCTTTAAGAACACAGTACGTGTTTTCACTCATTTATTTAGCGTGTTTTTACGCACGCTATCCTGCTTTCATTTTCGATAAATTAGCAACTGAACATCAACCATTTGTGAAGCTTGCCAATAAAAAAAGAAGCGGAAGAAAAAACAGAAGAACAGGCACCCGCCAAACCGCTGTTTTCAAATACGGTTACTGTTTGGATAGGCATCATCAGTTCAATAATAACTATTATACTTACAGTATACACCACATCCAACAAAGTACGGCTGGATAAACTGGAGAACAGCCTCAATGAGCGCTCTACAGAGGTTGAAGAATCGAAAGAGCGGGTGGCCCGGTATCAATGGGTTTATTCTTTATACGGTGACTTAAACAGCACCGATGTGCGTAGAAAGAACTTCGCTGTCGGTTTGATCACCCTCGCCCTTAATGATAATGAATCGAAAAAACTATTCTCGGCCTTACAAACTTCCACTGATACTGTTTTGCAAAGCGTTGGGCAAAGCGGGCTTCGGGCATTAAAAGCCTCGACAGTAAATACAGAGCTTGCATCGCTCATATCAAAAGTAGATACCTCAAATACGGCGGCCAGGATCAGCGCTGTGGGCGAACTGGAAAAAAAATACGCCTCATCGCCCGAGGCCATCACCCAGATCCTTAATTTTTACAGCTCAGGAAACATCGCCACCTTATCTCCAGATGGGATTATAAATGGCTTATACTTCCTTAACCGTACCGACCCAACCGTATGGAGCCAGCAGCAAATTCAACAGGGGCAGGACATTATGCAACGGATACTGGCTTTAAAACCAGGACCGAATACCGCAAAAGAGTTGAAAAAGTTCAAGACTATTTTGGAAACAGCTGCAAGAGGAAAGTAAAGAGACTCACAACCTATGCAAAATTAAGGAGCAAGCACTTCAATATTGCTCCCGTTAAGTATTGCAATCTGTTTGGTTTTGGGGTTAAATATAAGTTGCACCAATGATTCTTTATTTACAATACTTGACCGCTGTTTACCGCTATTAACGGACTCCAATTTTTCCAATACTTTCCCGGTATTGATATTAATAATCTTCGGATATTCAAATGTATCCCAGGCCAGTTCCTCGTTAATAGCAAACAGGTTTCCAAACTCACCATCAACCTTTACCGGTGTAGAGATTTCATTGGTCACGATATCCCAAACCGCAACATGCTTTGGGGGGAAATGTTCAGCCTCATCATTGATAACTTCGTCCGATGAGCCGATGAGCACTTTGGCATCACTAATAAAACTTGCAGTACAGATTTCGGTAGGCGAGTTGTGATGTAGTTTAGGTTCATCAAGAAGAAGCGGATTCTTCAAACATTCTTCTATATCGAATATAAAAACATCATCTAACGGATGCCAAACCCAGCCTTTACTCATTAAAAATTTACTGGATGGACTTATTTCTAATCTCGAGTGGAAAAAATCCTGCGGATCGCGATCCGGTATATCTGTAATGATCTCACCCGTTTCAACGTCCTCAAAATCGAGCCGGCAATATTCGATAGGGCAATGAACTAAATAGGTAACCCCTCCTAATGTTATAAATGCAGCCGGGTATTCATAAGCGTTAGCACAATAATATGAACGGTTAATTTCCCTAAGCAAATCGCCGTTTTTTAATAACAAACCTTTGGTACCAAGTTTTTGATAAATAAAAGCATATTCTCCCCCCTTGGATATTACTGATCCGTCAAAACCATAAACATAATGATATTGGCCAAGTTGTTCGCTTTGCGTACCTATGCTATACAAATTCCCTGCTTTGGCCCAATCAATAATACTTTCATTTAACCAGGCAATGGTCTTTATATAATCGGCGGCGGTAATTGTTTTATGTTTCACTTAAATATGATAAACAGTTGGAAATACAATCACTTCGCAAACATCACCTTCAACGCAGTAACCTGCTTAACACACCGTGCCGGTTTTTTCTCATCCTGAACAATAATACGGAAAGGTCCATCGGCGGGGGCCAATGATTGGCCGTCAACCTTATCGGCCAAAATAATGGCCCTGTCTGTAAAACCTTTATCCAACTCGGCCAGGCCAAAAACAACCTGGTAACCGTCGCTGGCTTCAACCAACAGGTATTTTGCCATGTTTTTACCGTGCAGATCGGTGCCCAGCGTAACGCCGGCTTTGGTAAGGATATCAGATAACGGCACGCCCGAATAGGTAAGATCCTTGCCATCCTTGTCTTTGCGGATAACGGTTATTTGTTTGTATTGCGCCAATTCGGCAAGGCCGATACTTAGCGGATTAATTACCTCGCCGGTTACTTTCACCGTAACTTGTTTTGCCGTTTGAGTGTAAGCTGCTCTTGCAGTTACCAATAACAAAAATATGACAACGTATTTTTTCATGAGTGTAATGCTACAATGTTTTTAAATTTGGTGTATTCAATAAATGATAGCTTGCTACGGATACCCGGTTACGCCTATTCTCTTAACTTTTTCTGCTCCCGCAACATCTGCCCATAGTCCATCCTGCGCGCCATCGCATTAACTGTACTTGCAATCCTATTAGCACGGGTAGCTTCGGTTTTAGCGCTCTCAATCCATTTGATAAAATAGCCGCGGTGGCTTTCGGCCAGGCTCATAAAAAAATGATTACCATCGGCTTCATATTCAAGACATTCTTGTAAATCCTCAGGAATGGTAAATTTAAAATCATCGTCGGACTCGAGCCTTACCCTGAGCATAGCGCCACGGCCTTTATGCAGGCTTTTGCATATCTCACGTTTAATTGCCAAAATAAAATTACCCTCGCCCATGGGCATCAGGGCCATGCCACGCACTTCCAGCTCGTCAAGCTTGCCTTTAACCCGGAACGATTTTTTATTTCCGGGCTTCATTTGCTGCGCTACATCGGCAGGGATCTCGATATAAGTCCATCCGGTTTTTTCGCCCTGTTCAGCAAATTGCAATATAATGGCGGTAAAATCAACCATAAGTATTATTTAACGGCATATTACTGTAGTAATCGCTAAAAAATATGCGAAAATGTTAAATGTTTGTTAAATCACTCAAATAAGCACTTTATGCTGTAACGGAACGCAGGTTGGTGATGTCTTATGAGTATAAAAACAATTTGAAAATTTAGAATTTAAAAACCTTAAAAACAACAACAATATGAAAACTTTAAAATCACTTATGCTTGGCTTAGCTTTATTAGTAGCAGGTACTGCCGCCAATGCAGCAACTAAAATAGATGGAGAAAATCTTACCAAAAATTTTGCTATCAACACTTACGTTGATGCCATGACCCGCGGCAAACTACAAGGCTTTAGCGATGTGGTTGACCAATCGGCCAAATTTTCGATGCTGCGCGGCAAAACCGTGTTAAGCTTTGGCAAAACCGAGATTGTTGATCAGCTTAAAGCCAACAAAAATACCGAGCAGGATTGCATCACCAGCACCTCGGTAGTTGAAAGCAATAATGACCTTGCTGTAGTAAAAGTAGATATGAAATACAGCACTTTTACCCGCAGTAATTATGTAACCATTACCAACACCGGTAACGGCTGGAAAATCACAAACGTGTACAGCGTTTTTAAATAAGCAAGTTTTAGTTTAGTGTTTAATATGTAAGTAGGTAAAGGCCCCGTTGGTTGCGGGGCCTTTTTTATTTTAGCAGGATGGGCTGATCTCTTGTTGATACGAGGCACCTACGGAGCCTTATCAATCGGGCTACTTGTACTATAAACACGTTACTCCTACGGAGTATAAAAAGTTTGCAAGGTACTCCGTAGGAGTAACGTGTTTATAGCAAAGTCGGATCAATACGATTCCTGGCTCCGTAGGTGCGCCGTATATCGGTTTTTACTTCACCAACGGGTCAAGCACCTTTTGCCATTTATCATACCCTTTACTATTCAGATGCAAATAATCATTATTAAACAAACTCGAATCGGGCTGGGTAGTGCCCGGTTTGTAAATAGCAGGTACCAGATCAACATAATGACTATGCGGCTTATCTTTCAGATAGGTTTTTACCAAATCATTTGCCGCATAAACCACCTCATAATATTTAGCACGTACCGGGCTTGGCTTTATCGACATAAAATAAACTTCCGCCTTTGGCAGTTTTTGATGAATCATTTGCCAGAGTTTGGTAAATGAAGCCGCAACATCCTGTGCCGATTTACCTGCAGCAATATCATTTTCGCCGGCATAAATAAAAATTTTACGGGGCTGATATGGGAAAAGGATATATGGCGTGTAATAATCCACTATCTGCCAAAGCTCGCAACCGCCAACTCCCCTCCTGATGATGGGTTTACCCGCGTAACGCTGCTCCAGATCGGTCCATTTGCGGATTGATGAGCTGCCGATAAACAGGATGCCATTCTTTTGCGGAAAGCTGATGCTGTCCAGGTGTTTAAAAGCGCGAATCTCGTTATCAAACGGGAAGCCCTGCTGGGCCAATGTAGCGGTGCTGATAAACAGACCGATGAACAATAAAAAAAGTTTGTTTTTCATTACGGAGTTGCGATGCGTTCTTCAAAAAACAAAAACGGTAATTGGTTTTCAATACCTTTAATGATCCACGTAGGTCCATTTTCGGCATGCAATATAATTTTTATTGATTGATTTTGCTGCTTTTCGCATTCGGCCAGTACCTGCAGGCACGAGCCGCATGAGGTAATGGGTTTGATGATCGGGAACTCGTCGGAATGCGCGGTTACCGCCATGGCCTCGATAGGATCGTCGGGATGATTGGCCCCCCAGTTAAACAAGGCAACACGCTCTGCGCACAATCCTGATGGATAGGCTACGTTTTCCTGGTTGCTGCCGTAAATAATTTTTCCGCTTTGCAGGCGTAAGGCCGCACCTACACGAAATTTTGAATAGGGCGAGTGAGAATTTTTAAGTGCTTTCTGCGCTTCGAGGCACAGGCTGCGATCGGCTTTATCAAGATCAGCCAGCGACTCGTATTCGTCGAAGGCTATTTTAATTTCATGACTTATCATATATTATCCACCGATGTTAAAAAATCGGGGGATACAAGATAAGGAATAAATAATAGGATTGAAAGTTTTGAAAGATTTTTTCTGGCTTATTGCAAAACTGCGACTAAAAAAACATCATCGCGAGTAGGAAAAAGCCGGGGCATCTGAAAGACATATGATATTACCATCTTCTTATCCTGAGTAAATAAAAAGCCGCGGCATCTAAAGGTGATATGACATTAGGCGGGATGGCTGTCACCCTGAGTAGGGTTTATTTGCGCACAAATAATAGCATTGCAGATGACAAGCGAATGCTGAACTTTGCAAAAGCAACTTATGGCAGAGTAGCAGTTTAGCTCTTGGTGTTATTTACCCGCCCCTGAGATTTGCTTTAGGAAATAGCGTAAGCATTTTGGTGATACTGTTACCTGCAGTATTCCCGTATGGCAGCGTGCCTTTTATTTATCGCTTTCCTGAGCCATAAGTTGCTTGATTTTAAAATCTAAAGTAAAGTTATGGCAAAAGAAACGACTTTTGAAACAGTCCACCAAAATGTTGCAGGTATTGATATCGGTGCTGAGCAGATTTTTGTATCCCCTGATGGGAAAGAGGTGGTCAGCTTTGAAACCTTCACATCAAGTTATTATGCTTGTGCAGTGTATCTGAAAGAGAGAGGCGTAAAAAAGGTAGCAATGGAAGCCACAGGTGTTTACTGGATCGCTTTATACTTTCTGTTAGAAGAACTTGGCATATTGGTTTGCCTGGTCAACCCTAAAGAAACCAAACAGGTGAAAGGCAGAAAAACTGATGTAAGGGATTGCCAGTGGATCCAGAAGCTGTTTTCTGCCGGCATCCTCAGACATAGCTTTATCCCCCAGGGCAAGTTCATGGAACTTCGTCATTTGGTGCGGGAACGCCTGGATATCATCAGTATGGGCAGTACCTATGTTAACAAGATGCAGAAATGCCTGGAGTTGATGAACATCAAACTTCCGGAGGTACTTAGCCAGATCCATGGTACCAGCGGCATTAATATGATCAAAGCTATATTATCCGGGAACCGGGACAGCAACTATTTACTTAGCCTTTGTGATGAACGCATTCAAAAATATAAAGGTGAAAAAGTATTAAAAGCATTGGAAGGCCGGTATAATGATACCTATTTATTCATGCTTGAGCAGAACATGCAGCTTTGGGATATACACCAAAACCAAATAAAAAAGATAGACGGGGAGATTAGCCGCCTGTTGGACGAACTAAGTGTAGATAAAGAAGAGGTAGTTACAGGAAAAGCCAAAGCAGTACGGCATCATGCCCCAAAAATACCGGGGCTTCACGCCACTATGGCGCGCTTATACGGTGTTGACCTTACCAGCATTCCCGGGATAAATGATTATACGGCATTGCGGCTGATTGGGGAAACTGGTGTGGATATGAGCCGTTTTCCTACAGTTAAAAGCTTTGTAAACTGGTTAACCTTATCCCCTAAAAGTCATCGGAGCGGAAAAATGAAAAAGAATGTCAGGGGTATGCCTTGCAATGTTGCCGGGCAGATCTTTAAACAATGTGCCCAGTCATTATTGAATAGTAAGAATAATGCTATCGGTAGTTTCATGAGAAAGCTCCGTGGCCGTAAAGATTCGCGGATTGCTATAAAAGCCGGTGCCAGAAAGTTGGCCATTGCTTACTATAATACATTAACCAAAGGAACCGCATATGTTGAGGAAGGAACTAAACGCTACGAAGATCAATTGCAGAGAAGAGAAATGGCATTGTTGAAAAAAATGGCTAAAAAATACAATATGCAACTTTCTGAAAACCAAATAGCTGCATAATGTGTCAATGGCAGCTTGTCGAAGGGTCGCGCGCAAGGCCCAGCCCACCAAGCTTCGAGAACCTCAGCATGACACCCATTTTCAATTATGTCATGGGTAGGAACGAAGGATCTTCTTCTATATAGCCGCCAGGACTGTTGTAGAAGATGCTTCGTGCCTCAGCATGACAATGCGTTTTAAACACCCCATCGGTAGGTACGAAGCAATCCCAAACTATACAGGGCGTACCTGCTAATCGGGGATTGCTTCGTTCCTCGCAATGACGCTTGGAGAAACTTTTTTTCAGTTGAAAGGTTATACAGCCACCGGCAACTCCTCAGCTACTTCGGCTACCTCTGCTTCTTTAATAGTAGGATTAATGCTTTCATCATCCTTTTCAACCCTCAGGTTATTTACAATATGCATCTGGCGGGTTGGGGTGTTTTTGCCCATAAAATATTCCAGCAGGTTTTTCACGTTGGCATCACGCAAAATAACCGGGTCGAGGCGCATATCTTTACCTATAAACAGGCCAAACTCTTCGGGCGAGATCTCGCCCAAACCTTTAAAGCGGGTTATTTCGGGTTTGTTACCCAATTTAGCTATCGCGTTACGGCGTTCTTCGTCGCTGTAGCAATAAATAGTTTCTTTTTTATTGCGTACGCGGAACAATGGTGTTTGCAGGATGGATACGTGACCGGCTTTTACCAGGTCGGGAAAAAACTGCAAAAAGAAGGTCATGAGCAGCAGCCGGATGTGCATACCGTCGACATCGGCATCGGTTGCTATTACAATGTTGTTGTAACGCAGGCCATCCAAACCATCTTCAATATTAAGAGCATGCTGCAGCAGGTTAAATTCTTCGTTTTCATAAACCACTTTTTTGGTAAGGCCAAAGCAGTTTAGCGGCTTACCTTTTAAGCTGAACACGGCCTGAGTCATCACATCGCGCGATTTGGTGATCGAACCGCTGGCCGAATCACCCTCGGTGATGAATAAGGTAGTATCCTGTTTACGCTCGTGTGTATCTTCAAAATGCAGCTTGCAATCGCGCAGTTTACGGTTATGTAATGATGCTTTTTTGGCGCGCTCATTGGCCAGTTTTTTAATGCCGGCAATATCCTTACGCTCACGCTCCGATTGCAGAATGCGTTTCAGCAAAGCATCGGCAGTTGCCGGATTTTTATGCAGGTAATTATCCAGTTCTTTTTTAACAAAATCGTTCACAAAACCACGCACCGAGGGGCCTTCCGGACCAACATTCAGCGAGCCCAGCTTGGTTTTGGTTTGCGATTCGAATACCGGTTCCTGCACTTTAACGGCAATGGCAGCAACTATCGATGCCCTGATATCAGCAGCGTCATACTCCTTTTTATAAAACTCGCGCACGGTTTTTACCACAGCCTCGCGGAAAGCCGCCTGGTGGGTACCACCCTGGGTAGTATTCTGTCCGTTTACGAATGAATAATATTCTTCGCCGTATTGCTGGCCGTGGGTCATGGCTATCTCAATATCTTCGCCTTTAAGGTGGATAATTGGGTAGCGGAGTGTTTCGGCATCTGTATTACGGGTAAGCAGGTCATAAAGCCCGCGCTCCGAAAAATATTTCTGGTTATTGAAGTTAATGGTAAGCCCCGCATTCAGGAACACATAGTTCCAGATCATGTTCTCTACAAACTCGGGAATAAAGCGGTAATGCCTGAAAATAGTATCATCCGGCGTAAAGTTAATGGCAGTGCCATTGCGCTGGGTGGTATCTTTTTCTGCCTCGTCACGAATCAATTCGCCTTTGGCAAACTCTGCAATTTTGGTGCGGCCGTCGCGATATGATTGTACAATAAACGCGGTTGACAGGGCGTTAACCGCCTTGGTACCCACACCATTTAAACCTACCGATTTTTGGAAAGCCTTGCTATCGTATTTACCACCGGTATTTATTTTAGATACGCAATCAATTACTTTACCCAACGGGATGCCACGACCATAATCGCGCACCGAAACTTTATGATCGCTCATATTGATATCGATACTGCGGCCCGAGCCCATCACAAACTCATCTATCGAGTTATCAACAATTTCTTTCAGCAATACATACACCCCATCGTCGTAAGCAGAGCCGTCACCCAGCTTACCGATATACATACCGGGGCGTAAACGGATGTGCTCCTTCCAATCGAGCGAGCGGATACTATCTTCACTATAATTAACTGGTTCTGCCATTTATAAAAGAATAGAATTTTAAAAAAAGTGCAAAATGCACCAACTGCAAAAATAAAGTTTCCGGGCCAATTTAGCCGGCAACAGATATCAACATATTAACATTTGAGGTATCGGAGACGAATACAGAATATTACTGTTTAAACTTAAGGCAGTTACTTGCCTTGTCAACATTTTTAAAAAACTCGGGGCCTTTGTCGTTGGTAAAACAAACTGCCATAATGGTTCCTTTATGATTGCGCTGCAGCATGATAAGCAGCGCATATTTATAATGCTTGGTAGCCGGAATATCGGGCAGGCTAAGCAGGTATGATTTCCCGGCATCGGCTTTGAAGCGCTTCAGCACATTGGGAGGTATTATTTTTAAGGGATTTTCCCGTTCGCCGGTAAAAGCGGTAGCCTGGGCACGGCTCATGTTAATATATAACGAGTCGGGGTTTTCTGTTTGCTTATCGGTATCGTACCTACCCTGTTCATAACTCACATAGTTTTGCCTTTGCGATTTTACCTGGTACCATACTTCAAAATCCTGGTCTGGAATTTCGAGCGCGTAGTCAAATAAAAAGTCTTCATCGTTGGGGGCCTGTATTTCTTTGAAACCTTTCGGCGGATTGAAAACAACATTGGCCTGCGCTAAAATGCGGCTAAATTCCTTGTACTGTTCAGAACCTTGCTCTTCTTTTGCTGTTGGGTATAGGTATTTCTTTTTTGCCGGTTTACGCTTATTTTGGGCATAAAGCCGCGAGGGCTTTACCTGCGCCGTGCTTTGCTCAAAACACGCCAATGATAAAACCAATAGCAACAAGGTTATGGTTGGCTTCAAAATAGCTTTCATTTCAAGGGTAGGTACCAAACATTGCAGCACCTAAGCGTCATAGGTAAATATATAAATTAATTGCCAAACATTTAAACCAATCCGCACTTTGCTACACGCCTCACTTTAACGCCGATACGGAAAGTTTATTTGCTGCATTAACGTAATTTTTTACGCCGCTGGTTTTTTATTGATACAACCAGTGCATAAACAAACTTAACAATTTTGTTAATAATTTCAATACCCTGAATGCTAAAATCTATAGCCTTACGGCCTGTACATCCGCGCATAATCCGTATCTTTACCCATCCAAATGTTTTTTATTGAATAATGAGTGACGATTTGAATCAAAACGATACGCCTGCCCCTAATGAAGAAAAATTACACGCTGTTACCTCGCTCGACGGCTTATACGAAAACTGGTTTTTGGATTATGCCTCGTATGTAATTCTTGACAGGGCTGTTCCTCACATTAACGATGGTTTAAAACCCGTACAACGCCGTATCCTGCATTCGCTTAAGGAAATGGACGACGGGCGTTTTAACAAAGCAGCCAACGTTATCGGTAATACCATGAAATACCATCCCCACGGCGATGCCTCTATAGGCGATGCCATGGTACAGATAGGCCAGAAAAACCTGTTGATTGACTGCCAGGGCAACTGGGGCGACCCGGTAACCGGCGACTCGGCGGCGGCCCCGCGTTATATCGAGGCGCGCTTATCAAAATTTGCACTGGATGTTGTTTTTAACCCCGATACTACCGTTTGGCAGGCCAGTTATGATGGCCGTAACAAAGAGCCTATTACCCTGCCGGTAAAATTTCCCTTGCTGCTGGCACAGGGTGCCGAGGGTATTGCCGTAGGTTTGGCTACCAAAATTTTGCCGCACAACTTTATCGAACTACTTGATGCATCAATAGGTGTATTGAAAGGCGAAAGGCCCAACCTGATGCCCGATTTCCCTACCGGTGGTATGGCCGATGCTTCTTTATATAATGAAGGCCAGCGCGGCGGCAAAGTGCGGGTAAGGGCTAAAATTATTGAGCGCGATAAAAAAACACTGGCCATTACCGAAATTCCTTTTACTACCACTACCGGTAGCTTAATAGATAGCGTAATCTCTGCCAACGATAAAGGCAAGATCAAGATCAAGAAGATCGAAGATAATACGGCTAAAGATGTAGAGATCATTATCCACCTCGCGCCCGGTATTTCGCCCGATGTAACTATCGATGCGCTTTACGCTTTTACCGATTGCGAAGTTTCCATATCGCCCAATACCTGCGTAATTCAGGATGATAAGCCACGCTTTATGAGTGTGAACGATATGCTTACCGAAAGCACTTTCTTCACCAAAGATTTGCTGAAGCAGGAACTGGAGATCAGGCTGAACGAGTTAATGGAAAAGATTTTCTTTAGCTCGCTGTTAAAAATCTTCATACAGGAAGGTATGTATAAAAACCCTGGGTACGAAAACTCGGGCAATTTTGAAGTGGTGATAGAAGTGTTGAATAAATTGTTCGAACCTTTCTTCCCGCAATTTTACCGCACCATACTGCCTGAGGATTATAAAAAGCTGATCGATAAACCGATGAGCAGCATCACCCGTTTTGACGTTAAGAAAGCGGATGAGCAGATGAAGGCTTTGGAGAATGAGATAAAACAGGTAAAACATCACCTGAAACATCTTACCGATTATGCCATCGCCTGGTTTGAAAAACTGAAAGAAAAATATGGAAAAGGTCGCGAACGCAAAACCGAACTACGTACGTTTGATAAGGTTGAAGCTGCACAGGTAGCCTTAGCCAATATCAAACTATATGTTAACCGTGCCGACGGCTTTGTGGGCTCGGGCCTGAAAAAGGATGAATCGGTTGAGTTTGTAGGCGATTGCTCGGACATTGACGAGATCATTGTTTTCCGTGGAGATGGCCGCTGTGTCATCACCAAAGTGCAGGATAAAGTATTTGTGGGTAAAGATATTATCCACGTAGCGGTATTTAAAAAGAATGATGAGCGCACCGTTTACAACATGATTTATAAAGATGGCGAGAGCGGCATCAGCTATATCAAGCGTTTCTCGGTAGTGGGCGTTACCCGCGATAAGGAATACGACCTTACCAAGGGTACCAAAGGATCAAAAGTATTGTACTTTACCGCCAACTCCAACGGCGAAGCCGAGGTGGTGAATGTGCAGCTTAAACCGCACTCAAAACTCAAAAAACTACAGTTTGATGAGGACTTTGCAGCTATAGCTATAAAAGGCCGCAGTTCGATGGGTAATATCATTACCAAGTACCCGGTTAAAAAGATCATCCTGAAAAGCAAAGGTGTATCAACACTGGCAGGGCGCAAAATCTGGTATGATGATATTTTAAAACGCCTGAATGCCGATAACCGTGGCAAATATTTAGGAGAATTTGATGGCGACGACCGCATCCTTACTGTGATGAGCAACGGTGTTTACGAACTAACCAGTTTCGATCTTAACAATCACTTTGATGATAAGATGATCCTGATTGAAAAATATGACCCGCAGGCTGTATTTTCGATCATACACATCGACGGAAAATCGAAAAACTACCTGGTTAAGCGTTTCAATTTTGAAAACATTGCCATCGGTAAACAGGTAAGCCTCATCAGCGAGGAAGCAGGTTCGAAAATGGTAATACTTGGTCATACCGCGCCGGTGGTAAGTATGACACACCTGAAAGGCAAAGATCAAACGCCGGAAACATTGGAGCTGAACCTCGCGGAGATCATTGATGTAAAAGGGATGAAAGCGATGGGTAACCGCCTTTCGCAAAACCCGATAAAATCGGTTGAGCTGATCAGCGACGAGGTTGCTGAAACAGAAGCAGGAGGGGATGAAACATCGGATGAGCCAAATGAAGAAGGATCATCATTCGGCCCCGAATCAAAATCGGTGGAATCACCTGATCAATCGCAGGAATCCCAAACAAAAAAATCGGTGGAATCAACTAATCAGCCTGAAGAGTCGGTGAAATCCCCAACAAAAAAGATTGATTTCGAAATCACCAATCCCGGCGATATCGACCTTGAAGATAACGGACAGTTAGACCTCTTTTAATATCCAGCCACCGGTATTTTTGCCGGTGGCTTTTTTATTTACATCCTACAACAATTCATTACGAATGAAAAAAATCATTACTGCCTTTTTATTTTTCGTTGCTGCCTCGGTATCGGTAAAAGCCCAGAGCCCGGACCATACCTTTGCACTTGGCGAGAGCACTTTTTTGTTAGATGGCAAACCACTGCAAATGATCAGCGGCGAAATGCATTGCTACCGCATCCCACAGCAATACTGGCGAGCCCGCATGAAAATGGCCAAAGCCATGGGCCTGAACACCATTGGCACCTACGTTTTCTGGAATGCGCACGAACCCGTACAAGGCCAGTATGATTTTACCGGCAACAACAACATTGCCGAATTTGTAAAAATTGCCAAAGAAGAAGGCCTCTGGGTTATTATGCGCCCCAGCCCCTACGCCTGCGCCGAATGGGAATTTGGCGGCTACCCATGGTGGCTGCTGAAAGATAAAGACCTGAAAGTACGCAGTAAAGACCCTAAGTTTTTAGCGGCCTACAAAAACTACATCATGGCGTTGAGTAAACAACTTAACCCCTACCTCATAACCCATGGCGGTAATATTTTGATGGTACAGATTGAGAACGAGTACGGATCGTACAGCAACGATAAAGAATACCTTGACATTAACCGTAAAATATTCCGTGAGGCTGGTTTTGATGGCGTTTTATTTACCTGCGATGGGCCGTCACAAATGCCTGCGGGTTACCTGCCGGGATATTTGCCGGCTGTAAATGGGCTGGATGATCCTAAAGAAGTAAAAACACTCATCAATAAATACCACGGCGGCAAAGGCCCATATTATATTGCCGAATGGTACCCGGGCTGGTTTGACAGCTGGGGTAGCCCGCATTCAACTACCAGTGCAGAAGATGATGCTAAAAAACTGGATGAGGTTTTATCGGCTGGGATCTCTATCAATATGTACATGTTTCATGGTGGTACTTCACGAGGGTTTATGAACGGCGCTAATATGAGCAGAAAAGACCCATATTCGCCGCAAACTTCAAGCTATGATTATGATGCTCCGCTTAACGAGGCCGGCGATCCTACCCCTAAGTTTTTTAAATTCCGCGAAATTATTCAAAAGCACCTCCCTGCCGGTGTTACACTGCCGCCTGTTCCTGCGGCTAATAAAACGATAGTCATACCATCAATTGCATTGACAACCAGTGCGTTATTATTCAACAACTTAAACAAACCGGTTGTAAGCGAAAAACCGCTTTGCTTTGAAGATCTGGACCAGGGCTATGGCTTTGTACTTTACCGCACCCAATTAAAAGATGCCGCTGATGGCCTGCTTAAAATAAAAGAGCTACGCGATTACGCTACCGTTTACTTAAACGGCCAGCGCATCAGTATTTTAGACAGGCACCTGCGCCAGGATTCGTTACAGTTAAGCGGCGCTAAAAAAGGTGATATACTGGATATTTTGCTGGAGAACAATGGCCGCATCAACTACGGCCCCTACTTAACCGATAACCGCCAGGGCATTACAGACAAAGTAACTTTAAACGGCACCGAGCTGTTGGATTGGAAAATGTATAAGTTCCCTTTTCAAAATACAGCCGGCTTTAAATACAGCGCGAAAGTGGTAACAGAGGCCCAGCCTGTATTGTATAAAGGTACATTTACCCTTACCGAAACCGGCGATACCTGGCTTGATCTGAGCAATTTTGGTAAAGGCTTTGTTTTTTTAAACGGAATTAATATTGGTAAATATTGGAACATCGGTCCGCAGCAAACATTGTATATCCCGGCTGGATGGTTAAAAAAGGGCTCGAATGAGATTGTGGTTTTTGATCAGTTGAAAAACGGGCATAAAACTATTTCGGCGCTAAATCACCCGATATTGAATGTGGTGGTAAAAAATTGATTTTCAGGCAGGACAAATCCATTTCAAAACGAGAGGGTGACACGGGGCTCCTATGGAGCCGGCCACGCAATCTGATACATTACTATAAACACGATACTCCTAACGGAGTTGTAAAATGCGACGGTAAATCACCCCGGAGGGGTATCGTGTTTATAGCAAAACAAAAAGAAGTTTCCCGGCTCCATAGGAGCCTCGTGTTTTAAAAGCAATTTCCACGATTTTTAAGCTGTAAGCATAGCGTTTACGGCTTTTTTTATATTTTTGAGATATTACTAAATCTTATATCATCAATGGGCATGTTTTTCGGTGGGGGCAACTATTATTATATTATTTTGATCCTGGATGCTATCTGCATTATCCATTCCTCACGGCGCGGCACACAGCAAAAATGGATGTGGATAATTTTTGCTATACCTGTATTTGGCTGTCTGTATTATATCTACAGCGAGATGTTAGTTAACCGGATCCGCACCCCAAAAATCAATGTAGAAGCTGTGATAAACCCCGGTGCTAAAATAAAACGCCTGGAAAATGAGCTGCGCTTTACCGATACCTTTGCCAACCGCGTAGCACTGGCAGATGCCTACCTGGAAGCAGGCCTTACAGACAAGGCTATTGAACTATATAAAAACAGCCTTACCGGCGCCTTTGCCGAAAACGAGCATGTGCAGGCACAGCTTATCATAGCCTATTTTGAAAAAGGCATGTATAACGAAGTGATCCCGATTGCTAAACGCCTTTATAAATTACCGCAATTTGCGCGTTCAAAAGCGCATATTCTTTACGCCAAAGCATTGGAACTCACTTACCAACCCGAGCAGGCCGAAAATGAATTTAAATTGATGAAAGGCCGCTACTCCTACTTCGAGCCGAGGTATGAATATGGCATGTTCCTGAGCCGTGCTGACCGGCGCGATGAAGCCTGGCAAATTTTTACCGATATGCTTAATGAGCAATCGCAGCTTAGCCCGGTTGAGCGGAAAAGTAATAAAGTATGGTTTGCGAAGGCTAAGGATGAATTGAAGAGGTTGGCTGCGGAGCGGAAGACAGTGTAGGTGTCATCTCCTATTTAACATAGATGCCTATATCGTTCCATTCAAAATTGATTAATAAACAGTATTTTTGTGCATTCAGTTTGAATGAAAAACATTAAAGATGAATTACAACATATCATTCTGGGAGATGAACCGATTGGCAGAGCAAGTCAACTCAAAAAAACCCAAAGTTTCCTTAGAGCAAATGCGGGCACAAGCTTTAAAGCTGAAAAACAACAGCAGCTCAAAAGTGAAGAAACAACAGCAATCGTAACTTTTGCAAAAAAAGAAAATCTCTTTTACGAGCCTGTAATTCACGATGCCGATTTTTTCAGCGAGGGTGCTGAGCAAAAAGTATATCGTCTCGGCGATGCTCACGTACTGAAAATCAACGCCGGAATTTTCTATGAAACTTGGCTGGACTATTTTAATAGCCTGCTAATTCATAACTATTTCTTTCCGTTAACAGCTTACACTTTTCTTGGGTTCAAACAAATTAATGGCGAACTGAACGCGGTTGTAAAACAAGAATATATCATAGGGCCAGATCCCACCAATCTCGATCTGGTAAAACAGTATCTACGGTATAACGGCTTTCAGAATAAACGTAATAACGATTTTTACAATGATGAGCTTGGCTTAATCCTTGAAGATTTGCATGACGAGAACGTTCTTTCATCCGATGGAATTTTTTTCTTTATCGATACTGTGTTTTATTTAACCAAGCAATTCTATCAAAAATCCACATAAAGCTAAATTATCCCTCCGTCATCCCTAAGTCACACTGACATCCTGACACCATCCCGTTAAAAAATTGTTAAGTCGCCAAACCGCTGTAACCTTTTGCTGACATTAAAACAGTTTAGCATGTCAATAACTGGCATAACGGGCAGTTGGCATAATTGATGATACACATCGGGCTGAAAACTTAAATAAACAAACAGTTATAACTATGTCATTAAACATTAAGCCTATCGGAGATAGGGTTGTGGTGGAAGCTGCAGCCGCCGAAGAAAAGACTGCTTCAGGTATCTTCATTCCTGATACTGCTAAAGAAAAACCTCAACGTGGTACCATCGTTGCTGTTGGCCAGGGAAAAGTTGATGAGCCTTTAACCGTAAAAGTTGGTGACGAGGTATTATATGGTAAATATGCAGGTACCGAAATTACCTACGAAGGTAAAGAATACCTGATCATGCGTGAATCAGACATTTACGCGGTTCTTTAATTAATTAGTGAATTAGTGGGTTATTGAATTAGTGAGTTATTACTGTTCAGGCCGCTTATTCGGAAAAGACAAAAAATCAAAAGAAATAATTATTGAGAGTGAGTTTCAAATCACTAATTCACTAAATCAATAATTCAATAATTAAAAACATGGCAAAACAAGTTAAATACAATGTTGAAGCACGCGACGCCCTGAAACGCGGTGTTGATATCCTTGCTAACGCGGTTAAAGTAACCTTAGGCCCGAAAGGCCGTAACGTAATTATCGATAAAAAATTTGGCTCGCCGGCTATCACTAAAGACGGTGTTACTGTAGCTAAAGAAATCGAACTGAAAGACGCTCTTGAAAACATGGGTGCTCAAATGGTTAAAGAAGTAGCTTCAAAAACTGCCGATATTGCAGGTGACGGTACTACTACTGCTACCGTTTTAGCTCAGGCTATCGTAACTGCAGGTATCAAAAACGTAGCTGCCGGTGCTAACCCAATGGATTTGAAACGCGGTATTGACAAAGCTGTTGCAGCTGTTGTTGAAAACCTGAAAACTCAATCACAAACTGTTGGTGAAGACAACAACAAAATCAAACAAGTTGCTTCTATCTCTGCAAATAACGACGAGGTTATCGGTTCGTTAATTGCTGAAGCAATGGAAAAAGTTGGTAAAGACGGTGTGATCACTGTTGAAGAAGCAAAAGGTACTGAAACTGAAGTTAAAACTGTAGAAGGTATGCAGTTTGACCGTGGTTACCTTTCTCCTTACTTCGTAACCAACGCTGATAAAATGGAAGCTGAATTAGAAAATCCTTTCATCCTGATCTACGACAAAAAGATCTCTTCGATGAAAGAATTGCTTCCTATCCTTGAAAAACAAGTACAAACAGGTAAACCATTGTTGATCATCGCTGAAGATTTAGACGGCGAAGCTTTAGCTACTTTGGTAGTTAACAAAATCCGTGGTTCACTGAAAGTTGCTGCTGTTAAAGCTCCTGGCTTTGGTGATCGCCGTAAAGCTATGTTAGAGGATATCGCTATCCTTACCGGCGGTACTTTGATCTCGGAAGAAAGAGGTTACAAATTAGAAAACGCTGATCTTAGCTACTTAGGTACTGCTGAGAAAATCGTTATCGACAAAGATAATACTACTATCATCAACGGTTCAGGTTCTGCCGAAGAGATCAAAGCCCGCGTTGCCCAGATCAAATCGCAAATCGAATCAACTACTTCTGATTACGACCGCGAAAAATTACAAGAGCGTTTAGCCAAATTATCTGGCGGTGTTGCTGTACTTTACGTAGGTGCTGCTACCGAAGTTGAGATGAAAGAGAAAAAAGACCGTGTTGACGATGCTTTACACGCTACACGTGCCGCTGTTGAAGAAGGTATCGTAGCCGGTGGTGGTGTTGCCTTTATCCGTGCGGTTGCTTCAATTTCTGAATTGAAAGGTGATAACGAAGACGAAAACACTGGTATCCAGATCATCCGTCGCGCTATCGAAGAGCCTCTTCGTCAAATCTGCGAAAACGCCGGTATCGAAGGTTCTATCATCGTGCAAAAAGTTAAAGAAGGCACTGCCGACTTTGGTTACAACGCACGTACCGATAAATACGAAAACCTGATTGCTGCAGGTGTTATCGACCCTACTAAAGTAAGCCGTGTAGCTTTAGAGAACGCTGCTTCAATTGCTTCGATGTTATTAACTACCGAAGTTGTATTGGCAGATGATCCTGAAGATGCTCCGGCCGGTGGCCCACCAATGGGTGGCGGCGGTATGGGTGGTATGATGTAATATTCGCCCCCCTGCCCCCTGAAGGGGGTGTATGGGAAAATATACTATTCAAAACCCTGTATGCTTTTGCATACAGGGTTTTGTGCTTTAAGAACAGCCTGTTACAGTCATGCAAAGGTAAAGCGACAGTCATTTATTAATCATTTGATTAATTTTCGATTATTGCCCGCGTAGTATTACGTAATTTTGCATAACAAATCTGATTCAGCGCCTGTTAGGCACAGGATTTGAACAATACATGTCATGAAACGTCTATCTCAAAAAACAAAACAAATACAATACACCCTGGTTGATTGGGTGCTGTTTAAAGGGCCCGAGCTCTTTGTTACATTATACAGTTAATATATAATTATTAACTTTGCGCCCAGTTATGTTACTGGACGAATACTACTCGCAATTTCACCACTGGCTCATTAACCGCGGCCCAAGTTACTTAGGTGGAGTAATTATATTTTTTATTGGTTTATGGTTTATCAGGTGGTTGCGTAACCGCTTGCGGATGCGTATGACCCACCGGCAGGTGCACTCGTCGCTCCAACCTTTCTTTTTAAGCCTCACCATTACGGCCCTGTATGTTTTACTCGTGATCTGGGTAATGAACATTATAGGTTGGGAAATGACCATTTTCACCACCATTATCGGCGCGTTTTCGGTGGCGGCAGGTTTAGCCTTATCCGGAACGTTTCAAAATTTTGCCGGCGGTGTACTCATCCTGTTGTTAAAACCTTTTGAAGTTGATGACAGCATTGTTGCCCAGGGCCAGGATGGTAAAGTGGTATCTATCCAGATGTTTTATACCGTATTGATCACTGCCGATAACAAAACGGTGATCATCCCCAACGGTAAGCTATTTAACGAAGTTATTGTTAACGTAACCCGCGAGGGCCGCCGCCGTCTTGATTTTGAGATGCGGGTTGGCTATAATAACGATATGGAAAAGGTAAAAGCCATTATGACCGGCGTTGTTAATGCCAGTAAGGATATTTTACATGAGCCCGCAGCCCGCGTGGGCGTAATTAGCCTGGATAATGATTGTGTGCGATTTACCGTTAATGTTTGGGTTGATCCTGCCGAGTTTCTGAACGCCAAAATAAACCTGCAGGAAACTATGTTAAAACAACTGGCCGCAGGTGGAGTGAGTTTCCCTAAGCCGGGCAGCAATTAATTGAGTTAAGGTGAGTTCGGGATAGGAAAACAACTCCCCCACTAATTAATTACCAGTTCGCCCTGAAGCCAGAACGTGCCTCTTACAACAATATTCTGATGCATTTCGCCGGAGATAATATTTTCGGCATTCACAAAAACATCTATGATGTTATAAATCTGCCTGTCGGTATTTTCAAACATCCTGAGTGTTAAAATATAGGCGGTATTGTTTTTTGATATCGAAACCTCCTTCATTTTTACTACCCGCGCAGTAAAGTTGTACATGCTCAGCCTTTCGGTGCCTTTAAGGTCCGGAACCTTGGCAGCCTCGGTATCTATATTAAGCGATCTGAGATGCTCCTGGGGGTTAAACTCACGGATCTCGCCGGCAAAGGCCGAGATGCGAACATTAATTTCGGTGTCGTTGAGGTATCGCTGCCTGTTAACTGCATAATCGGTTGCAAAAAAGCTTAATTCGGTATTATCTCTTCTTGTTGCTTTGATTTCGGCTTCGGTGTTAATAGCTGTGTCACCTTCCCATTCTATTACCTCGTTTGTGGTAAGTGGCATTAACGATTTGGTTGCCAGGTATGGGAAAGAATTTACAATCTGATCATTCACTTTAATCGTCCTAAACCGGGCAGCACTGAATCGCCCGCCAAAACCACCGAATGACATTTGAAAAATCTGCGCACGATCACTAACCCTTACCGGTGGTAAAAACGACGAGTAAGAAGCCATATACGAAATTAATTCATAGGCTGATTCATCCTCGTATGTCGCCTTCCCCATAAGCATCCTGAAAAAATCTGCATATTGCTCTCCGGGTTTGGAGTATTTACGTACCGGATAGGTAACCAAATCATCAATATGCTGCAATACTGCTACAGGTTCCATCCCGGTTGCATCGTCTGTGTCCTGTTCCCGGGCATACCAGGCTTTGGCAACTTTTTGTGCAATATCAACTACCTCGTCGGCCTCTTTATCCTCTACATTTAGTCGTGAAAGCAGTGCTCTAACCCCGGTTGGGCTCATTTCAGACACTACAAATGCTTTAATGGCCACCAAAATATAATCAGGCTCCGGCGGCTGCGGCATTGGCGTAGCCGGGCCTGTATACCGGTACGTATCTCCTGATCCCGAACTACTTGAACTTATTTTTACAATATAAATAACCAGCCTCAACAGCACCAATAAAATCCCAATACCACCCATATTTTATATTTTTTGCCTGGCTTTAATTTCCAGGTACCTGTTTATCGTATTTACTGTTAAATTTTGCGGCGTACTTAAAATAGATTGGATGCCATGCGCGGCCAGTTCTTTTACCATTAGCTTTTTATCGTACGCAAACTTTTCGGCAATGGTTTTTATGTAGATGCCTTCAACATCAGTGGCCGGCTCTTCACTTAGTGTTTTAAGCTCGGTGTTTTCAAAAAACACCACCAGCAACAGGTGAAACCTTGCAATCCGTTTTAAAAACGGCAGTTGCCGCTGTAAGGCCGGCATACTTTCGTAATTGGTAAAAAACACCACCAGGCTGCGCTGTTTTATTACCCGGCGTACGGTAGTATAAAGCGCCTCCATATTGGTTTCCAGGTACCGGGTTTTTTCTTTGTATAAAACCTCCAGTATTTTATTAAGCTGGGTGTATTTGCTATCAGCAGGTACAACCGCGCCAATTTTTTCAGATACGGTGATCAACCCTGCCTTATCCTCTTTCAGCAGCGCAACATTTGATAAAACCAGGCTGGCATTGATGGCATAATCCAGCAGGCTTAAACCCTCAAAAGGCATTTTCATAGCGCGCGATTTATCGATGATGCAATAAACATGTTGCGATTTTTCGTCGGTGTACGAGTTTACCATTAAATCGCCGCGGCGGGCTGTGGCTTTCCAGTTAATGGTGCGGTAATCATCGCCGGCCACGTAGTTTTTTACCTGCTCAAACTCCAGGCTGTGGCCAATCCTTCTTATTTTTTTTATGCCGATATCGGTTAAGCGGTTGGAGATGGCCATCAGCTCATACTTACGCATTTGTAAAAAAGATGGATAAACGGGCAGCACTTCGGCCTGATTAAAATTATACCTGCGCGAAATCAGCCCCAGCGGCGATTTTACAAACACCCTGATATCGCCAAACTCATACTCGCCGCGGCGGGTAGGCCTTAACGTGTAACTAATCTGCTTGCGTTCGCGAGGTTTTAAAACCGTTTTAAACCAGATATCCCGTTGTTGAAACTGAAAAGGAATTTCATCAATAATACCCACGCTGATATTAAAGGGGTACCTATTTTCGATATAAATGCCCAGTTCATTATCATCGCTGTTGCTTAACCGCTCCGGAGCCATCCGCCGGGCAAAAACACCTTCGCGGTTTCGGTAAAGCATCAGCAAATCAATAAAAATCACTATCATCAACAGCCAGAACACCAGCACCGGGATCTCGCCCATCCACGGAAAAAAGAAACCCAGCAAAAACAACACAACGCTGCCTGCAAGGCAGGCAAATAGCCTGTTGCCTAAAAACAAATCCTTATAAAACAGTCCGAACAGTTTTTTCACGGTGGAATCTTAGCGGGGCACTTCCAGTTTTTGTATAATTTGTGCTATCACCTCATCAGGTGTAACACCTTCCATTTCCTTATCGGGCGTAAGTACAATGCGGTGCCTCAACACCGGGGTTGCTACGTAAATGATATCTTCGGGCGTAACAAAATCACGCCCCCTGATAGCTGCCAGTGCCTTAGCGGCATTAATAATGGCCAGCGATGCACGCGGAGAGCCGCCAAGCTGTAAGGCTTTGCTGTTACGGGTTTCGTGAACTATTTTGGCTACAAACTCCAGTAGTTTTGTTTCAACATGCAATGCCCTTACCTGCTGCCTTACCACAACAATATCGGTCGACGAGAGCACCGGCTGAATCCGGCTTAGCTGATCCACATTTTTTTGTTGATGCTGTTGGGCTATAATGGTAATTTCTTCGGCAAGGGTAGGGTATTTGATCTCTATTTTAAATAAAAACCTGTCAAGCTGCGCTTCAGGTAAACGGTAGGTACCTTCGTGCTCAACCGGGTTTTGGGTGGCCAGTACTGTAAATGGTTCGCCCATGGGGTAGCGGTGCCCGTCAATAGTAAGCTGCCGTTCTTCCATCACCTCAAACAAGGCCGATTGGGTTTTGGCAGGTGCACGGTTAATTTCATCTATCAGAATGATATTGCCAAAAATTGGCCCCTGCTTAAATTCAAACTCCGTTGTTTTGGGGTTGAATACCGAAGTGCCCAGGATATCTGATGGCATCAAATCGGGCGTAAACTGGATACGCGAATAGCTGGCATCAATAGCCTTGGCAATCAGCTTGGCAGTTAGGGTTTTGGCCACGCCGGGTACACCCTCAATCAGGATATGCCCGTCGGCCAGGATGCCCGCTATCAGCAAATCAATCGATTCGTGCTGGCCAACTATTATTTTAGCCAAGGTGGCCTTTATTTGTTCAACCGCTGTATGTAGTTTACTCAGGTCTGTTCTTTGTTCAAAAAATTCGTTTTCCATGTTCTACCTGGATTTGATATAAAATTGTTCAATAAGGTGGTTTAGTCTGATCAGTTCATGATCGGTAATATGTCCGTGCGTGCTTACAAAGTAAAGCGCGGTGGTAAGTTCCTGTATAAATGTAAGCTCAATGCCTGTTTTTTGCGATAAGGCTTCCATAAACTCCTTATCAAGTTTGCTTGTATTGATCTTGTATTTTTCGCGGATATGTCCTAACAGGTAAATTGTTTTTTTATGGGCGATATTAGCATTATTCCGTTTTTCATAATATACCTGGCCAACCACGTTCACAAACTCCAGCGTGGTGTTTTGCAACGGCTCGATAACCGGGATGATCCTTTGCCTGCGTTTAACCTCGTATATCACAAAAAGCAACAAACTGAAAATTGCGAGATAATAAGCCCACTGCAATGATGGATTATTAAAAAATACCCGCATAGGCGATTCATCCTCCGGGATATCGCCGTTTTGAAACTGATCCCAGTAAACATTTTTTGCCGGCGGCAGGTAGGATAACGCTTTTTGCGCATAGTCGGCCCCCTGCGGTGTTAATAGGCTATAATTGGTAAAAACAAGCGGTGTTGAACATAGCACCAGTTGCCCCTTGCCAAACTTATAACTTAAAAGTGTACTATGCTCATAATGGTTCATGCCCAGCACCACGGCTTTTGCGGTATCGTACGAATCAAAATACTGGTTGGTTATATCCCGGTTAAACTTATAATCCGCAGCGCGCTTAAGTTTATTATTTACAAAGTTGATCGACGTATTTTTCGATGCATACTCGGCCCTCGAACTGATGTTCAGCGTATCGGCTATCTGTCCCCGCCAGTCAAATGCCGACATAAAAACAGTATTGCCAGCGTTTATATACTTCAGCATAGCCTCCACATCAAACTTGTTTAGCGTGATGCTTTTGGCCAATATAATGTAGGTACCCTTTCCCAAACTATTGCCGTGAAAGGCGTTATATATCGATTTATTGGTATTGATAACCTGCGCACCGGGGTTAATTTGCTTTAACTGATCATACAGAATATAAGTGCCGAACGGCACTTTATCCTTATAGTACATGGTTGTTTGCCAGTTGATATCATCCGGCCTGTTGTACAACGAAACAAGGTATACGCCCAACAGCAGGCAACCGATAGTGATGTATATTTTGAGATCTTTCATTATATACTCTTTTTAAAATCGGTGAATGCTGTGTTTATTTTATTAAATGCCTGCGCGTTGATGGCAAACTCGCCGTACCATACGTATTCAAACTGCAGGGTAAGGGTTTTAAAAAAGCGCTTTTGCTCGCTATTGCTCAACTCATCAATATAGGCGTTGTTTGTTTTTTCGGGCTGCCATTTAATCAGGTCGGCATCGCTTAAATGCTTTAAGCTGCGCAGGTAAAGTAACCTTACCGCCAAACGATAATTATGCTGTGCTATGGCCTTTTCAATTTCGTCATCGAAGTTAATTTCGTGGATATCCTCAAACAATTCAGAATACTCCAGGTTGGCCGATGCCGGCTTGCGCCTGAAAACATTCAGCATATCTATCCCCGCCAGCTTTAACGACAGAAATACAACCCCGGCTAAACCACCAATTATTAAAAGGTATTTAAGCACATAACCAAAAACAACCCAGAACTTACTTACGTTGGTGCCAATTTTGATGGGTTTAAACAAGCTTTTAAGCCAGTTCCAAAAGCGCCGCCACAACGATGGGCTGCTTTCTACGGTATCGTTGTATTGAAATTCGGGCTGCTTTTTTAATGCCTGTATCTTTACGGTATCAAAATACCTCACGGCAATGGCAGCGGTATCCTTTTTCATTATCAAAGGGACAGCAGGTGCCGCTTTTTTGATAATTTTAGGCAGCAGCTTAACCTGCTTACCGGCAGGCTGCGCACCGTGGGCCATATTAAAAGCCAATAAAAAAGCTATTATACTAAACAGGCGGGGCATATTAATATTCCTCGGCAGGTAAATCATTCTCCGGCTTAATTTCGCCCAGTTTGCTAATCCGCTCAAGCAGGTTGGTGCCCTCTTTGCTTTCGGTTAAATTAAAATAGCACAGGCTAATGGTTACTATAGGGATGATCAAAAACACCAAACACAAATGCTGTAAAACTACTGTAAGCACCGATGCCGTCATCGAAAGGTTGGTACCTTTTTGCGGGTGCATCACCATGCCTATAACATTAAACAACGCTGCCGGTAGTGTGATGGCCGTGATACAGGCGTAAATAATGATCCAGGTTACAAGCAAAATACCAAAGGTTAACCACCAGTTATCTTTAATCAGCGTGAAACAGCGGTTAAAGGCATAGCCAAAGCTCGCATTTTCAAATACAATGATCGGGAATATTAAGGCGAATATCGGTGCCAGGTAAACACCCGGGATAAAACAAAATACAAAGCCGATTACCAAAAGGATGTTTGAAACAAATGATGCACCCAAAATACGCCAGAAATAATATTTAATGTATCCCCAAACTTCTTCGGTAGTGGGTGGCAGATTACCTTTTTCTTTATATATGGCTACATAACTAAAGGTTGTTACCTTTAAAACCGTTAGCGTTATCATGTAAAGTAAAATGGTTATAAAATACTCAATGCCAAATCTTTCAAAAAAAGAAGAACCATAATCAAGATTGGCCACCGGGCCGGGGGCCATAACACCATTGGCTAAATTGACCATTTTCATCTGGAAAAAAACGGCACTTATGGTACCGGCCACCAGGAAAAAGCCGCTAAAAACAAAAAATGCTTTGAATAAAGGCTTTATATTTTGTTTAACAAAAGTAAAGGTATCGCTTATGGTTTCGCTAAAATCGCGTGTTTTGGCAAGCTCAACAGGAGGTTTCATTTAAGGTTTGGGTTTTTATAAAGTTTATTAGGGTATATAATTACGTACCAGATGATAAACACCAGGCTCGCAGATAAAATGCTTACACTAAGCCACAATGGCATTTCGGTGTGCCGGGTAACAAAGCCCTCAAAAAAGGCCGCTACTATTAATATTGGAATAATCCCCACTGCAATTTTCATGGCATCCTTAGCCCCCCTTTTTAACGACTCAAAACGTTTAAAGGTTTTGGGAAACAGGAAGCTATTGCCTAAAATAATGCCGGCAGCGCCTGCAATAATTATCGCCGAAATCTCCAGTGTACCGTGAATCCAGATTACAAGTACCGATTGCACACCAAGGCCTTTACTAAAAAAATAGTACTGGAATGAGCCCAGCATAATACCGTTGCGAAACAAAAAGAACACTGAGCCGACAGAAAATATAATGCCGCTTACAAAGGTAACCAGCGAAACATAAATGTTATTGGCGGCTATACCAAAAAACATCAGCAATTCGTTTTGCCCTTTGTATACGCCAAACGGATCGCCTTTGGCTATGTTGGCATTGGTCATGTCGATATAGTTATCGCCCATAATCAGCCTCACAAAATTCTCATCATATTTTGCCGATAAGGCTCCGATAAGGCAGAAAACAAAAAAAAACAAAAAAGCATACAACAGCTGTCTTTGATATTTTTTAAACAGCAGCGGTAATTCATATTTCCAGAAAGTAAGGAAACGGTTGCTTTTTTCTCCCTTATTTTTGTAAATGGATTGGTGAAGCCCCGCAGCAAGACCATTAAGGTAAATTGTTGTTTTTGATTTGGGATAAAAGGTTTTGGCATAAGCCAGATCATCGGTAATCTGGATAAAACGATCTGCCAGTTCATCCGGGTCATCAGTGGGTGATTGTTCAAAACTACGCCATTTGGCTTTGTTTTGCTTAACAAAAAGTGGCTCGCGCATTCAGTGACAGGTCATTAAATATTTTGTTAAAATAATCACAAAAGATGTATCTGGCAACTAAAAAAAGCATATTATAGCGTATAAATTTATAATTGCATGGATACCATCAGGATAACCACCAGCCAAAATATTGATATTGACTATGAAGTTGCCGGCGTTGGCGAACGAATACTTGCGCATATAATTGATATGGCGTTGTTTATAGTGATAATGCTTGCCGTTGTTTTAATAGGCCCCGCATTGGGCAGCTTATCTAAAGTTGCACTTATTGTAATGATAGCCGTTTATGCCGGTTTGTTTGTGTTTTACGATTTGATTTGCGAAATAAGCATGAACGGCCAAAGCGTAGGCAAAAAAATAATGAAGATTAAAGTGATCAGCTTAAATGGCAGCCGCCCTTCGGTAGGGCAATACCTTTTGCGCTGGTTATTCAGGATAGTTGATTTTACCTTAACCTCCGGCATTTGCGGGTTAATTTGCGTTATAGTTTCTGATAATAAGCAGCGTGTTGGCGATATGGTTGCAGGCACTACTCTTATTCGCACAGTACCGCGCACAAAAATGGATAATATTGTATTCACTACCCCCGAAGAAGATAGTTATCAGCCCGTTTTCCCTGCCGTAGCCCAGTTAGCAGATAAAGATATTGAACTGGTGAGCGAAGTGATCAACACATACATCAAAACACGTAACCCCGTTGTGGTTTATAACATGGCCGAGCGGATAAAAAGCCACATAGGCGTTACCCCGCCCGAGGGCATGAACGATATGCTGTTTTTACAAACCGTTATTAAAGACTATAGCCACATTATTGCTCAGGCCGAAAGTTTGTAGTGAGCGTACAGGTGGTACATTTTAACACCATAGCTGACCAATACAATGTAGCCCACAATTATAAATAAAGTTTTTTTTACTGCATATTTCCGGGTATCCAGTTTAAAAAAGCCATCGGCAATGCCATAGGCAAAAAACAGCAGCAGGGGTATTGTTGGGGGATATAACAGGAAGCTTTTTTGAACATTGCCCTGGATAAGAGCAATTACCGAGCGCTGGAAACCGCAGCCGGGGCAGTCAATACCGGTAAGGTATTTAAAGGGGCAGGGTAATAAATGATTTTGCAGCCAGTGAATAAAGCTTAACCGGCTGCAAAATACATGTATCATCATACAATTTAACCACATTATTAGCTTTGTGGTGAATTTGGATTAAATGGATCTTTATAATCTAAAGATGGGTCATACGGACGGAAACCACCAGCCTCTTTAGCCGACGGACCTAAATACCTGTAGCTGCCAAAGCCCAATATCGGGTAAAATATAAGTGGCAAAAGCAATAAGCCTATAGTAAACCCCTCGCTTTGCCCATAGCTTTTGCTCAATAAATTTGTTGCCCAGATATAAAATATCAGGGAAGTACAAGGAAATATAATCAGGAATACCCACCAGATAGGTTTGCCAACAATCTCCAGCAATACTATGGTGCTGTAAATAGGAATAAGTGAAGCCCATCCCGGTTTACCGGCTTTTTCAAATACTTTCCATTTACCGATGATGGAGATAATTGTTACAACAATCCAGGGTATTAAAAACATACCCAACATAGCAGCAATAATACTACCCGACATGTCGGCAGAAGAAGAGGTGTAAGAATCCATAAGGTTTTGTTTAGTGTTTAAGTTTTAAGGTTATTATTTGTTTAAGTTCATTGCAAATTAGAAAATATTTCTGTCAAAACTATTGTGCACAACGTATTTATTACAGAACCGGCAATTGTAAATTATAGTTAATTTTACCCCCGATGCAAAGAGAACAGATTTCGGTTTTTGATATGTTTAAGATAGGCATAGGCCCTTCAAGCTCACATACGCTTGGACCCTGGCGTGCCGCGCAACAGTTTGTACAATCGCTTGAACAGCAGGGGCTGTTGCCGATGGTACAACAGGCTAAGATCTTGCTATATGGCTCATTAGCAAAAACAGGCGTTGGCCACGGTACAGATATAGCCATTTTACTCGGACTAAGCGGCGATGATCCGGTTACCTTCGAGGTTGACCAGGTAACACCCAAAATTGCGCATATCAAATCGTCGCATCAATTAATACTTGGCGGCGTATTGCCGGTAAGCTTTTATGCTGATGATGATCTGCTGTTCCTTTTTAACGAGAGCCTCCCCTATCACCCCAATGCAGTAACCTTCCAGGCTTTTTTAAATAACGGCAAGGCAATATCCGAAACCTATTATTCTATAGGTGGCGGCTTTGTGGTAAAGGACGGCGCTTCGGGCCAAACGAGGGCTGAGGTTGATTTGCCCTTCCCTATCGATACCGCTTCCGAACTTTTACATTGGTGTATGAAAACCGGTCTGCGTATCTCAGAAGTGGTTGCCGAAAACGAACTGGCCTGGCGTAGTGAACAGGAAACCCGCACCGGCGTTTTGAATATTTTCAGGGTGCTGAAAGAGTGTATTTACCGTGGCTGCCATACCACCGGGCAATTACCCGGCGGCTTAAACGTGGCCAGGCGTGCGGCTAAACTTAACGCAAGGCTTATCGGCAATAATAAATACAATAACTACGAGGAGTGGGTTGCAGCCATCCGCAACACCGGTGATGGCTTTAAAAATACATTAGATTGGGTAAGTTGTTTCGCCCTGGCAGTAAATGAAGAGAATGCTTCGTTTGGCAGGGTAGTTACCGCGCCAACCAACGGAGCGGCCGGCGTGATCCCGGCTGTATTGCAATATTATATAGCTTTTTGCGAGGGCGATACCGAGCAAAAGGTAATTAACTTTTTATTCACGGCCAGCGAAATTGGCAGTATCTTTAAAAAAGGCGCCACCATATCGGCAGCGATGGGCGGTTGCCAGGCCGAGATTGGCGTATCATCGGCCATGGCCGCGGCGGCATTAACCGAGTGCATGGGCGGCACCCAGCGCCAGGTACTGATGGCTGCCGAAATTGCCATGGAACATCACCTCGGCCTCACCTGCGATCCCATCGGCGGCCTGGTACAGGTACCCTGCATCGAGCGGAATACCATGGGCGCCATTAAGGCAATCACGGCATCACAACTGGCCCTGCAAAGTAATCCCGAAAAAGCAAAGGTAAGCCTGGATGCCGTGGTTAAAACCATGTGGCACACCGCACTGGATATGAACTCGAAGTATAAGGAAACAAGTGATGGGGGGTTGGCTATTAATATACCGATAAGTTTGCCGGAGTGTTAGGATTTACTATCAAGGCTTAAGGTTAGATCTAAATAAAATAAGCCGCTTTTTTAAGAGCGGCTTATTTTAACCAATATCCTATTATAATTCCACTAATGCCAAATGCCCATTTTAGCTTCGCACTATTTTCTGGTTCAGTATAAATTAAAAAGATTGCAAATAATCCTAATATCAGTGTTATACCTATTTGAACCCTGATTTTTGTTTTAGACTGGGGAGCCATTTATTTGCTAAAGGCTTTAATCACCCGTCGGATGTTCTCGCCAAAATAGCTTTCGTGCGTTACTTCGTCCTCTTCTTCAGTTTCTTTAACGGCCTTTTTAATTACCTTACCACCAATGTGTTCTATATAATTGGATACGTCTTTGGCTTTACCATCAGGTATCTTAATTGTTAGCGTTTCCATTATCTTGTGGTGTTAATAAATATCTGTATTCAACTGTTTAATACAAATATAACTACTTTATTCAAAAAATGTTATAGTGGTATTTTCTGTATCTGCACTATTTACATGTACTTACGTCTTTTTACAATCTAATAAAAATGTATTATATCTATTCACTGTTTTAGCTACTTCTTCACAAACACACTCTCCACCTCAAGCTTCAGCTTATCCACCCACATCTGATACATTTTGGGCGAGGGATGCAAGCCATCACTTGCCAGCAACGAAAGATCGTTGGCTGCAAGTTTTGAAATACCCGTTATTTCCACATAATTAACATGAGCATTTGCGCTTATTTCATTGTTAATTGCATTAAACTGATCAATCTCCTCACTGATATTGCCCCCTTTACCATGGGCAAACGGCGTTACCCCATAATCGGGTATGGATAGTACAAAAACATGGTTGTGAATACCGCCTGCAAATTGGATAGCTGTATTTAGCAGTTGCGTAAATTTAGTGCGGTAGTTATCCTGGCTTAGCCCGCGATACTGGTCGTTTACGCCGATAAGCAGGGTAACCATATCATAAGTTTTTCCTTTAATATCGCTTTGATCGATGGCGTCAATCAGTTCATCGCTTGTCCAGCCGGTGCGGGCTATAATGGTTGGCGGTAATATATCAAGGTTATAGCCCTGCTTAGCCATCAGGTTCGGAAAATTCTGATCGGGTGGTACATCCTGGCCAATAGTGTACGAATCGCCAAGGGCAAGGTAGGTAAGGGTATCTTGTATTACAGTCACGGGCCTGGGTGGGGGAATATAGCCTCCCGGTGCAGGCGCGTTCTTATTTGCACAGGCCGAAAGGGTAAAAACGGTAAATAAACTTATTATAATGATCCTCATTTACAACATCTCCATACCAAACAATACGGAAATATGGTGTTTAAGGATTTTTTTTACTTCATTTATATCAACCGGCCGGCCAAGCTCGCGCTGCATCGAGGTTACATCTTTATCGTCGATACCGCAGGGTACAATGTTGCCAAAATAATCCAGATCGGTATTTACGTTTAAAGCCAGGCCATGCATGGTTACCCAGCGGCTACAGCGTACGCCCATGGCGCAAATTTTACGCGCCTTTTCGTTATCGGCATCAAACCAAACGCCTGTATAACCCTCGTACCGTCCGGCTTTTAAACCAAAATCGGCAAGGGTAAGTATCACAGCTTCTTCCAGCGTACGCAGGTACAGGTGGATATCGGTAAAAAAATTATCGAGATCCAAAATCGGATAACCTACTATTTGGCCCGGACCGTGGTAGGTAATGTCTCCCCCCCGGTTTATACGGTAGTAAACAGCGTGTTTGGCTTTCAGGCCTTCTTCATCTAACAATAAATGTTCGGGTTTGCCGCTTTTGCCTAAAGTGTAGGTATGCGGATGCTCACAAAAAACAAGGTAGTTAAAAGTTTCGTCGGCTTCAATGATATCATAAGCTACCGTAGTACCGGTGTTTTTGGCCGCTGCTTCAAATGCGGTTTCCCGGTTGCGGTTATCAATTTTGGTTTGTACGGTTTGGCTAAACAGGGTTTCCTGTCTGTCCCAGGCCTCCTGGTAATCTGTAAGGCCCCAATCCTGAAAAAATACTTTTTTGTTTTTCATTGCTATCCTTTTACGTAACCTATCATGTAATCTTCATACTGCAGATAGCCTACGGTATAATCAATAACAGTATCTTTTTTTTCAAGGCGGGCATCCACCACGCCATGGTGTTCAAACTGAAAAGGCTCCAGGAAAATATTATCGGCAAATGATACCTCTTTTTGCCCGTTGCATTTGTAAATAGCCTCTTTGGCGCACCAACAAACATACAGTTGTTCAATTTTTTGCCTGCCACTTATAAAATCAAGCTCTTCGGGGCGCATAAATTTGCCTGCTATCCGCTCTACCTTTTGTTTAATCTGCTCAATATCAATACCCACCTTATGCGTTTTGCTGATCATAACGGCAGCATAATCAAACGAGTGGCTTAATGAAATATGGTAAGGTAAATTTACCAGGTAGGGCTTGCCGTGCTCATCAACTTTACAATCAATATACTCATCTGTGCGTAGCATTTTGCGCAATAAAACACGGGTACCCAGCCAGTGCAGGTGGCGCTTGCCGTTGCTCAGGCTCTCTACAAAATCCTTTTCTTCCTGGTTTAGCTGTAGCTGGTTGTACAGGTCGGTAGCCTCCTCCTCAATACGCCAGAGTGCAAACTCGGTGTCATCATCAATACGCTGCCTGTATGCTATCGCCATATAAGTAAAGTTGCAAAATAGGTTGCAAACATATGTCAAAAAAAATTAAATTATATCTATCGGCATTGATATTGATAACCTGTTGATTTATAAATATTTCACCATCGCTTCCGGGTTAAGCTTACCTTCCGTTTTATTGATAAAAGCCCCTGAGCTTTGGCTTAATTTTCATAATTTTGTTGCCCAGCAACATCACCCTATGATATTATCAGATAAACGCATACTCGAGGAGATCGATTTAGGCAACATTATTATTGAGCCATTTAACCGGGAGTATCTCGGTACCAACTCGTACGATGTGCATTTGGGTAAATACCTGGCCACCTACCGCAACCGGGTATTGGATGCCAAAGTTCATAACGAAATTGATGGCTTTGAAATGCCTAAAGACGGCTTTGTACTGCAACCCAACACGTTATACCTTGGTGTAACTATGGAATATACCGAAACGCACCGCCATGTGCCGTTCCTGGAAGGCAAATCAAGCACCGGCAGGTTAGGTATTGATATTCATGCTACGGCCGGCAAAGGCGATGTTGGCTTCTGCAACACCTGGACACTCGAAATTTCGTGCGCACAGCCTGTACGCATTTACCCCGGCATGCCCATCGGCCAGCTGATTTATTTCGTGGTTGAGGGCGATATCGAAACCATGTACAATACCAAAAGCAACGCCAAATACAATAACCCAACAACCCGCCCGGTTGAAAGCATGATGTGGAAGAATAAGTGGTAGTTTTTGAATTGGAGATATTTTGAATCAGAATTTACAGAATTTGAGAATGTACAGAATTAAGCACGACAATAATTCTGCTAATTCTTTAATTCTGTAAATTCTGATTCAGACCGTATCACACTTGTTATAAAACGCTGAATATTTTTTTGCGTATCTTGGTTCATATTTACCATTATGAACTTTAAACGCCTGTTAACCGCCTTATTACTTATCTTAACCATTGGTGCAACCCTGGCTTTTATCAGGCCCGACGATGAACTAATCACCAAAATTATAGCACAGCTTGATAAGTGGCGGGCCGAACATCCGCAGGAAAAAGTTTACCTTCATTTTGATAAGCCCAGCTACGCCATTGGCGATGACATCTGGTTTAAAGCCTATGTAACCATTGGCAGCGATCACCGCCTTTCGGCCTATAGTGATATTCTTAACGTTGATTTGATTGATGAGAACGACTCGGTAAAGCGAAGCATTAAACTCCCGCTCACCGCAGGTTTGGCAGCCGGCGATTTTGCACTGGCCGATAGCATGGCCGAAGGCAATTACCGCATCCGTGCCTACACCAACTGGATGCGCAACGAAAGTGATGCTTACTTTTTTGATAAAACCATAGCCGTTGTAAACGGCATCAGCAACCGGGTTTTCACCAAAGCTACTTACAATTACAGCACGGTTAACGGCAAACAAAAAGCCGATGCGGTTATTACTTATACCGATTTAAACGGGATACCCTATGTAAATAAGCCCGTTAGTTATGAGGTGGAGATAAACGGCAAATCCGTTTCGCGCGGCAAAGGTGTTACCGACGATAAAGGGAATCTTAATGCCACTTTTACCACCAGTACAGCTGCCACTATAACCTCCGGTCATATCAGCACCGATGTTAAACTTGACGATAAGCACACGGTAACCAAAGTAGTTACCGTAAAGACACTATCAAAAAAGATTGATTTACAGTTCTTTCCGGAAAGCGGCAATATGTTAAACGGCATATTTTCGAAAGTAGCCTATAAGGCGGTTGGTGCTGATGGTATTGGCGTAAATATTAAAGGTTATATTACCGACGAACAAAACACACGGATAACCGATATGGGCGAAGCTCATTTCGGGATGGGCACATTTAACTTTGAGCCCGAGAGCGGCAGGAACTACAAGGCTCACGTTACCTATCCCGATGGGTCGGAAGGCGTTATCGACCTGCCAAAAGCATCGGATAACGGCTACATTCTCAGTATTAATAACTTCCGTGACGATAAGGTTTTTGTGACGATAATGCCAGGCAAAAATACTGCTACAGGTACCGCTTCATCATTATCCGGCTTAACTATAATAGCACAATCGGGCGGTGAGCTTTGTTATGCGGGTAAAAGCAAAGACGGAGCTACGGCGTTTTCGGCAGCTATCCCTAAAGAAAAATTCCCCTCGGGCATAATCCAGTTTACCTTATTCTCGGCAACCGGCGAACCGTTGAACGAACGGCTGGTATTTATCCAAAACCCGGATGGCTTAAAGCTTGATGTATCATCCGACAAAAAAACCTATAAGCCGCGCGAAAAGGTTACCATCAACCTAAATGCGAAAAACAGTACAGATAAGCCGGTGATAGGCAGTTTTTCAGCATCTGTTATCGACCAAAGCAAAGTTGTTACCGATGAGGCCAACGAAAGCTCGATATTTTCAACGCTTTTGCTCACTTCCGATTTAAAAGGCTATATAGAAAAACCCAATTACTACTTCACTAATGTAAACGCCGAAACCAAGGCCAACCTTGATGTGCTGATGCTTACGCAAGGTTACCGCAGGTTTGAATGGAAACAGTTACTTGGCGATAAATTTACGCCGGTAGTTTTCAAGCCCGAAAAATCGCTGGAGGTAACCGGTCACCTTAAAACCTTTGGTGGCAAACCTGTACCTAATGGTAAGGTAACTTTAATTTCGACTGCCGGCGGCATGTTTATGATAGATACCGTGGCCGATGCCCAGGGTAAATTTACCTTTAAAAACCTTGTTTTTCGCGACAGCTTGAAATTTATTGTGCAGGCCCGTACGGCAAAAGACCGCAAAAATCTCGATATCACCCTCGATAACGTAACACCGCAACCGGTTACCCACAATAAAAACTGGCCCGATCTGCAAACCAACATAAACGATGGTGCATCGGCCTATCTTATCAACAGCAAAAAGATTTTTGACGAGCAGGTAAAATATGGTATAGGAAACCACACCATTGTTTTAAAAGAAGTAGTTATTAGAGAGAAACGGGAAAACCCTTTCAAAAGTTCGGCTAACCTTAACGGTCCCGGCAACGCCGATCAAACCCTTACCAGCAAAGATCTGATGTATGGCGGCGGGATGCTTTCGCAGGTACTTCAAAGCCGGATTAATTTTGTAACATTTAGAAACGGGATTCCATATTCAACCCGCAGCCCTAATACCCCAATGCAAATTGTAGTGGATGGAACTTACGTAGAATCGGACTTTTTGGATAACATTACCCCGAGTGATGTAGCAACTGTTGAAGTGTTGCGAACAATTGGTAATACCGCCATTTATGGCTCACGAGGCTCTGGCGGAGTTTTGGTGATCACTACCAAACGTGGCGGCGGCGATACGGCTTATAACAAATATGCCCCCGGTATAGTAACCTACGCCCCCAAGGGCTATTACCGCGCCCGCGAATTTTATGCGCCCAAATATGATGATCCTAAAACCAACACAGCCATGCAGGATTTGCGCAGCACCATTTACTGGGCTCCGGGGCTCTTAACCGATAAGGATGGCAATACATCAATGAGCTTTTTTAATGCTGATGGCAAAGGCACTTACCGCATAATAGTTGAAGGAATAGATGCTGATGGCAACCTGGGCAGGCAGGTTTACAGGTATAGGGTGGAGTAATATTTTTTTAGTGATTAATATTAATCCTTTGTGATATTTTAGCGTCATACAGGAAATTAATAATTTCACTAAACCTTATGAAATACATACGTATTACTATTTCGCTTCTTTTTTTGCTATGCTGTTTACAATCATTTGCCCAAACCGATAGCGCTTTTTTAAAAAAAGCTGTAGCCCTGTCAAACAAGCAACTAACTGAGAAACCAACCGAAAAGGTTTACCTGCATTTAGATAAACCTTTTTACAACCTTACTGATACGGTATGGTTTAAAGCTTACGCTGTAGCGGGCCCCGATCATCAGTTATCTGGTATAAGCGGCGTTGTTTACGTTGAATTGATCAATGCCCGCGATTCTGTTGTGCAAAGGCTTCATCTAAAACTCAATAATGGTACCGCCTGGGGTGATTTTGTATTACCCGCTAACTACCAGGCAGGAAGCTATCGTTTAAGAGCTTATACAAACTGGATGCGGAATCAATCTGCCGACGCAATGTTCAACCAGCGCGTGCAGGTAAACGGACGGACCATTTTCGGACTTAGTCAGCCGCAGGTACAAGCTACGGCACAAAGCAGCAATCCCGATGTTCAGTTTTTTGCGGAGGGCGGTAGCCTTATTACGGGGTTAAGATCTAAAATTGCGGTTAAAGCGATAGGGAAAAACGGATTGGGATGCGATGTTAAAGGTACCATAATAGATAACGATGGTGCTGAAGTTGCTGAATTTGAAACTACCCATCTGGGTATGGGCGTGTTTGCCCTGATGCCGCAGGCCGGTAAAATTTACAAAGCCAGGATAACAACCGATGGTGTTCCCTCTTTTACGGTCAATTTGCCCAAAGCTATGGATGAGGGCTTCACTATAACCGTTAATAACCGGCTTACTGATAGTATCGGCGTTAAAATAACAGCGTCCGCAAAAACCATAAGCCTGAAACAGCATACTTATTATTACCTGGTTGGCCAAACGGGCGGAAAGGTTTATTATACCACCGCTTTTAAGCTTGAGGATGCGGGTTACTCATTCCAAATCGAAAAGAAGCGCTTTCCGTCGGGCGTTGCACAATTCACGTTGTTCGGCGCCGATGCCGAACCGCTTAATGAACGACTTGCTTTTATACGCAGCAACGACACCCTGAGCCTGAAATTAAATATCGCCAATCAAAAATTTGCTTCACGTAAAGAAGTTTTGGTGGCACTTAAAACTGCAGATCAGGCCGGGAAACCCGTAACAGGCACATTCTCTGTTTCGGTGATCAACGAAAGCCGCATTCCATCCAACCAAAATACAGAGAGCACTATCCTGAATAACCTGCTGTTAACGTCAGACCTGAAAGGATATATCGAGCAGCCCAATTATTATTTCACCAACATTACCGATAAAACAGACGCCGATCTGGATATGCTGATGCTTACCCAGGGCTATCGCGGTTTTGAATGGCTTAAAACATTAAATGAAAAACAAGCGCCGTTGGCGTTTAAGGCCGAAGGCTCGCTGAGCCTTTCGGGCTCAATACAAACCCCTGGAGGAAAACCGCTGCCAAACGGAAAAGTAACATTATTGGGTAACCGGGAAGATTTTTTTGCCGATACAACAGCCGATCTGAATGGCGATTTCACATTTGATGATGTTGATGTTTCGGATACCTCGCACCTTATGGTACAGGCACGCAAGCAAAACAATGGAAAAAACGTAACCATATTTATTAAAAAGCCCGATTATCCTAAGGTTGAAAAAATGAATATGCCGGCTGATGATCAGGCACCGCCTGCTCTCGACGCCCGGGAAGCGTATATCCGGTATATGGAGCAACAACAAACAGACTCCATAAAAAATGCAAATACATTAAAGGAAGTAGTTATTAAAGGGAAAAAGGCCATTACACCCAATGAATATAACAGATACGGCAGCCTTCAGCAACGAAGTGTTAATATGGCTAAACTGCGCAGCTATAAGGATGATAATTTAGCCGGGGCACTGCATGTAAATGAACCGCTGGCACAGATTAACCTTACTGCCGCGTACAAATACAATGCATTAGGCGGTGGGCGAGCGAGCAGGTTTGTTATTGACGGGACATACGTTGAAGAACGCCAGTTAAGTTTGATACATGTGGAAGAAATAGAAAGTGTAGATTTGATAATGGCAGGAAAGTCAAGTATGCCTTTAATAGTTGTTAAAACTAAAAGATACGCCGGCACCGATACCACAGTGCTAAAAGAAGTGAATATACGTGCAACCAAAACCAATAAAACAGCCTATAAAGGATACTCGGCCGGCAAATTAGGAGCTGCGCCCGATCAGATTGTTATGGGCAACAAGCTTAACGGCTGCACCAAACTTTCTGATTGTTTAAGAAGCAAGATTTTTGGCGTTACCTTTGATGCGAAAGGCAACCCCATTAGTATGCGCGGAAATCAGAAAATGGCGGTGATACTTAACGGCTCGGTACTGGATGGCAGCGCGCTTGATAACATCAATCCAAATGATATTTATAGTATCGAAGTTTTGCGCGGGGTATCGTACGCAGCCATTGTGGGCTCTGATTATCCGGGAGGGGCACTTGCAATAACTACACTAAATGGCGGCAACTATGTAACAGGCAGCAGCTCATCATTGGGCGTAATCACCTATCCGTTTAAAGGTTTTTATAAAGCCCGTACATTTTATTCGCCCAAATATACTCCGGCAAATATCAATTCAACTACACCAGATTATCGTACAACAATTTTTTGGGAACCCAATATTACAACTACACCTTCCGGCGAGGCTACATTCAGATACTTCAACTCGGATACGAGGGGTGTATACAAGATAACTGTTGAAGGCATTGATTCTGAAGGTAATTTAGGCCGGCAGATTTACCGATACAAGGTAGAGTAAGTGGAAAGTACGGAAGTGCTAAAGTCCGAAAGAAAAAGGGGATACCGATTCTTTCGGACTTTTTGTTTTATTAACAATTAATTATTGGCCAAATAGAATTTCTCCCAGAAATCAACAGCTTTCGAGATTTCTCCGTTGCCACCGCTCATTTGCCCGCGGCCCATGCCGCCGCCCATACCACCACGTCCGCCGCCTCTTCCGCCGCGACCGCCACCCATACCACCGCCTCTTCCGCCACGGCCACCGCCACCAAAGCCACCACCATCCCGGTCACCCTCGCCTGTGCCCCCACCTGTTGGGCGTTGAAATCCGTTAATCTTAAAATTAAAGGCCCACTCATTTTTAAAGGCATCGTTACCTGCGTGGAAAAAACTTAGCGGGATAGCTGCTTCATAGATCAGGTTACCATCAGCATCATAATTTATAGCTGTTTTAATACCGTACGTGTTTGATGTGGTGATCATATCGCCATCAATATCCTTAAAACCAACCACCTTAATATAACGCAACTTAGTGATTCGCTCGCGCATCAGCTCGTCGCGATCAGCCTGGGTAATTTCGGTATTATCAGTAACGGTTTTGGGGAAATCCAGTTTTTCATCAGGAGCCGATAACGGGAAGGTTAACATAAATGTATCCTTCTTTTTCCCTTTTGGATCGATGGTTAAAGTGATACCGGCGTGCAGCACCTTCATCTGGTCAAACCGTTGGGTTACGCGGATGGCGGCGTACAGGTAATCTTTATCATTAGCGAGCGCATAGTTCAGCTTCTTTTCATCGTTATAATACCTGAGGCTATCACCCCACTCTTTAATGCTGCCGTCGATATTGATATTGGCGGGCGGAGCCTGTAAATTGTTTTTGTTGTTTTGTGCCGATGAATAGCCGGCAGCAAGCAATTGTGCTGCCAGGGCCAAAGCAAAGCCGGGGTACGCTTTTTTCATGTGAAAAATAAATTAGGGTTTGATGTGTAACATGATTTTTAAAACCATCGAACACGATTTTAACATTTTTATTATTGTTTTTGAGTAAATTTGTAGTTACGTATGCCAACCGAGATACAGGAAGAAACATTTACGCTCGAAGAGTTACTTGCAGGACTTAAAGAGATGCATCGTTTAATACTATGGAACGATGATTTTAACACTTTTGATCATGTAATTCATTGTATGATGAAGTACCTGGACTACTCAGAACCACAAGCCGAAAAAATTGCCTGGAAGGTACATAACGAAGGCAAATGCGCCGTATTGGAAGGCTCGTTTACCGAGATGGAGATTTACCGCAAAATTTTGCAACAGGAAGGTTTAACTGTTTCTGTAGAATAATCCAATAACCACCGCCATGCTAAAAAGATCGTTTTTACTTTTAATGATGGTAGGCTGGATAAGCCTCACCGCTTGCGGGCAGGGGAAAAACCTTAGACTTGTGTTCATCCGTCACGCCGAAAAACCTGATGTTGGTGATAACCTATCCTGTGCAGGATTCAACCGCTCGCTCAAGCTTCCCGAAGTAATTAAGGCTAAATTCGGCCTACCTGATTATATATATGTTCCGGCATTGCATTTAGGTAAATCCACTCCTCGTGGGCGCATGTTCCAAACTGTGTCTCCTTTAGCCGTAAAATATAATCTCACTATCAATAGTAAGTTTGAAGAAGAGGATGATAACGGTATAGCCAATGATTTGATCTCAAAAAAAGGCACTATACTTATTGTTTGGGAACATAACCAGATTAAACCGCTATTGAAAGCCTTGGGCCTTAAGGTAAAAGATTTGCAATGGCCGGATAACGACTTTGATAGTATCTGGATAGTTACCTTTAAAAAAGGCAAGCCAGGCTTAACGCAGGATAAGGAAGGGATTACGCCGACAGCGGGGTGTAGTTTTTAATTCAAACACATTTCAACAATCGTCATTGCGAGGAACGAAGCAATCGCGAACTATACAGGGAGCTCTTGCTTACGTGCGATTGCTTCGTTTCTCGCAATGACGTGTGGTAGATAACCAGTTTCATAGCCGCTACATAAAACGCAAAACGCCCCGGAAAATCCGTGGCGTTTTGCGTTTATTATTATGCAGAAAATTATTCACTAACCAAATAGTTCCAACCATGAGTATCAGGCGCTAAACCATATTTAATAGCATCAAGCGTATCAAATACTTTGTTTGAAAACTCACGCGTTTTCGGATCACTCAGGAAATACTCCTCGCCTTCGAAGCTGATTGATGCTACAGGGGCGATAGTAGCGGCAGTACCGGCGCCAAAAGCATCGGTAAGTTTACCGTTTTTAGCTCCTTCAATAATCTCGGCTACCGCAACTTTACGCTCTTCTACCGGAATGCCCCATTCTTTAGCTAAAGCGATAACGGTATCGCGGGTTACGCCATCTAATATGGTATCTTTTGCTTCGGCAGTGATCAGTTTACCGTCCAGTAGGAACATGGCATTAGCCGCACCCATTTCTTCAATAAACTTGTGTTCTTTGGCATCAGTCCAAATCAGTTGGTCAAAACCTTCCTGTGTAGCTTTGCGGGCGGGCAGCATCGAGCTTCCGTAGTTACCGGCAGCCTTGGCGTAGCCCATACCACCTTCGGCAGCGCGGGTGTAGTGTGTTTCAATTTTAACACGCAAAGGTTTTGAAAAATACGGACCAACCGGGCCTACCAAAACCATGTATTTATAAGTTGCCGATGGGGTTACGCCCAAATACGGATCTGTAGCGAACATAAACGGACGGATGTACAACGCGTGATTTGGCTGCGAAGGCACCCAATTGCGGTCGATATCTACCAAAGTAGCTATACTTTGCAGGAAAATTTCTTCAGGCAAAGTAGGCATGCAAAGCCTTTCGGCCGATTTATTGAAACGGATAGCGTTTTTATCCGGGCGGAAAACGGTAATTTTTCCGTCGGCATGTTTGTAGGCTTTCAGGCCTTCAAAAAATGCCTGTCCGTAGTGAAGTGCAGAAATAGCTGGGCTGAGACCAATTTCGCCGTAGGGAATGACCGAGAGATTTGTCCATTCACCATTTGCATAATCGGCCACAAACATGTGGTCAGAAAAAGTTTTTCCAAAAGGTAAGTTGTCGAAATCCGTTTGCTCCAAACGGGAAGCAGTTGTCCTGCTGATCTTGATGTCCAATGTCTCGGTCATGGCGTTAAAAATTAATAAATTATACAAAATGGCAAGGTAGGCATTTTTATGCCCTATGCCAAAAAAATGTGCTTACAATTGGTGATTACCACATATAAAAACATCATTTTGACAATATTATTGCGGTGGTTGATGCTCCCGCAAACCAATTAAATGTTATGCTGAGTGAGTAAAACCCGAGGCATCTGAAGGAGAATATGACATTTTCACCTTTGCCATGCTGAGGAACGAAGCATCTTCTTCGCCATGTATAGCCGCCATGCTTGTTGTAGAAGATCCTTCGCTATCGCTCAGGATGACAAAATTTTTTAATTACGCCATGGGTAGCCTGTCGAAGGGTCGCAAGTAAAGGCCCTCCCACCATGCTTCGACAGGCTCAGCATGACACCCACCTTTATATTATGTCATGCTGAACTTGTTTCAGCACCTCACTCGCTAAGCCGCCTTGCTAAGCAAAGCAGCAATCTGTCCTGTGGGATGCCGAAATAAATTCGGCACGACGGCTGAGTAAGTTCAGTTGAGTATTACATCCCGCTCAGCACATCATCAACCCAGGCTTTACCCCAGTTTTCCTTTTCCTCATCCGTCCAAACCCATGGGTAAAAAATTCTTTTCTGAAAACGGGGCGGCAGATACTTTTGCCAGTTGGTGCCCCCTGTGGCTTTAATATCTTCCGGCTCGCGATTAAGGTAACGCACTGCCGATTTATAGTGCGAGAGCGGCCAGTTCACATTTACGTTAATATCCAGCTGCCTCAATTCCGCTTTTAGTTCGGGGGTTAATTGTCCCTCCGCTTCAAAATGCTTAGCCAGGTTGTTAAAATTATTAACAGCCGCTGCCTTACCCAATTCAATAAAAGTTTTCGAATACTTTTTTTCAAACTGTTTAAGCGTGAGTGTTTTTTTGCCGGTGGATAGTTCTGTAGCTCCAAACTTCCAGTACAGGTATTCAAACTGATCTTCAATGGCCGCGCCTCTTAACCCCTCACGTTTATCCATCGCCACCAGGTTAATAAAATCGGTAGCATAAATCTCGATCATCCGGTATTGCCCCGATTGAAAACCACTGGCCGGCAGTAACGACATCCTGAATTTCAGGAATTGCTCCTTTTCCATCCCATCAACCATAATCCCGAACGAGTGCGTCAACGCACCAAAATAACGGTTAATGCGTTTCAGCCTCGCTGTAAAAAACTCAACGGTAAGCGGCGCAGCTTCGGCAATTTGTTTACACTCGTGCAGGGCAAGTTTAAAATACAGTTCGGTAATCTGGTGATAGATGATAAAAATCTCTTCATCCGGAAACGGTGTTTTAGGGCTTTGCAGGCTAAGCAGGGTATCCAGGTGGATGTAATCCCAATAAGTTAAAAAATCGGCATAAAGCAGGCCATCCAGATAGGAGTTCATATCCTGGCCCATGGCTTCGTACTTTTCTTGCAAACGGGTTAGTCGGTCGTCAATTTCGGCGGAAAAATGCATAAGCAAAGGTAACAAAATAGTGAGCCGTGAAAACATATCGGCAAATGGTTGTTATATTTATATAAACCTTTTGATACTATGAAGATCAGGAAAATACTCATCTGCATTGATGAGAGCGAATATTCCCAGCACGCAGCCGAATACGGTTTTGATATTGCGCAAACCTACGGCACGGAGGTTGGCCTGGTGCACATTATTGAGCCCATGACCCCGGTAGCCGACACTACAGATACGCTTACCGGTTTGCCCTTCGACGCAACACTCGAATCGACCATATCTTTAGAGGTAGGAAATATCCAAACAGAACGGTCGGCTGTTATTTTAGAGCGGGCCCGGCTTGCCTTTGGCGGAGGACTTGAGGTATCAAAATTTACAGAGTACGGTGCCACGGCCGATGGTATTATAGAATGCGCCATAAATTTCAATGCCGACCTGATCGTAATGGGCACACACCGCCGCACGGGTATCGACAGGTGGTTTTTAGGCAACGTGGCCGAGGATGTGATCAAAAACTCGGAAATTCCGGTATTGGTAGTTCCGTTTAAAAAATAATGGGTATTGGGTTTTGAGCCGCCTTGTTAAAGTTTTGTAAATGGTTCAAAACCCGGTGCTCATTTATAAATGAAGATATATCTCAAAACGTCATTGCTATGACGTGGTGATGATGCGGAGCGGCGTGATGGTGATGGCAGGGTAGGCTTTCACAGCCCCTCTGTACAGTTCGCGATTGCTTCGTTCCTCGCAATGACGTGGTGTTTAAGTATTCTTAATACAGCAACCTAAACTTAATGGTATGCTCAATAGCCTTTAACTCGTTCAATACTTCAGTATCGTAACCGGTATTAACATCCGTAATTACATAACCAATTTGAGGATTTGTAACCAAAAACTCACCTACAATGTTAATGTTATGTCGGGCAAACACATCATTGATCTTGGCCAAAATACCTGGAACGTTTTTGTGAATATGAATTAAACGGTGGGCATTATTAACACGCGGCGGTTGCAGGTCAGGAAAATTGCAACTGGTATGCGTTTTGCCCTCGTTCATGAAAGCCATTACCCTTTTGGGGATAAAATCTATATTATGCGGGTTGTGCTTAGGATCGTCAAAGATAATAATGCCGCTATCAGTTGCCGCATCGGCCAGTTTGCGGTTGCATCGGCCAAAAACGCCGATTACTTTTAAACGGCCTGCGTTTTGAACCTGTTCGGCACTTGGCTGGTGTTCTTCATCGCAAAACAATACACCGGCTTCTTCCAGGTAGCTTTCTTCAATGGCCTCACGGTGACGGATATTATAGCCTTCCTTTTTCAGCAAGCCAACAGCCTCATCATCAACATTACCCAAAACCAAACATTTAATGCGGTTTTTTGGGTATGAGATAGCGCGGGGCAATTTATTCAGATACAGAAATTCATCGAAACTTGGCGTAACGTGATCTGCCTTTTCAGCTACCGATTTACGTTCGATATTTTCGGTAAAGGCGAAGAACTTTTTGATCATGCCCGATTCTTTCAGCTGAAAATCAGAATAACCATCGCCAATGCCATAGATATCTCCGGGCAGCTGCAGCTCTTTTAAAAGCTTTACTTTGCCACCCTCCTGCGAAAGCGGATTTTCACGGTCGTAACCTATGATGTTGCCTTCCTCATCAAATACGAAGGTATTGGCGTAGATGTTTTCTTTTTTGATATGGTACTCGGTAACTACCGGGGTAATAAACTCTTTAAAGCCGCCGGATACGATCAAAACCTCATCCTGGTGGTTTTTAAAGAAGATGGTATTACGCGAAAAAGAGGTAGAAACCTTCTTTTTAAGATGGCTGATGAGTTGCTTTAAATGATCGCGGTTGGCATTAAGCAATTTTACACGGCGCTCCAGGCTTTCGGTAAATGACAACCGGCCTTCCATCGAGGCATTGGTGAGATCATCAATTTGCTTGTAGATATCTTCGCGGTCGGGGCGATTTTTGAGAGAGATCCGGGCCAGTTCATCAAGGGCCTCAACCTGTGTAAAGGTGCTGTCGAAATCAATAATAAAGTACTGCTCCATCTTGGGTGCAAAGGTGCAAAAAATTTGCTGAGGAAGTACAGGGAGTTTGTAGTTTAAATTTTGGCATAATATGAAGTGGGATTGTCATGTTGACGAAATCGCTTTGAGAGACGAGACACCTACGGAGTCTTTACCCTATTTATCATTAATTCTATAAACACGGTACTCCTACGGAGTAAAATAATTAACGCAAATTATAATGAAAAAAATTGAGCATTTAAACGATATATACTTCATGCTATCAACTCCGAAGGAGTACCGTGTTTATAGCAAGAAAAATGCGGCTATCCCGGCTCCTTAGGTGCCTCGTATTTTCATAAGAATGGTCAGACTATTTCAACGCCTCGCAAATCTCCGTTATCGTTTTACTTATCGGCTTAAATTCAATCCCGATAGCCTTTTTAATTTTCGAATTATCAAACTCGCGGATTAACGACGCCGTTTTTGCCGATACTTTATCAATAGCAGGCACACCACCCGTTACAGCAGCAACAACCGCAGCCCCGCGCCAGGCCAGTTCCATAACCCAGGGCTTGGCAAACATTGACGGAGGTTTTACGCCGAAGCCTTTGGCAATTTCGGTTACCATACCTTTATAGTCGCGGTTTTCGGCACTGATAATATATCGCTGGGCTTTAATATCGCTATTCATCAGGGCTACCATGCATTTAGCCACATCCTCTACATCAACAAAACCAATGCCGCCTGAGGTGTAAAACTTAAGTCCATTACGCACGGTTTTAAATAAGGCACCGCTGCCGCCGGTTCCTGCACTTGCGCCTATAATAAGTGATGGGTTAACTATAACAGCGTTTAACCCCTCGGCAATACCGCGCCAAACTTCCATTTCGCTTTCCAGTTTAGAAATGGCGTAGCCATCATTTTCTGTCGATTGTTCCAGATGGTGATTTTCGTTGATCAGCTCGCCGGGTTTGGCAGAGCCTATGGCCGCTATCGAACTCACATGAACCATCCTGATCCCTTGCTCAACACACAGATTAACCAGGTTGGCGGTACCCGTAACATTGGTATTGATCATCTGTTTTTTATCGGCTTGCTTTAGCGATACCCAGGCGGCACAATGATAAACCTGGCTTACACCCTCCAAGGCATCGGCCAGGGCGAAAGCATCCATCATATCGGCATCCACCCACTCAATCTTATCAGCAAAAGGAATCAACAATGCAGGCACAACCGACGAAGCCCGTTTAGTACAGCGAACACTGTTACCTTTAGCAACAAGAAGTTTTGCCAGTTCGGCCCCAAGGAAACCGGTAGCGCCCGTTATTAAGATCATGATGCAAATATGCGATTTTTGAGCAGAAAGCTTAAGGCTGAAAGCCGAAAGCATAGAAGACTAACAGAAAGCCAAATACTGAAAGCGTAAAACTGGATTTTAAAGCTAAGATAGGTAATAAGCTTTCGGCTTTGAGCCCTAAGCTTTCAGCTTCCCCAAAAAGCTTTCTGCTTTCAGCCTTAAGCTTTCTGCTTAAAAATCCCCACATTTGCATATCTGCATATTTGCACATCAAAAATTATGTCGTTAGCTGATTTTTTTACGCCGATTGATCTTAAAAAGATAGCCCCTAAAAAAGGTTATTACACCAGCCAGCTTGGTAATAAAATTGTGCATTATTCGGTTGATTTTCCTGATCTGGAAGAGAAAACAGACATAGCCATCATCGGTGTTATGGACGACAGGAACGCCGTTGGTAACCCCGGATGTTCGCTGGGGCCTGATTACATCCGCGAAAAATTGTACCTCCTTAACGAGGGAGCCTATAATGTTAAAATTGCCGACCTCGGTAATATCCGCGCCGGCGAAAAAGTTACCGACACCTATTTCGCGGTAAAAACCGTGGTAAGCGAACTGATTAAAAAAGACATCATCCCGGTTATTTTAGGCGGAGGGCAGGATCTTACTTACGCCCAATACATGGGCTATGAAGATTTGGAACAAAAGGTTGACCTGGTAGTGATCGATTCACATTTCGATCTTGATGAGGATGATCACGGCGGCAGCATCGAAACTACATCAGCATCATACCTCAATAAAATTTTCCTGCACGAGCCTAATTATCTCTTTAACTTCAGTAACCTGGGCTACCAAACCTACTTTGCAAGCCAGGATAGTTTGAGGGTGATGGAAAAACTTTATTTTGATGTACACCGCCTTGGCGAACTAAGCGGTAATGTAGCGGTTACTGAACCTGCTATCCGCAACGCCAGCATGATCAGTTTTGATATTGGTGCTATCCGTGCGGCCGATGCCATGGGTAATGCCAATGCCACACCCAATGGCTTTTACGGCGAAGAGGCCTGCCAGCTTTGCCGTTATGCAGGCTTTAATGATAAACTTACCTCGATAGGTTTTTACGAGTTTAACCCGGCTTTTGATAGCAACGGGCAAACTGCCTGGCAGCTCTCGCAAATGATCTGGTATTTTATTGATGGTTTTTATAACCGCAAGCGCGATTTTCCGCTCAACCCAAAATCGCAATACTTAATTTATAAAACCAGCCTTACCCATGAAGACCAGGAAGTTATATTTGTAAAAAGCAAAAAATCCGACCGCTGGTGGATGCAGGTGCCCTACCCCTCGGCAGGCTCACCAAATGAGCGTTTTCACCTGGTGCCCTGCAGCTATGCCGACTATAAAACAGCTACATCCGGCGAATTACCAGATTTATGGTGGCGTACCTATCAAAAATTAAACTGATAATCAATACTTTTAACCTGCGCTTGTCGTTTAGCAAGCGTATAGTTTTATTTTAATGAAGAAATTGTTTTTTTATATAGCCGCCATGCTGCCCGTAACGGCAATGGCCCAGGCTACCGATACTTTTGTTGTGAATGGCAAATTGGGTAATGTTAGCGCTCCGGCCAGGGTTTACCTGTCGTACCAGCTGGGTGCCAATAATGTTACCGATTCGGCCAATGTGGTAAATGGTTCGTTCTCATTTACCGGTACCATATTTAACCCGGTTAACGCTACAATAGCCGTTAATTACAAAGGTTTGCCGCTCGAAAAATTTATCGATGCTAATTACAAGTATGCTGATAACGGCACCCTGATCTCTAAAACTGCCGATGACATTGATTTTTTCCTGGAAAAAGGCACCATAACTATCACCGGTAAAGATTCTATCGATAAGGCGCAAATCACCGGATCGCAGCTTAATATCGATAATGTAAAACTCCAGGCGCAGCTTAAGGTAATAAATACAAAAGGCGCACAATTAATGGCCGAAGCCCGGAACGCTACTCCCGAGCAGCAAAACTCGGCAACCTTCCGCAACTCGATACAGGCAAAATATAAACTGCTGCAGGCCGAGCAAAAAGGGGTATTGAAAAGCTTTATCATTGCTAACCCAGACAGCTATTTAAGTTTATTAGCGTTAACATCGGTAAGCGGCCCGGCTCCTGATCCGTCGGAGATCGATCCGCTGTATAATTCATTATCGCAAAATATAAAAGATACCGAGGCCGGTAAAATGATGAAGGTGCAGCTGGATGCACTGCGGGTTACGGCTATTGGTTCCGAAGCTCCTGATTTTATTCAGAATGATGTTAACGGCAACCCGGTTAAACTATCGTCATTCAGAGGCAAATATGTATTGATCGATTTCTGGGCCTCATGGTGCGGACCCTGCCGCCAGGAAAACCCTAACGTGGCACGAGCTTACGGCCGGTTTAAAGACAAAAACTTCACCATTATAGGTGTATCACTGGATAGGCCGGATGGTAAAGCTGCCTGGCTTGCCGCCATAAAAAACGATGGCCTGACCTGGACACAGGTATCCGACCTTAAATTCTGGAGTAACCAGGCGGCCGCCATGTATTCGGTAACATCTATCCCCCAAAACTTCCTGATCGATCCGCAGGGTAAGATCATTGCTAAAAACCTGCGCGGCGAAGATCTGGATGCCAAGCTGGAGCAGTTGTTTGGGAAATATAATTGATTGGTGAGTGGAGAGTAGGTTGATTAGGTGAGTGGTTTGCTTAACCCCCAATTTATAAAAGGCGTTATAGCGAAGCAATGGCGCCTTTTTTGTAGAGACGCATAATTGCGTCTCCCGCAGGACAAGCAGCTTTACAAAGTCGCCGCTATGCCTGCGTAAATTGCATGCGGGAAACGCAATTATGCGCCTGTACAAAAAAACTTTAGAGATTGTAATTTTTTACAAACAATTAAATTATTTGCATCCAAGCCATTATATTGCGGAATGAACTTGACCTCATTAAAAAAAATAACCCTAACCGCTTTGGCCGGGATACCCGCCATTGCCTATGCGCAAAACGCGCCATACACCATACAAGGTAAAATTGGTAACTACAACGCACCCGCCAAGGTGTATGTTGAATATCGTGATAAAGACAAAAAACTGGTAGTTGACTCGGCTGTATTGCACGAGGGCAATTTTAAATTTACAGGCCAGACAGGTACAAGCCCGGTAAATGCCTACATCCTGGTAAATACCAAAGGAAGCGGCTTACACGCCTCGGAAGATTACCGCTCGTTATATATTGAAGCAGGCACCATCAATGTAAACACCGATGATAAAGTTGCCGATGCCCAGATTGACGGCACAAAAACCAACAACGAAAGCGAAAAGCTCCGCATTGCCGAGAAACCTATTAACGAAGCTTACGATGCCCTTGCGGCCAAACGCAAAACAGCCACTCCCGATCAGTTAAGCGCGTTAAATGCCGAGGAAAAGAAAATTGACGATCAGGATGCCGAGATCAATAAAAAATTCATCCAGGAAAACCCTGATTCTTACATCAGCCTCAGCTCGCTCGAATCGTACGCCTACAGCGCTGATTATGTGGATATAGCTCCTTTGTTCAACAACCTTTCACCTGCAATCAAAGCATCGGAAGGCGGTAAAAAATTTGCCGAGCGCCTGCCTAAATTAAAGGCCGTAGCATTAGGCGCAACCGCTCCTGAATTTGCCGAGGCAGATACCGCAGGTAAAACTATCAACTTGTCATCATTCCGCGGCAAGTACGTTCTGATTGATTTTTGGGCTTCATGGTGCGGTCCGTGCCGCAGGGAAAACCCTAATGTAGTTAAAGCTTATAACACTTATAAAGGTAAAAACTTCACCATCATCGGCGTATCTTTAGACAGGCCGAATGCTAAAGACAAATGGATTGCTGCCATCCACAAAGATGGCCTGACCTGGAACCACGTATCCGACCTCAAATTCTGGGATAGCAAAGCAGCAGATCTTTACGCGGTAAAAGCCATCCCCCAAAACTTTTTGATTGACCCTAAAGGTAAGATCATCGGCAAAAATCTCCGTGGTGAAGATTTGCAGAATAAACTGGCAGAGATCTTTGGGAAGATTTAATCCAGATCCAGTCATTGAATCATTAGGTCATTTAGTCATTGACCTTGAAAAAGCCTTGGCATTTTGTTAAGGCTTTTTTGTTGAGCAGAAAGCCCCAAATCACCTAAGCACAAGGCTTGTAGAAGATTTTAAATTCCCTCCTCGGGGAGGGGTGTGCTGGATTGCGTAGTGGCAGGGAGGGGTTTCTGCGCCTTGCTATCGCGTTTGCTTGGTGTATAAACCCCTCCCTACACCATCCCAAGGGAGGGAATCGCACAATCCCGCGCTCTTTTTTCGTTTACTAATACGTCCAATAAAAAAGCCCGAAGTATCAAAAGAGGGCACTGAAAAAGTCTTTTTAGGATATATGGGGTAGAAAATTTAGTTTTTCTGCCCCTTTTTTTGTATCTTAAAGTGTCGAAAGAAAGACATTAAGATGCTTAGCCAACAACAGCAGATTCAGTTCAGTACATTTTCAGGGTTATATGATCTGATCGTTCCGAAAGACAATCTATTGCGGAAGATCAATGACCTGGTAGATTTTACGTTTATCTATGATGAATTGGTCTGCAAATATTGTATGACCAATGGCAGGGCAGCCGAAAGTCCTGTACGGATGTTCAAATACTTGTTATTAAAAACGATCTACACTGTTTCAGATGTCGATGTGGTGGAACGTTCGCAATATGATATGTCTTTCAAATATTTCCTGGAGATGTCCCCGGAAGAAGGCGTTATCGATCCCAGTTCATTGACCAAGTTTAGAAAGTTGAGGCTGAAGGATAATGATCTTTTGAACTTGCTGATTAATAAAACAGTGGGCATAGCCATTGAAAAAGGGATCATCCGCAGTAAGTCCATTATTGTTGATGCCACCCATTCTCTGTCAAGGTCAAATCCCTATTCAGCATTGGAAGTATTACGGGAGCGCTCGAAACTGCTCCGCAAAGCGGTATATGCTATCGATGAAGATATGAAGGCAGGCATGCCGGAAAAGAACACTACGGACGAGTTGGAAAAAGAACTGGCCTATTGCAATGCATTGGAAAAGTATATTGAAGCCGACGGGCCGTTATGCCAGATACCTGCTGTAAAAGAAAAGCTCAACCTGTTAAAGGAGACGGTAGCAGATACGCAGGAGCACTATACATTATCCAAAGACAAGGATGCTAAAACAGGCCACAAATCGGCTGATAGTTCCTTCTTTGGTTACAAGACCCATTTGGCGATGACCGAAGAACGCATTATTACCGCTGCGGTGGTCACTTCGGGAGAAAAAGGCGATGGCCCGGAACTTCCCAAACTTTTGGAGATCAGTCAGCAAAATGGCATTGAAGTAGAAAGGATCATCGGCGATTCAGCTTATTCAGGAAAAGATAATCTTAAGATAGCAACAGAACAGGACATCAGGATCGTTGCCAAACTTACACCGGCAATTTCACAAGGAACCCGAAAAGAAGAAGACAAGTTTGATTATAACAAAGATGCGGGTATGTTCGTATGCCCGGCTGGACATCTGGCTTTCCGAAAAGCCCGGCATGGAAAGAAGAACAGAGGGAAAAACCAGGCAAACACTTATTACTTTGATGTTGAAAAATGTAAAGTATGTCCATTAAGGGATGGTTGCTACAAGTTAGGGGCAAAGACCAAAACCTATTCTGTCACTATCAAATCGGATAGGCACCTGCAGCAAATGGCTTTTCAGGAAACCACCGAATATAAAGAAAGTATCAAACACAGATATAAGATAGAAGCCAAGAACAGCGAACTAAAAAACGTTCATGGCTATGATCGGGCAATAGCCTATGGTATCGAAAATATGCAGATGCAGGGCGCTCTGGCCATCTTTACTGTAAATCTGAAAAGGATCATCAAACTGATGAACTAAAATTTCCCCAAAATGCCTCCTACTGATCAGCAGATCGATAATACAGCTATATCGGCCACAAGAAATCAACTCCGCAAATAATGATGCATAAGAAAAGCGACCAAGTAAAAGTTGCCTTTTTCTTGATCGCTTTTAATAACCCAACTTTATTGAGCTACTTTTTCAGTGCCCTCTATCAAAACTTCGGGCTCTTAAATATCTAAGCTATGCAGAGATTAAACTCCCAACAACAACCTTGCAGGATCTTCCAATAACTGTTTAACCCTTACCAGGAAGCTTACCGACTCGCGACCATCAATGATCCTGTGATCATAAGATAAAGCCAGGTACATCATCGGGCGAATCACTACCTGTCCGTTTACTGCTACCGGGCGCTCAATGATATTGTGCATACCAAGGATTGCTGATTGCGGTGCGTTGATGATAGGTGTTGACAGCATCGAACCAAATACACCACCATTAGTGATGGTAAATGTACCACCTGTCATTTCAGGAATGGTCAATTTATTTTCGCGGGCTTTGCCTGCTAATACTACAATTGCTTTTTCAATTTCGGCAAGGCTCATGCTATCTGCATTGCGGATAACCGGAACCACCAAACCTTTAGGGGCCGATACAGCTATAGAGATATCAGCAAAATTGCTGTAAACAATCTCTTCACCTTCAATACGGGCACCAACGGCTGGCCAATCTTTCAAAGCTTCGGTAACGGCTTTGGTAAAGAACGACATGAAGCCTAAGCCAACGTTGTGTTTCTCTTTAAATTTATCTTTGTACTTAGCGCGCAACTCCATGATGGGCTGCATATCAACCTCGTTAAAGGTGGTAAGCATAGCCGTTTCATTTTTAACCGATACCAAACGTTTGGCAACAGTTTTACGCAACGAAGTCATTTTTTCGCGTTTCTCGCTTCTCTCTCCGGTTGAAGTAGTGGCAGTTGCAGGAGCAGTGGTTGGAGTTGCAGCGGCAGGGGCAGTAGCAGGTTTAACCGGAGCAGCTTGCGCGTTTAGGGCATCGCCTTTAGTAATGCGGCCATCAACACCGGTACCAGCAACCGAACCGGCAGCAACACCTTTCTCGGCCAATATTTTAGCAGCAGCGGGTGAAGGAGTGCCAGAAGCATAAGTTTTTGCACTTTCGGCAGCGGCACCACCTTGTGGTGATTCATCTGTAGCGCTAACTACGGCCGGGGTTACAGGGGTAGCGGCAGGAGTAGCAGCACCTGCACCTTCAATGGTGCATACTACTGCGCCAATAGGCAATACATCACCTTCTTTGGCTAAAGTTTTTAAAATACCCGCTTTTTCGGCAGTAAGTTCAAAAGTTGCTTTGTCTGATTCCAGCTCGGCAATAGCTTCGTCCATCGCAACTGCTTCGCCATCCTTTTTAATCCAGCGCGATAAAGTTACCTCAGTAATTGATTCACCAACGGTTGGTACCTTAATCTCGATTGAATCTGAGCCTGAAGCAGCAGGAGCAGCGGCTACGGGGGCCGGAGCAGGTGCATTAGCAACAACCTCTGGCTGAGGCTGTGCAGCCGGAGCAGCTTCTTTTGCCGGAGCAGGGACAGCAGCCTCAGCGCCACCATCTTCAATGTTGGCAACAACAGCGCCAATGGCTAAAACATCGCCTTCGGCAGCAACAATTTTTAAAGTACCTGCTTTTTCGGCAGTAAGCTCAAAAGTAGCCTTGTCTGATTCCAGTTCGGCAATCACCTCGTCCATTTCAACGCGGTCGCCATCTTTCTTTTTCCAGCTTGCAAGGGTTACTTCTGTAATTGATTCGCCTACGGTAGGCACCTTAATCGCTAAACTCATATTATCGTTTTGTAGATTTTATTTTTTATAAATGGATGTTTTATTTGCGGGGATCTTGATTTCAGGATCAATCAGCACCGGCATCAGCCATTTTTTTTGTTGTTTTTTTAACCGATTCCTTAACTACTTTGCCCGCAGGCGCCTCAAATGCTTTCGATACAATATACAATTGCTGCGCGGCATGCTGTTTGGCAAAGCCGGTGGCGGTACTGCTGCCTTCAATCCTCGAGATCACGCTCAGGTTAATCAGTTTATCGTTATGGAATTTGCGGCAAATGTATGGCCATGCGCCCATATTTTCGGGCTCTTCCTGTACCCAGATAAATTCGGTAGCTTTTTCGTACTTAGCCTTAACTTTCAATATCTGTGTAACCGGGGTTGGGTATAATTGTTCAATACGTACAATGGCTACATCCTTACGTTTATCAGCCTGCTGTTTATCAAGCAGGTCATAATAAACCTTACCTGTGCAAAGCAGTACACGTTTTACTTTTTTAGGATCGGCGTAAGTATCATCAATCAGTTCGTGGAATTTGCCACCGGTAAAATCTTCAAGCGGCGATACGCATTTAGGGCTGCGCAACAAGCTTTTCGGTGTAAAGATGATTAACGGCTTACGGAAATCGCGGTGCATCTGCCTCCTTAAAATATGGAAGAAGTTTGCAGGCGTAGTACAGTTAGCCACCTGGATATTATCATCGGCACAAAGCTCCAGGAAACGCTCCACACGGGCCGATGAGTGCTCTGGGCCCTGGCCTTCGTAACCGTGAGGCAATAACATAACCAGGCCGTTACCACGCTGCCATTTTGTTTCGGCGCTGGCAATGTACTGGTCAACTATGATCTGGGCACCGTTAAAGAAATCGCCAAATTGAGCTTCCCATATAGTCAAAGCATTAGGATTTGCAAGGGCATAACCGTATTCAAAACCTAAAACGCCATATTCGGATAGCAGTGAATTATAAATACTCAGCTTAGCTTCAGGATTGATATCAGCCAATGGAGTAAACTCTTCTTCCGAATCAACCAAGGTCAACACCGCGTGACGGTGCGAGAAAGTACCGCGTTTAACATCTTCGCCGCTTAACCTTACCGGATAGCCTTCTTTTAGTAAAGTACCGTAAGCCAGCAACTCGCCCATGGCCCAGTCAAACACTTTAGTATTGTTTACCATGGCGCTGCGGTCTTCAAACAGTTTCTCAATTTTTTTAAAAAACTGTTTATCTTTCGGCAACACAGTTAGTTTATTACCTATTTCCAACAAAGTTTCTTCAGGTACCGAGGTATCAATAGGTTTCACCAATTCTTTGTGGCTGGCTAAGTGCAAACCGCTCCAGGCACCTTCAAACATGGCGATGGTATCGGTAAACCTTTCTTCCGATTTTACTTCGTCCAGTTTTTGCTGCAATTCATCGCGGAAGGCTTTTTCCATGCCTTTTAAAAACTCGGCATTAATGCTGCCTTCGTCAATCAGTTTCTGGTTGTAAATTTTTAACGGGTTAGGATGCGCTTCGATGGCTTTGTACAACAACGGCTGGGTAAATTTAGGCTCATCCGCCTCGTTATGTCCGTATCTACGGTAGCAAAGAATATCGATAAACACATCCTCATTAAATACCTGCCTGTATTCCATAGCCAGGTTAACCACATAGGCCAAAGCCTCAACGTCGTCGCCATTTACGTGGAATACCGGCGAAAGCACAGTTTTAGCCACATCGGTACAGTAAGTACTTGAACGGGCATCTTTATAGTTGGTGGTAAAACCTATCTGGTTGTTAATAACCAGGTGAATGGTGCCGCCTGTGCGGTAGCCATCCAGTTTTTCCATCTGCAAAACTTCGTACACAATACCCTGACCGGCAATTGAAGCATCACCATGAATCAGGATCGGGGCGATTTTTGAATGGTCGCCGCCATATTTAAAGTCGATTTTTGAGCGGGTGATACCTTCTACAACCGGGTCAACAGCCTCAAGGTGCGATGGGTTGGGGCAAAGGCTCAGGTGAACTTTTTTGCCGCTTTTGGTTTGCACATCGGTTGAGAAACCCAAGTGATATTTCACGTCGCCACCAAATGGTGATTCCGAATCGTAATTTTTACCTTCAAACTCAGAGAATACCTCTTTATAGGTTTTCTCCATAATATTAGTCAATACGTTCAATCTGCCACGGTGAGCCATACCGATGATAAACTCTTCGATACCCAGATCAGCACCATTTTTAATAACCGAATCCATCGATGGGATCAAGGCCTCGGCACCTTCTAACGAGAAACGTTTCTGTCCCAAAAATTTGGTACCCAAAAAGTTTTCGAAAGTTACGGCCTCGTTCAGCTTGCTGAGCATTTCTTTTTTCTCATCAACCGTGAACGATGGTGTATTGCGGCGGCTTTCCATCCGCTCTTCAAACCATTTAACTTTTATAGGGTTACGGATGTATTTATACTCGGTACCAATGGCACGGCAATAGGTATCTTCCAGCAACTGGCGAATATCGCGCAGTTTGGCAGCACCCAAACCAACCTCAACGCCCGCGTTAAAAACGGTATCCAGATCGGCATCGGTCAAACCGAAAGTTTCCAGATCTTTACCCGGGAAATAATGACGGCGCTCACGCACCGGGTTTGTTTTTGAAAACAAATGCCCGCGCGACCGGTAGCCGTCAATCATATTTAAAACGCTAATTTCTTTCAGGAAATGATCGGGAGTAGCTTCACCAACAACGCCTGGCTGTATCGCGGCCGATGCTTCGGTATCCTTACCAAAATCAAAGCCTTCAAAAAATTTTTGCCATCCGTAATCTACTGATTCCGGCTCCTGTTTGTACTGTTCATATAGGGAAGATATGTAGGCAGCGTTACCGCTATTGATATAATTGAAACGATCCATGTTAAACTGATCTTTAAAACGGTACAAAAGTAAACATATACCGTTATATACTTCATAATTAATTGCAAAGAAATTTAACCACTATTGGGTTGATTTTACCCATAAGCAACAATGGGGGTGTTTTTTTGATGAAGAAACGGTGATTGGTGGAAAATCGTTTACAAGTATGGTTTAGATTTTTGTTAAATTTGTTTGTATGAATTCGGATTTAAACATCAATAGCATTTTACATCAGTTTGAACGCCTTGATAAACAGGCGCAGCAAAATCTTTTTGAAAAGCTTGCATTGATGATCCACAAACCGGAGCAAAAGAAAAGCAAAGTAAAATTGTCATCTATATCAGGTTTAGGCTCATCTCTGTGGAGTAAAATAGATATAGATGATTATGTCGATCAAGAGCGCCAGTGGTAATGGCAACATTAGCAGAAAAACCAAACTTGATAACAAAGTTTTATCGCAAGCGAATTTTTCTTGACACAGCTCCTTTAATTTACTTTATTGAGGGGCATTCAACTTATCAAGATAAATTACTCGAATGCTTCTCCGCAAACGATAATGGTGAATTTATTTTTATCACCTCGTCAATCACTCTTTTAGAAGTATTAGTCAAACCTATGAAGGAGAAGAAGTCCAAATTGGTTTCACAATACAAAAACATCCTTTTAAACGCAGACGGAATCCAGATTTTCGAAATATCAAACGAAATAGCTGAAAAAGCAGCTCAATTAAGATCGCAATATAGCCTTAGAACGCCAGATGCTTTACAAATAGCTATAGCACTGATACATGGAGCAGATTATTTCTTCACCAACGATCACAGATTAAGCACCATAACTGAGATTGACATAGTTACATTACTTGATCTCTAATAAAATTAAAATAAATAGTCAGAAAAAATCAGCGAAATCAACGTAATCATTTCCATCAACGGTTCAGCATATGGGCGTTGCCTGCGGCCCGTGCTATCCGCTCATACGCCTGCAGGCCTTAGCCACAAGGCCGGTATCCGCTCCTATCACTAACGCAAAAAGGGTAATTATTAAGCCTCTACCAAATCCCCTGCCTCATCGATGGATGATGGTTGCCAGGTATTCACAAAGTCTGTTTTAGCCTCCAACTCTTTAGGGAGTTTGGTAGCAATAGTGTACTTGCTTTCTTTAGCATCATTAACCCCGGCAATAAAAGCCCAGTTGCCCCAGTTGCTTGCTGGTGAATAGTCGATCAGCTTTTCTTCAAAATAAGCAGCACCTTTTGTCCAATCGCCTTTGAGAGTATTTACTAAATAGTCGGCTACTACCTGGCGGTTTTGATTGCTGATGTAGCCGGTGGCATTGAGTTCGTGCATAGCGGCATCGATGAGCGGCACGCCTGTTTCGCCGAGTTTCCATTTATCAAATAGTACATCCTGGTCAGCGGCCAATTCCGCTGCCTGGTTCCTGGCACTGATAAACTTTTGCCCATGCTTTTTAAACATAAACCTGAAGTAATCCCTCCAAAGCAATTCAAGCTTTAACAAATTACCGTTGTTGCCGTATTTCTGAATTTCCCAGTAAACCTGCCTCGGCGAAATGCAGCCTATCGAAATCCACGGCGAAAGTTTGGTTGAACAATCGCTGGCATTACGCCCCTTCTGTTTTGTAAAACCATCAACGATCGACAGGCTTTTATGCAGTTGAACCAAAGCCGCCGTTTCACCGCCCTGAAAGTAATCTGTAGCACGAGGGTCGTCGATAGGATCAGTTAAGCCGAGTTGTTGCAAAGTAGGCAGTTCGCCGGCATCGGCAATTTCGGGCACACTGATGTGGTCGGGCGTAGGCACTACCGGGCGTACGCTGCTATCGCGCTCCACTTTCTTTTTAAATACTGCGAAACTATCGGGAATATCCTTAATCGGAAAAGGAAGATCTTCCTTATGATACATGGTATGCCCGATGAAATGCTTGAGGTTAAGCCTCATTTTCCAGAGGGCGGCTTCAACCTGTTCGGAAATGTTGGTTTCCTCGTAAGCTACTTCGCGGTGATGGTACACCTCGCTTACATGGTATTCTTCGGCAAGCTGTGGAATCACTTCGGCAGGGGTACCTATCCTGATAATAAGTTCGGCACCAAAGCCCTGTAAGTTTTTACGCAGATCGGCAACAGCCTCCAATAAAAACCTCGCCCTGAAATTCCCTGTTTTGTGAGCACCTGTTTCGGTAAGTTGAAAATAATAAGGATCAAAACAATAAACCGGCAGTACTTTATCAGCCTTGCGTACGGCTTCTAACAAAATTTCGTTATCATGAATACGCAAGTCATTCCTAAACCAAACCAGAATAGTTTTATCACTCATAGTTAAACAGGGGGTTAACTGAATAATGCAGTATGCAAAAATGCAATTTATTTGCGTTTAATGCACATTTTGCCACAACATTATGACACCGGCCCAACATTTTGTAATTGACTTCAGCTTATATAAAGGCTTTTTGCAGGCTAAAAAAATCGGCGGCATAGTGTCAGGTTATACGCAAAAACTGATAAAAAGTTATGAAGATAACCTTAGCAGACAATGCGCTACAACGGTTAAATATCGGGTGGCCTCTAAATCCCGCCAAAAAGAGAGACTTTTAAAACTCCCTATTTTAACTATTGATCTGCCTTGATCTTCGCTTTTATTACAGAATCCTTTTGAGCCTGCGTTAGCTTGTAATTAAACTGAAAAAGCGCTCCCTCAAAATCGCCATACGATGGGTTAGGCAGTACGATATAACGATCGCCAAATTCCTTCATCAGTTTTTGAGTTGTAGCAACACGACTTTCCTCGGATGGGTGATTATCATACAACAAATCAAAATCGGGTAGGTTATCGCCACAAAGCAACAATATATTATGTGTTTTCAAAACATTCATGCGGCGGGCTTCCTTGCTTGATAATGTAGTTTTCAACTGCAAATGCGCATCATCAGCATTAGGTAAACCGTACAACTGTAGATTTTTCAAAGTTGTTGCACGCTCATTTTCGTTACGGTTAGTAACATAGAAAATGGTGACGCCTTTTGATGCGGCGTATTTAAAAAAGGCCGGGGCGCCGGGCACGGTATCGGCGATGGCCTTATCAGTCCATTGCTTCCAGGTGGTGTCGCTGTAATCAAGATTTTGCAGGGCGCGGTGGGCGTCGTAGGGGCTGTTATCTAAAACGGTTTCGTCAATATCCGTAACTACTGCCCAGGGCTTATCGCCTGTTTTTTTAATCCCTTCATCAACCCTGAGCTTAGCAATGTTATAGGCCTGAAAACACAATGCCTTGTATTCGGCGGCACGCTGTTGCCACAGTGAAGCCCAAACTTTACCGTCATTAGAGATGCTGGTATTTGAACCTGCAGTTTTTTTTACGGGCGAACAGGCTGCGAATAATAACAGGCCTGATAACAGATAGCTATAACTTTTTTTCATAGTGGTTGATGGAGAAAAGGCAGATAACAATTTTGTCATGCTGAGGAACGAAGCATCTTCTTCGCCCTGTATAGCCACCCGGCTTATCGAAGAAGGTCCTTCGCTGTCGCTCAGAATGACAAATAATTTGGCTATTAACAGATGAAGTTTTTTATAACAACTCTGGTTTTATTTTATCCTTAAACTCCCTGGCAAATTTATTGAGTTTCGGCTGGATAACAAATGCGCAATAGGGCTTGTTATAGTTATCGTTAAAATAGTTCTGGTGATAATTCTCAGCAGGATAAAATGTGCTGGCCGGGGTTATCTCGGTTACTATCGGGCTGTCAAAAACATGCTCGTCGGTTAGTGTTTTGATCATCGCTTCGGCAGCTTGTTTTTGCTCATCGTTATAATAAAATATAGCCGAACGGTATTGTGTGCCCACATCATTACCCTGGCGGTTAAGCGTAGTTGGATCGTGGGTTTTAAAGAAAACCAACAGCAGCTCATCCAACGATAATTTATCGGCATCGTATTCCAGGTGAATTACCTCGGCATGACCGGTGGCACCTGTACAAACCTGTTCATATGTTGGGTTTAAAACCTTACCGCCCATATAACCCGACGTTACTGATGTTACACCATTAAGGGCCTGGAAAACGGCTTCGGTGCACCAAAAGCAACCGTTGCCAAATGTTATTTTCTGAATGTTCATATATCCTGTTTTATCAAAAGTAATGCCCGATGAACTGCTTGTGCACCAGGGCGATTTGATTATGTCATTTAAATTACTAAACTTAGTGTTTAACCTTATATTAAACCCATTAATTATGAAAATTGCAGTATTAATTGCCCGCGTTTTGCTGGGGCTGGTGTTTGTGGTGTTTGGTTTAAATTTCTTTTTCCAGTTTTTGCACATGGCCCAACCACCCATGAGCGATAAAGCACAGGCTTTTAGCGGCGGACTGTGGGGTTCGGGCTACTTTTTTCAGTATATGAAGGTAATTGAAATAGTTGCCGGTCTGTTTTTAATCATTAACCGTTACACGGCGTTATTTACGCTGATTTTACTGCCTATTTCGCTTAATATATTCCTGTTCCATGCCATTTTGGCACCGGCCGGTTTGCCAATTGGTTTGGCGGTGATTGTGTTACAGATGTTTTTGTTGTTTGCCTACCGGAAGAACTACGCAAGCTTGTTTGAGCCAACACCGGCAGTATAAATTTTTGCTTAATGAGCAGTAGGATATAAATACAGAAAGGCCGGTGTTGATCCCGGCCTTTCCTATAAATTACTTGCTACATGTTTTATTACAATCGCCTGCGGCTTTGCAGGTTTTGCTGCAATTATCCAAACAGGTTGGCTTGGTGCATGATTTTGCACATTTGGTGCAATGGTTCATTTTGCTATTGCAGCAAGGTGTATTGGCAAATGAGATATTAACCAAAGTAAACAGCATCACAGTAGTGATGAAAAGAAATTTTTTCATGATTTTTTAAATTGAATGTTTAAATAAAAAGATACGCTATTGAGGATAGGCAGATGTTCTTTTCATTTAAACTTTCGGAGGATTCCAGCAGGTGTTGGCGTAGCCGGATAAGTTGCCTATTAAATACGGCAGGGCTATTTTGTTATCAACAGTAATAGCCTGCGCCTCTACCTTAACTGGTTCGGTTTTTAAAAAGCAGCAATTATTGCATGATAGCATGGTTGCACACATACCTCCATCACAGCCTTTTGATGTACCATGATGCTTTTGCGGCATGTTGGCCATTTTATGGCAGCAATTTTTCATGTTCATAGTTTGCTCGGCTTTTCCAGGTATGGTGGAAATGAGCAGCATGCATATGAGTATGAAAAAGGAAATTGCTTTCATTGCCAGTAAGAACGGAACGTTTATGAGAATAGTATAGGCAATAAGAAAAATAAGAAATAGGTATGCATATAGTTTGTAAGCCCTGCGTCATTGCGAGGAACGAAGCAATCGCGAACTATACAAGGCGGACCTGCCTCCGTGCGATTGCTTCGTTCCTCGCAATGACGTTGGGGGATAAAAAGTAAACAGCCTCCCGATCTTCATTCGGGAGGCTGTTTACTTTTTATAAAATCTTACTGTCCACCTTTCCTTGCTTCCTGCATCGGATTAGCGCCTGAAGTCGCGCCTCTTGGCAGGGTTTGTTGCTTAAACAATTCAAACCTTGATGGGGCATATTCTCTTGGCCAGCTGTTGTTGCTTTCGTCAATATCGGCGGTTTCGCGGTATGGGTCGAGTTTGATGCTCTTTACCTCCTTGCTTTTCGCGAAAACCTTGGTTATTTTATTTTCGTTTTTACGCCAGATGTAGGCCGAGATTTTCTCTTGTTCTTTGGTGCCATCGGCGTAAGTCCACTCAATAAGCAGCGGGGTTACCAGGCCGCCTTTGTTAGTGAAGCTTACTTCGTAAAAATAGTTTTTGCTATCATACAGTTTCTTTTCGGCAGGGCTCAGGGCGTTGTACATGGCCTGGTAGCTTTGGGTAGTTGCCGGAGTGGCGGCAAAACGGTCCCATTTGCTGTAAAAATCCTGCAGGGCGGTATCGGCCTCAACCGCGAAACGGGTACCGGCTTCTTTGTTACGGGTGGTGCTGATGTTTTCGAGGTTGCGATCAAACTGCGCACGGTCGGCATCGGCTTCCAACGCCGGGTTTTTGGTGTTGAGACGGTAGTATTTCACGCTATCGATAGATACATCAACCGGATCAGTTCCGTAAAACCATCCTCTCCAAAACCAATCCAAATCAACAGCCGATGCATCTTCCATGGTGCGGAAAAAGTCGGCAGGGGTTGGGTGTTTAAAGGCCCAGCGGTGCGCGTAGGTTTTAAATGCGTAATCGAACAGCTCGCGACCCATTACAGTTTCGCGCAATACGTTAAGCGCTGTAGCCGGTTTGGCGTAAGCGTTGGGGCCAAACATTACAATGTTTTCAGAGTTGGTCATGATAGGCTCCAGCATATCCTTCGGCATCTTCATGTAATCAACTATTTTATACGCCGGACCGCGCTGCGATGGATAACGGCTATCCCACTCCTGCTCGGCCATGTATTGGCAAAAGGTGTTCAGGCCTTCGTCCATCCAGGTCCACTGGCGCTCGTCGGAGTTTACGATCATCGGGAAAAAGTTGTGACCAACCTCGTGGATAATTACACCGATCATGCCATTTTTGGTAGCCTCGCTGTAAGTGCCATCCTTTTCGGCACGACCATAGTTAAAGCAGATCATCGGGTATTCCATACCGTTTGATGCCTCAACCGAAATAGCTACCGGGTAAGGATAAGGGAATGTATGCTTTGAATAAGTTTTAAGCGTATGCGCGACAACCTTGGTAGAATACTTGCGGTAAAGCGGATAGGCCTCCGGACCGTAGTACGACATCGCCATCACTTTTTTACCACCATCAATCTGTGTGCTCATGGCATCCCAAACAATACGGCGAGATGATACCCATGCAAAATCGCGCACGTTTTCGGCATGGAAAGTCCAGGTTTTGCGGGCAGTGCTGTGTTTTTTCATTGCATCCTTAACCTCATCCAGCGTTACAACCTCGGTAGGTTGCGAGGCCGATTGCGCGGCCGTCCAGCGTTTAAACTGTGCCGGGGTAAGGGTTTGGGCGTAGTTTGAGCATTGGCCGGTACCACCAACTACGTGATCGGCAGGTACGTTCATGCTTACTTTATAATCGCCAAAAGTTAAGGCAAACTCACCACGACCAATAAACTGCTTGTTTTGCCATCCCTGAAAATCGCTGTAAACAGCCATCCTTGGATACCATTGCGTCATGGTGTACAGGTAGTTATCATCCTCCGGGAAATACTCGTAACCGCCACGGCCACCAATGGTTAAACGATCGGAGATGTTATACCACCAGTTTATTTTAAATTTAAACTTAGCGCCGGGTGCCAGCGTTGTTGGCAACTCAATGCGCATCATGGTTTGGTTAATAGTATAGGTAAGGTTATTACCCGCGCCATCTTTTACGCTTACAATATGGTTACCCAAATCCAGATTATGGCCCATAATAGCCTGAATTTGGCGGATGCTCATTTTGCTTTGCATTTTGCTTTCGTCAAACCTGGCGCTCTCGGCATCTTTTTTATGCTCGTTCTCATCCAGCTGAAGCCACAGGTAAGTAAGCGGATCAGGCGAGTTGTTGGTGTAAGTAATGGTTTCAACACCATCTAAACGCTGCTTGTTATCATCAAGCGTGGCGCTGATATCGTAATCGGCCTTTTGCTGCCAGTACTTCGGCCCTGGAGCGCCTGATGCCGTACGATACTCGTTAGGGGTTGACACCATAGTGCCTAACTGCTCAAACTTATTACCGTGGTTTGAGCCAGGGTTGTTATTGTACTGCGCCCAGGCCGATGAGGCCATGATGCAGCAAGAAAGCAAAGCGGGGTAAGATTTATTCATCTGAATTTTATTAATACAAACCTTTCAATACACATTATAAAAGCAATTCCAAATATAGCCGAGGAAAGGAACATTGTCCAATCGCGGTGGGCCATCCGGGTAAACCGGATGAGTAAATACGATATAAGTAACGCAGATATTACAATTAACACCTGCCCAAACTCCAGCCCAATGTTAAAAGCAAACAGTTGCGCGGCTATATTGGTGCTGGTACCCAGTAAGCTTTTCAGGTAGTTTGAAAAGCCCATGCCATGGATCAGCCCAAAAAATAAAGCAAGGCTATAGTTAAGCCGCATGGTGGTGTTGGTACGTTTTTTATTGAGGATGTTCGCCAAACTGGTAAAGACAATAGTAACCGGGATCAGGAATTCGATGAGTGACGTATTGATATGCACAATATTTAAAACGCTTAATGCCAGCGTTATAGAGTGCCCCACGGTAAAGGCCGTGACCAGAATGAGCACCTTACGCCAGTCGGCAAGTAAATACGTGCCGCACAGAACGGTAACAAACAAAATATGGTCGTACCCCTCCCAATTGCAAATGTGCTGCCAGCCCAGCTGGAAGTACAATGAAAAGTCAGTCATCAGTTAAATTAGCGATTGCCAATAAAAATAGCGTTTTTTGTAGATAATACAATCATCCAACGCAATTATGTTGCAATTACTTCTCATTAGCTGGCTCAGCATCTTTCACCCTTTTTATGTAAGCGTTACCGAAATTAACCACAACGCCAAAAACCAAAGCCTTGAAGTAAGCTGCCGCATTTTTTATGATGACCTGGAGCACACCATCGAAAAGCAATACCACACCCAAATTGACATTGTTCACCCAAAAGATAAAGCCAAAGTTGGCCAGCTGATTAACGATTATATCAAAAAGCACCTCACTATTAAGGCCGATGGTAAGCCGGTGGTTCTAAACTTTATAGGCTACGAGGTGCAGGAAGATGCCGCCTGGAGTTACTTTGAGGTGAAGGGCATTACCGGTAAACCTAAAAAGTTTGAGGTGCATGACGATCTGTTGTATACCGAGCACCCGGAGCAGATTAATATGATGCATATTGCCGTGGGTGGCGAGCGGAAGAGTACTAAGCTGGATAATCCGGATAGTGACGCGGTGGTGTTATTTTGAGAGATAGAATAAATAAAGAGCGGGGAATTGTGCGATTCCCTCCCACCGGGAGGGTGTAGGGAGGGGTTTCTTCGCCATACAATCTTCTTGCGCTCGTTTACAACGAGCGCTTAACGTGGCGCTGCGATTGTATCGCGCGCCCGTGCGTTAGAAACGCAAACCCATTTTAAGCACTCGATGCAATCGAGCGCAAGACTTTGGAGTTACATCCGTGCATTAATTCCTTTCCAAAAACAAAATCCCAACAATATTTCCTAATTTAGTGTACAAAACACAATTAATACATTATGTCCATATTCCCAAACATCCGCGGTAAGGCTTTACTGCTGATGGCACTTATGGCAGGCAGCCAGGCCTTTGCCCAGCAACCGCGCCAAAAACTCGATTTTGATAAAGGCTGGCACTTCAACCTCGGTGCGGTTGAAGGCGGCGAAAAGCCATCGCTTAATGACAGCAAATGGCGCACGCTCAACCTCCCGCACGATTGGAGCATTGAAGGCAAATTTGCCAAAGATAACCCTGCTACTCCCGAAGGAGGCGCTTTACCCGGCGGCATTGGCTGGTATCGCAAAACATTCACCGTTCCGGCGGCGTCAAAGGGCAAATTGGTTTATATCGATTTTGATGGTGTTTATCAAAAAAGTGATGTTTGGGTGAACGGACACCATTTAGGTTTCAGGCCTAATGGATATATCTCGTTCAGATACGAGCTTACGCCCTACTTAAACTTCGGCGGTAAAAATACCATCGCGGTTAAGGTTGATAACTCGGTGCAGCCAAATTCGCGCTGGTATTCGGGTTCGGGTATCTATCGGCATGTTTGGTTGGAAACTACCAATAAAACCGCTATAAATGAGTGGGGTACCTATGTAACTACTACTGATGTAAGCGAAGCATCGGCCTACATAAATATCAATACTTCTGTAAAAGTTGCTGATGGCGATCTGTCCGGCATCTCTGTAACAACAACTATTTACAATGCCGATGGTAAAAGCGTAGCCGCTGGCGGCAGCATACACGCCCAAACAGGTTCAAAAACTGGAGATATTGAGTTCTCAAATCATGGAAAACTCAATCACCCTATTTTATGGAGTGTAGATAACCCTTACCTGTACAAAGCGGTTACGCGGGTAATTAAAAACAAAGTAGTACTTGATGAGTACACAACCCCGTTCGGTATTCGTTATTTCGATTTTGATGCCGATAAAGGTTTCAGCCTTAATGGCAAAGCCATGAAAATTTTAGGTGTTTGCGATCACCATGATCTGGGTAGCCTCGGCGCCGTAGTTAACACCCGCGCTCTGGAACGCCAGCTGCAAATGCTTAAAGAAATGGGCTGTAACGGTATCCGTACTTCGCATAACCCACCGGCTCCTGAACTGCTTGACCTTTGCGATAAAATGGGCTTCATTGTAATGGACGAAGCTTTTGATTGCTGGGAATGGAAAAAAGCCACTTACGATTATCACCTGTTTTTTAAAGAATGGCATAAACGCGACCTGGAAGATCAAATTAAACGCGACCGTAACCACCCAAGCGTAATGATCTGGAGTATCGGTAACGAAATCCCTCAACAGGGCGATACCTCGGCCTACCGCATAGCACCAGAGCTGGCAGGCATAGTTCACAGCCTTGACAAAACCCGCCCTATCACCACGGCTAATGATCGCCCGGATACCACCAACAAAATTGTAAAATCGGGAGCTATCGATTTGATAGGTTACAACTATCACGAATATGATTACGCTAAATTTCATGATCGTTACCCCGGCAAAAAATTCATCGCTACAGAAACAACTTCGGGGTTGGAAACACGCGGTTATTACGAGATGCCATCAGATAGCATCCGTGTTTGGCCTACCAGCTGGGATAAACCGTTTGTGCGTGAGGGCAACAATGTATCGGCCTACGACAATACCCGACCACCATGGGGCTCGACCCACGAGATGACCTGGAAAATCATGAAGAAATATGATTTCCTGTCGGGTATGTACATCTGGACAGGCTTTGATTACCTTGGCGAACCTACCCCTTACTCATGGCCGTCGCGCAGTTCATACTTTGGTATTATTGATCTGGCGGGCTTCCCTAAAGATGTTTACTACATGTACCAAAGCGAGTGGACCAAAAAGGATGTGCTCCACATTTTCCCGCACTGGAACTGGCAACCGGGCAAAATGATTGATATCTGGGCGTACTATAATAATGCCGATGAGGTTGAACTTTACCTTAATGGCAAATCGGTAGGCATCAAAAAGAAAACAGGCGACGACCTGCATGTAATGTGGCGCTTAAAATTTGAGCCGGGAACGTTAAAAGCAGTCTCACGCAAAAACGGCAAAGTGGTCTTAACCCGCGAGATACACACAGCCGGTGCGCCTGCGAAAATTCAACTTATTGCAGATAGATCATCAATTAAAGCTGATGGTAAAGACCTCTCGTTTGTAACCGTAAAGATCATGGATAAAGACGGTAACGTAGTACCTGATGCCGATAACAAGGTAAACTTTAAAATTACCGGCGAAGGTTTTATTGCCGGTGTTGATAACGGCGACCCGGTAAATCATGATTCGTTTAAAGTGAATTACCGTAAAGCATTCCACGGTTTGGCGCTGGCCATTGTGCAGGCAAAAGAAAAAGCCGGGAACATTACACTTACAGCTTCGGCCGACGGGTTGAATGGCGCCTCGTTGGTTATTAAAAGCAAATAAAATTTTACAGCGCGAGGTTGCATTCTCCAACATCGCTTCATTTATAACCCCTCTCTGCGTAAACGTGGTTGTTGCACAACTAAGGGGTGATAATATAGTTCTTTGAAATATTGATTAAAACGCTGTTTTTAAGTAAATTGAGGCATGCAAGGCAAGAAAATCCAACAGGAAAGTTTGTTCATACAATTTCAGCTTTCCGATCATGTTCCGGTTGATAATTTTTACCGTCGGTTAAAAAAAACACTTGATTTGGATTTTCTATACCAGTCTACCTTAAAATATTACGGTAAGGAAGGCCAGAAAAGTATCGATCCTGTAGTGTTTATGAAACTGATGCTTGTCGGTTACCTGGAAAACATCAACAGCGACCGCCGGATTATCAGTTCGTCCGGCATGCGGATGGATATTCTGTATTTTCTCGGTTATGATCTTGGTCAGGAATTACCATGGCACTCTACCTTAAGCCGTACCCGCAAGCTTTTTGGAGAAGAAACCTTCCTTGAATTATTTAAGCAGGTATTAAAACTTTGCATTAATAAAGGCATGATCAGCGGAAAACGACAGGCTGTGGATAGCGCCTTGATACCTGCAAATGCGGCTAAACACAGTATGGTAGAACGGATAGTGATGGAAGATGCTTCTGTTTTTAGCCGGGAATTGAATGATAACATCGAGCATGAAGCAGCAGAGCCGAATGAGTCGAAAGATCCTAAAGACAATAATGATAAGGGGAGCAAGGAAAAAAAGGTGGCCCCCACAAATCAAACCCACTACAGCCCATCAGATCCCGATGCCCGTTTAACCACCAAGCCAGGTAAGCCGATGAGATTGTATTACAGGGCACAAATGGCAGTAGATACCGCCTGTCATGTAATCACCTATATACAAGCCTTCAAAGGGAATGAAGCTGATAACAGTTCTTTACCTGTAATTCTTCCCCGGCTCACAGGTAATATGGCTGAAAATAACATCCATGTCGAAGAAATCCTGGCAGATACCGGTTACAGCAGTGGTAAAGCTATAAGGGCATTAACCGCTAATGGCCTCAAAGGATATATTCCAGCCCCCGGAACTTATAAATCTTCCAGGGAAGACGAAGGGTTTATTTATGATGATAACTACGACCGGTATGTTTGCATAATGGGCGTTCATCTGCCTTTTAAGCGAATCGAGAAGGCTTACGAAGAACCAACTGTATTCAAGAAAATCTATGAGTCGAGTATCAGCGATTGCAAAAACTGTCCATGCAGAGATATCTGTGCTAATAAAAAAGGCTTTAAAAAGCTGGTCGATTCTGCCGATAAACCGCTTTATGAATACATGCAACGGCGGGTAGAAAGCCTCAAAGGCAAACTGATGATGGCACTTCGGTCCAGTACGGTCGAACCGGTATTCGGTTCTTTGATTAATTACACAGCCCTGGACCGGATTAATACCAAAGGACTTAAACAGGCTAATAAGTGTATGCTTATGTCCGCAGCTGCCTATAATATCAAAAAACTGCTCAAATATAAAACCCGGCCATTAACACCTGCTCCTACATCTGCTATCGGAGGCCTTAAAGATGCTTTTAACTGGTTATACGCGCAAGTTATATGGCCAAAAAGAAATATGATGGAATCTTATCATTATCGTTTTAATCAATACTTCAAAGAACGAAATTTCAATATCAATACTGTGCTCTCCTTTTCAATCGTTGCGCAACAATCACGTAAACGCAAAGAGGGGTTTTCTTTTTATTACCAATTTTCGGCGCAGGCGCAAAGAGGGGGTATAAGCAAAGCGCAGTTGACATGAATATCTTTTGAGACAAGCTTATTACATTAAGTTTATGTTAACTCCTGCTTCGCTGATAAAACGATTTGTAATTTTGACTAAAATCGTTTTCGTATGAAATTAAAATCGGCTGTTTGCATGGCTCTGCTATGTATCTCTTTTCAGGCCTTCGCCCAAACCAAAACTCCGGGCAAAATTGAACAAACCGGGCAGGTGTTATTACCCAACGGCTGGAAACTGAGCCCCGCGGGCAGGTCATTGCCCCTGGGCGATCTTCCACTTAACATGCAACTCTCCTCAACGGGTAGGTTGCTGGCTGTTACCAATAATGGGCAAAGCACCCAATCCATCCAGCTTATCGACCCTAAAAATGAAAAACTGCTTGATGAGCAGGTGATCAAAAAATCGTGGTATGGCTTAGCTTTCAGCAGGGATGAAAAGAAGCTTTATGCCTCCGGAGGTAATGATAACTGGATCCTGATTTACAATATCAACGATAACAAACTGGGCACGCCCGATACCATTAAGTTAGCTCCGCATCCCTGGCCCAAAAGCAAGGTTTGCGCTACCGGCATGGTAACCAATAAAAGCAACAGCCGTTTGTATTCGGTAACCAAAGAGGATAGCACGCTGTATATTATCAATCCTGATAAAAAAGAGATCATGAACCGGGTTAAACTCCCGGCCGAGGCTTATGCCTGTACCCTATCGCCCGATGAAAAAACGCTGTACATATCACTATGGGGCGGCAATATGCTGGGCTTTTATAATGTCGCTACGCAAACGCTCAGCACCATTAAAACCCCAAGCCACCCTAACGAGTTGCTTTTAGATAAAAAGGGCAAATACCTGTACGTAGCCGATGCCAACGACAATGCCGTATCTGTTGTAAACACCGCTACCCATAAAATAGTTGAAACCGTATCAACGGTACTTTACCCAACACATTTAACCGGTTCAACCACCAATGGCCTGGCCCTATCGGCCGATGGCAAAACCCTTTACATTGCCAATGCCGATAACAACTGCCTTGCCGTGTTTGATGTAACTACACCCGGTAGCAGCAAAAGCAAAGGTTTTATACCTGTTGGCTGGTACCCAACTAACGTAAAAATGTTGGGTAATAAAATACTGGTATCAAACGGTAAAGGTTTCTCATCAATGGCTAACCCTAAAGGGCCTCAGCCTGTAAAGAAAACCGACAACAGCGGTTATAAACAGGGTGCAATTAACAGCCGTGAGCAATACATCGGAGGTTTGTTTAAAGGCACACTGTCATTCATTGATAAACCAACAGATATCGAACTAAAAAAACTCACCAAACAGGTTTATGCCAACACGCCGTTTACCGATAAAATTGAAAAAACAGCCAAAGGCGAAGAAGGCAATCCCATCCCCCGCCGCGCCGGCGAAAAATCGCCTATTAAATATGTTTTCTATATTATTAAAGAAAACCGCACTTACGACCAGGTTTTAGGCGATATGCCGCAAGGCAACGGCGATACCTCGCTTTGTATTTTTGGCAATAAGGTGACGCCTAACCATCATGCCATTGCCAATGAGTTTGTGCTGCTGGATAATTTTTATGTTGATGCCGAGGTAAGCGCCGACGGCCACAACTGGAGCATGGCCGCCTACGCTACCGATTTTGTGGAAAAAACATGGCCAACCAGCTACGGCGGCCGCGGAGGTAATTATGATTTTGAAGGCAGCCGCAAGGCAGCCTACCCCCGCGATGGTTTTATATGGGATTATTGCAAACGTGCCGGTGTTAGTTACCGTACTTACGGCGAATTTGTGACCGATGGCAACCCGGGTAAAGCAAACCTAAAATCGTTAGAAGGGCATTTTTGCGCTGCATCTCCGGGTTTCGACCTCAATGTAAAAGACGTAAAACGCACCGAGATCTGGGCGCATGATTTTGATTCGCTTTTAACTATTAATGCCGTACCTCATTTCAATACCGTTCGCATCTCTAACGATCATACCAGCGGGCAGCGCAAGGGAGCTATTTCACCTATTGCCGCAGTTGGTGATAATGATTTGGCTATCGGGCAGTTCATTGAGCATTTGTCGCACAGTGCTATCTGGAAAGAATCTGTTGTTTTTATTTTGGAGGATGACGCCCAGAATGGTCCGGACCATATCGATGCACACCGCTCGCCTGTGTTTGTAGCCGGGCCCTATGTAAAACGCAATGCTGTGATACATGGCATGTACTCAACATCGGGCGTTTTGCGCACCATGGAGTTGATATTAGGTCTGCCACCCATGAGCCAGTATGATGCCGCAGCCATGCCATTGTATGATTGCTTTACCAGCAAGCCCGACTTCACGCCTTACACCGCCAAAGCAGCACAGGTTAACCTGGAGCAGCGCAACGTAGCCGTAAACGAAAGCAGCCGGCGGTCGGAGTTGTTTAATTTTGCTAAAGAAGATGCGGCGCCGGATATCGATTTGAACGAGGTGGTTTGGAAGTACGTAAAAGGTGAGGCTTCTGTCATGCCCGCGCCAAAAAGGAGTGCCTTTGTAATTTTAGAACCTAAAAAAGAACAGGATGATGATTGATTTGTTAATTTCGTTTAACCGGGATTAATCCAATTAGCGAAATCTTAATACATTTAACATGAAGCCCGGTTGGATATTTTTAGCCGGGCTTTTACATTTAACTATACACCCATGATCACCACTATCGAAAACGAATTTATCCGCGTAAGCATCAATACAAAAGGTGCGCAATTAAGTTCATTATATAACAAAGCCACCAAAACCGAGCATATGTGGCAAGCCGATGAAAAGATCTGGCCATGGCATGCCCCTAACCTGTTTCCGGTGGTTGGCGGGTTGATTAATAATGAGCTGGTGGTTGATGGTGAAAAGTATGCTATGAACCGCCACGGCTTTGCAAGGCAATCGGAGTTTTTTTTGCTGGAGAGCGACGAAAATTCGGCAAGTTATTCGCTACCAAACTGCGAAAATACGCTGAAAGTTTACCCTTTTAAATTCGATTTCCAGATTTTGTATCACCTGATAGAGGGTGCTTTGCGCATCACCTACAAAGTGATCAACCTGGATAAAAAACCGGTATACTTTTCAGTTGGCGGGCACCCGGCTTTTAACGTGCCGTTTAACAAAGGCGAAAATTACGAGGATTATTACCTTGAATTTGAAACCGAAGAACAACTTGACGCCCATGCGCTATCAAAAGATGGCTTTTTTAACGGCGTTACGCACCCGGTGCCAACGCCCAATAAAAAACTGCATTTAACGCGCGATTTATTTAATGCTGATGCACTGGTGTTTAAAAACCTTAAATCGCGTATGCTCACTATCAAAAGTGATAAACACGAGCAAACGCTGGCGCTTGAATTTCCGCATTTCAACTACCTGGGCATCTGGGCCAAACCCGGTGCCGATTTTGTTTGTATTGAGCCCTGGCTGGGCTGTGCCGATACCGAAGGCAAACAGGTTGATATTAAAGAAAAGGAAGCCATTCAGAAATTAAACGTAGGCCATGTGTTTGAAGCTGCCTATTTTGTGTGCATTTAAGCGGTAGGTTTACAATAAATTTAAAATTTGTTAAAACATTTTTAAGTGATTTTAATTTTCCTTTTGAACAGATCACTAAAAAAACTATAACTATGAAAAAGCAAATTTATTTATTAGCCCTTACCATGCTGTTGTCATTTACAGCGTTAACCAGCTTTGCTGCCGATAGCCATGCGCTTACCCCGCTAAGCAAGGAAGAAATAGCCACCATGACAACCGAGCAAAAGCAAGCCCGCGTTGAAGAGATAAAAGCCCGTGTACAGGAAATTAAAGACATGGATAAGTCGCAACTTACCAAAGAAGAGCGTAAAGAGCTTCGCACCGAACTTAAAAGCATGAAAAAAGAGGCCAACGCCCTTGGCGGCGGCGGTATTTACCTTTCGTTAGGTGCTATTATCATTATTATTTTGGTGCTGATTTTGATTTTGTAATTAGCTGCTAAAATTATACCGAAACGCTCCGGATTTTTTCGGAGCGTTTTTTGTTTGAATTAACATGAGTTCAGGATAAGCCGGGGCTGTCTGATTTTAACAAAAAATGTCATTTCGATAGAGCCGGGGAGGAAAGAGCGCAGGGCGAAAGAGAAATCTGTACATCTTGTCAAACGGCTATGCATTCGTTTAAGCAGGGTGTACAAGATCTTCTCACCACCAAATCTGGCGCAAGTGTTGTGCATTGGGTTGTGCTGTGGGTCACTTGTGCCTTTCAAGAAACGATACATTACATGAAGCACAAGTCTCCCACCGCTCCCATCCTTTGCCGTTGTTGGTGTTGTCACCATGGCTGTTCGGAAGATTTTTTGATTCCCTCCCTTGGGAGGGGTGTGATGGATTGCGCAGTGGCAGGGAGGGGTTTTTACACCTTGCCCGACGAATATGCAGGGTGTAGAAACCCCTCCCTACACCCTCCCAAGGGAGGGAATCGCACAATTCCCCCCGCTTTTTTATTTCTTCCGAACACCTATAGTGTTGTCACCAACATCTCTGTGCCATGCATTATTGCGATAGTACCTCACAAAAAAAACGAGGATCCTAATGTTGTTGGTGACAACACCAACATCGGCGCGGAGTTTTTACCTGCCTTGTTATATTACCAGTTCGTTTAAATAAAAACAAAAAGCCTCAGGTAATATCTACCCAAGGCTTTCTATCGTTAATATTTTATTCGATTTATTTCTTACCGTCTGGCTTAGTGCCTGAATTTGGGATAAGCGGAGCTTGATTAACTGGTGCCTGCGAGCCTTTAGTGTTGCTATTGATCTTCTCGCGCAGAGCCGAGTTATCATTACCTGTAGTGCCGCCTTTAACCGATACATTGATCGCAAGGGTTAATACCATTAAGCCGATAGCCAGTACCCAGGTTCCTTTTTCAAGGAAATCGCCGGTTTTTTGTACGCCCATTAGTTGTGATGAGCTTGAAAAATTTGATGCCAAACCACCGCCTTTAGGGTTTTGGATAAGTACAATAAGCCCTAACAAGGCACATACCAGTACAGTAACAATGATTAAAAGGATATACATTTCTTTATATTAGTTTATTTTCTTTTCTATTTGTTCAATTTGGCTTGCAAAGTAACGGCTTTTATCCGGGAATTTCAACATTAATTTTTTGTAAGTTGCAATAGCCTTGTGATATAACATTTGCTCTGTATAAATGCGGGCCAGTGTTTCGCTTACCAGTTCATTCCTATCTTCCGAACTTTTCTTGGCCTTATTCTCATTATCAATTTTATTAGCCGATGGCGGCCTGATCTGCGGCTCTTCCCTGATAAACTTCTCGATAATGATATCTTCCTTACTTTTTACCTCGGGTACATCAGGCTGAGGTGTTTTTTCCAGTTCTTCGAGCGATTGGGCATGAAAAATATTTTCGTAATACTGGTGCTGCAAGGCATCGGCAGTTTGTGGTGCCGGCGGTACGGCAGGCTCGGGAGCATTCTTCGCAGGAATAACAGATTCGATACTGTACGGTTGATAAACCGAGGCGTATTCTTTACGGGTTTTATCAAGCCACCACATAAAGGTATATGGCATTTTCTCGTCGTTATACTTGGATATAACTTCGGGAGGAGCTTCCTGAGCTGCGGGGCTTTCCTGCTCAGCCTCAACCGGAGGCGGTGCAGCGGCCTGATCTTCAGTCCGGGTATCGGCAACCGATTTATCAAACATAAAGTAATCGGTTGATGCAATATTACCGATTATCCATTTGTCTGTTTCGTCTTTTGGTGCTGGCTTAGCTTCGGCATCTGTATTTTCAACAGACGCGGCAACAGCTGCAGGCTCAGGAACATTAAGCTTTGGTATTTCGATGTTATCGATGCCTACTATTTCATCGTACACATCGTCATCTATCTGCTGGTCTGGTTTTTCAGGTTCAACACCTACCAATGACACTGCAGGTGGAGTTGTTTCGGCAGCCACCGGAACAGGGGGAGGCAGTAAATCGTCAACCTGTGTTTCAGTGGCTTGCGGTACAGGTGGAGGTGCATCCGGTGCAACAAAATTACTTACCGGAGGAGGCACGTCTGCAACATCAACTTCTGCCACAGGCGCTTGTACCGGGGTTACCGGGCTTTCGGCTACCGTTCCGCTGTTAAAATAATTTTCGCCGGCTGTTACGGTACTGCGGTTAACAAATGGTTTGGCATTAACCAGGTTAATGATTTGCGCGGGCTGTACCGGGGCAAGGCTTTCGCCTTCATTAATCAGTTTATGTAACAACGGCGGATTGTAGTACGCAGCTGCATGCTTCACATCATCATTGGTGCCTGCATGCGCCAGTAAAGCCCTCAGGATACCACTTTGCGGAAAACTGTTAACCAGTTGCTGCAGGTTATACCCATAAAAAGTACCCGCATCAGCCGGATTGGCTAATAGTTCATCTAATATTTCGTACTGCCTCTTATTCAAATATTGATCCACGTGGTTGAAAATACAAATTGCTTACCAATTAGAAAAGGCCTTGTTAAAAATATCGTCAATCAGTTGCTTAGTAATTTGTTGTATAAGCGCCTGCTCCTGCGGTCCGATATCACCTCTATAGTTGGCAAACTTAGTAAAACTTTCTTCAAAGCTAAGTTTTTTATCGGCAGGAGTTTTGGCTGCATCAAAAGAAAATTTAACCCTTATAGTGATAGTGAGCCTGTTGGCATCGGCAATTGGTGCCACATTATTTGCAGTAGCCTCAATAGAAACCGGGGCGATAGAATAACCGGTAATAGAGCCCGACATGGTTGCATCGGCCTCGCCCCTAACCAGGCTTAAACGGGTTTGAGTACGGATCCTTTCTTTCAGCGCTTCTGTAAAGGTTTGGCTAAGGTTGTTTACCACCAATGGGGCATTGTTTTCAAAAAACTGGATATTAACAGTTTTCATATCTGCCGGGATCGACTCATTCTTCAGCGTGTAACATGATGAGTAAAGCAGCATGAAGGTAAACGCCGTAATGATACCCAAAAATCGTTTCATCAATTTTTATAAGTTTAGTTCTTTTATTTTCCGGTATAAAGTACGCTCAGAAATCCCCAGTTCGTTAGCGGCCAGTTTACGTTTGCCTTTATGTTTTTTAAGGGCCTTGCGTATCAGGTCTGATTCCTTTTCAATTAATGAGAGGGATTCTTCCACTTCTTCGGCATCGTGCGTAATGTTAAAACCATCGATAGTGGTATTGTTGTTCACAACCGGGTTATTAACCGTATTAACGGGTTGTTGCAAAGTAAATTGTGACTCATTATTACCATGCAGCTCAATATCGCGGTAAAGCTGGTTAAGTGTTTGCGGATTGTTGGCATAATGAGGAGAAACACCGCCGTGTTCGATAATATCGGCCACCAGTTTTTTTAGCTCCACCATATCGCGCTTCATATCAAATAACACTTTGTATAAAATATCGCGTTCCGAAAAATCTTCTTTGGGCTGATTATCCAACCGCATGGGCAGGTTGCGTCCTCCCACTTCGTGCGGAATATAGGTTAGCAAAGTTTGCGCAGTAATGATCCTGTCGCGCTCCAATACGGCCAATTGCTCGGCCATGTTTTTAAGCTGCCTCACGTTACCCGGCCACGAATAGTTGGTTAATACCTGTTGCGCATCATCATCCAGTTGAATGGGCGGCGTGCGGTATTTATCAGTAAAATCGGCCGTAAACTTGCGAAAAAGGAGGAACACATCTTCCTTCCTGTCGCGCAACGGCGGAATCCTTAATGGTACTGTGTTTAAACGATAGTAAAGATCTTCACGAAACTTTCCGTTTTTAACAGCATCGTATACATCAACGTTAGTGGCCGCAATAACGCGCACGTTTGTTTTTTCAACTTTTGATGAGCCTACTTTAATATACTGACCCGATTCGAGCACGCGCAGAAGCCGGGCCTGGGTACCCAGCGGCATTTCGGCAATCTCATCTAAAAATATGGTACCGCCGTTTACGGTTTCAAAATAACCTTTACGTTCGCCAACGGCACCTGTGTAGGCTCCTTTTTCGTGACCGAACAATTCCGAATCAATAGTGCCCTCAGGTATCGCGCCGCAGTTAACGGCAATAAACGGCCCGTGCTTACGCGGGCTCATCTGGTGGATGATCTGCGAAAACACCTCCTTACCGCTCCCACTTTCGCCGGTAATTAATACCGAGATATCAGTAGGCGCAACCTGGTTTGCTATAGTTATAGCCCGGTTAAGCAACGGCGAATTGCCGATGATACCAAAGCGTTGTTTTATTTCTTGTACTTCCATTGTTTGTTAGTGAATAGTTGATTGGGTTGATGAGGTGAGTGGTTAAACCACCTAACAACTATTCACTCAATCAACCTAATAAACTCAATCAACCACTTTCCCAATTAATGTCGCTGTTGTACTACGCTCAACAAGCACATTAACATACTCTCCCGGTTTATATCCTTCACCTACCGGGAAAATAACCATGGCGTTTTGGTCGCTACGGCCGCAGTAATCTTTGTCTGATTTTTTGGAGAAGCCTTCTATCAGCACACGTTCTACTTTGCCAATACGGGCCTGCATCCTATAAAAAGAGTATTCTTGTTGTTTAGCCACAATTTCGGTGAGGCGTTTTTGCTTTACTTCTTCCGGGATATCATCGGCATAACGTTTGGCGGCTAATGTGCCGGGCCTTTCGCTGTATTTAAACATGTAGGCAAAATCGTACTTCACGTAATCCATCATCGTAACGGTATCCTTATGCTCTTCGTCGGTTTCGCTGCAAAACCCTGTAATCACGTCGGTTGAAATGGCGCAATCGGGGATAATACGGCGAATGGCATCGATACGGTTGATATACCACTCACGGTCGTAAGTACGATTCATCAGTTCCAGCACGCGGCTGTTGCCCGATTGTACCGGCAGGTGGATATAGTTACAGATGTTATCGTGCTTGTTGATGGCGTAAAGCACCTCGTCGGTAATATCTTTAGGGTGCGAAGTTGAAAACCTAACCCGCAAATCAGGATTGATCAGCGCTATTTGTTCCAATAAATTGGCAAAGTTGGTAGTAACTTTGTTATCATCTTCGCCGGTTGAATATTTATATGAATCAACGTTTTGCCCTAATAAAGTAACCTCGCGGTAGCCCCTGTCAAAAAGATCGCGACATTCGGCTTCTATAGATAGCGGATCGCGGCTGCGCTCGCGGCCACGGGTAAACGGCACTACGCAAAACGAGCACATGTTATCGCAGCCACGCATAATGGATACGAAAGCATTGATACCATTGCTGTTTAAACGCACCGGACTGATATCGGCATAAGTTTCCTCGCGCGATAGCAGTACGTTTACGGCTTTTTGCCCGTCATCAACTTTATCAATCAAATTAGGCAGATCACGGTAAGCATCCGGACCAACAACTACGTCAACTAATTTTTCCTCTTCCAAAAATTTTGATTTCAACCGCTCGGCCATGCAACCTAAAACGCCTACAACCAAACCTGGATTTTTTACCTTGGTTATGGTAAACTCTTTAAGGCGATTGCGAACGCGTTGTTCGGCGTTTTCGCGGATAGAGCAGGTATTGATAAAAATAACATCGGCCGATGTATGATCGGTAGTGGTTTCAAAACCACGTTCGGCTAAAATAGAAGCAACTATTTCGCTGTCCGAAAAATTCATCGCGCAGCCATAGCTTTCAATGTACAGCTTGCGCCCGTTATTTTTAGCTGTTTCGGCATTTAACATCAACGCCTCGCCCTGCCTGCTCTCATCATGTGTTTTATCCGGAATAAGCAAATCCATCATCCTTGTATAAAAATTAGTTTGCAAAAATAAACAAAATCCGCATACATAGATGACATATTGTCAGTATTTAATAAAATGAATTTAAAGCTACATTGAACGTTAAAAATTGGCCCCGAATATGAACAGGGCATAAACTTTTAATAAAATACGGCCTGTTTAACTTTATAACATAACAAAAGTTACTAACTTGCTGTTAAACCTTAAATAACAATAAACCGGGGTGCATGAAGCTAAATTTTTTAAAGCATAGGTGGCAAAAAAACGTATTTAAATTTGTGCTGATACCGGTAACAGTTATTTTGATACTGGCCGTCGTGGTTAACAGGTATTGGTCGCCCATATTGGCGGCTAAGGTAAAGGATGTGGTACTCAACAGCAGCGACAGCCTTTATACCGCCGATTTTTCGGATGCAGAGCTTCATATTTTGCGTGGGAAGATCATTCTTTATAACATTAGGCTGAAGCCCGATACCGCCGTTTATAACAAAAAGAAACGCCTGCACCTTGCGCCCAACACATTGGTCGAACTGAGTGTTAAACGCCTCGTCATCAATCATGCGCATCCTTTTAGCCTGTACTTTCACAAAAAACTCAACATAGGTCAGATCATCCTGAACGAACCCCGGCTAAACGTAAGCTACCAACTTAACCATACAAAAGATACTGTAGTTAAAGATCACCGAACGGCCTGGCAACGGATTTCGAAAAGCCTTAAATCTATCCACATCGGTAATATCCTGCTTAACGATGTCAACTTAAATTATGAAGATTACTCGGGCAATAAAGTGGCAATCTCCAAACTAAAGGAGCTCAACCTGAGCGCTAACGATCTGCTGATCGACTCGGCCACGCAAACTGATAAATCGCGGCTGCTTTACTGTAAGGATATTATCACCGAGCTTAATAACTATACCGGCCAAACGCCAAGCGGCCTCTACACCTATAAAATAAAGCACCTCAAATTATCAACCTTTACCTCGAAATTAAATATCGAGGGCCTGGCCTTGCAGGCGGCAAAGGCCAGTACCTTTTTTGATAAAACACAGAAAGACAGGCTGGGCCTTCTTGCCGATTCTGTTCAGCTCAGCAATTTCGATTACCTGAATTACCACAAGTACCGCACTATTTCGGCATCGAGCTTAAAAATGTCGGGAGGTAAAATCACTGCGTTCACCAACCCGGTTAAAACAAAGGATACCGTAACCAACCAGGTTAAAACATTCCCCAATATGATGCTCGGCAGGTTAAAGCTTGATTTACGGATAGATACCGTAAAGCTGCGCCGGATGGATGTGATTTATAACGAGTTTAACAATAAATCGCAAAAAACAGGCACCGTGGAGTTTGATAATACCAGCGCTACCATTTTAAACTTAACCAATAATCCATCTGCAATTGCCAAAAATAATATTACCACGGCTACTATCGTATCGTATTTCATGAACCGGGGGCGGTTAGATGCACAATTTAAATTTACCTTAAATGATGATAATGCCCCTTTCAGTTATAAGGGCAGCTTAGGCCCTATGGATTTTACGCGGCTTAACCCGGCTACCATGCCGCTGGCCATGGTGAAAATGACATCAGGCAAAGTAAAAAAATTCAGTTTTGATATTGATGCCAACAGCAAGGTTTTTAAGGGCAAGGTTGATTTTTTGTATAACGATTTGAAAGTTGTACTGCTGAAGCCCGATACCGCTAATGATCGCCTGAAGCGCAAAACCATCATCTCTATCTTCGCCAATCTTTTTGTGATTAAGCATAATAATCCGGACGATAAAGGAAAACTTACCTCATCCTACGTCATATTTAAACGCCCTAAGGATTTCGGTTTCTGGAAAACGGTTTGGAAAACTCTGCTCACCGGCATTAAGCCTTGCATTGGCCTTGACGAGAAAAGTCAAAAAGCCACTAAAGACCGCATTGACGAGCATAATAAGAACAAAGCCGAACGTTTAAAAAATAAAGCCGAAAGGCAGAAGCGGAGAGCAGAGAAAAAGAAACTGATGGATGAGGGGAAGTTTTAGGATTTGTAATTATCTCTTAATGTAATTTCGACGAACTTGCCCAGGGATTGCGCCTTGGCGTGAGGAGAAATCTTATACGCCATACTAAACGGCTTTGCAATTCGGCATTACATGGCGTACAAGATTTCTCTTTCGCTCCGGCGCTCTTTCCCGCCCTGCTCTATCGTAATGACATTTTTGTTTTTATTTCTACTGCAACAGCAACTTCAAATTAACCCCAAAATTGGTGAACGATGTATTAAATGTTTGCGAGGTATACGGCTTTGTAAGGTTTGAATCATAAAACAAATTCAAATTAAAACGCTGGTTAATCACATAATCAATAGATGGACGAACGGTGATATTCTGTGCACCCGATGAGATCTCGGCCGATTGAACATCGGCACGATAAATCAAGGTTTTGTTATCCCGCAATGAAAAATCAAGCTTAAAGTTCACATCCTTGTGCTGGATGCCCTCAAACCAGCCAAACGGGAAATGAAAGTCTTTGGTATGATAGCCAAAGCCCAGTACAATGATCTTTTCGTTTTGCTGTGCCAGCTGGCTGTTGAGTAAGCTGAGGCTTAGCGCGCGGCTTTGGCGGTATTCGGCATTGGCGGTCATGCTGTTTTTAAATCTCATGCTGGCACCAATTAAAGGCACAAACTGTTCAAAAATGGTTACCTGCGAGAATTGGTACAGCGGTAAAAAGTCGTTATTTAAATCTCTGGCGCTTGAGGCCCCATTTGCTTCCCGGTATTGCAGCAGCGAGGTATAGCCGGCTACGTTATAAGCCGAACGGTAACCGTGGCTCAGATCAAACGAATCAAAAACATCCTTGAACCATGCAATTTTACTTAAGCCATTGTAAGTAACCTGCCAGTTAGGAATAGGTATTTTAGGAAACTGTGACAGGTTGCTGCCCGATGCACCTTTACCCGTATAAGCAGCCAGGAAAGCCGGTACCAGTACGTTTTGCGAGTTTGGCCCGTAGCCATCTGCATAACCATCTGTGGTGCCCGATGAGTTGGGATTAGTTTGCCCCAGTTTTTGCGATATCACCGCACGGGCATCCAAAAACTTCTGGAATGTTCCGGATACATTGGTAATGCCCTTAGCCTTTTCAAAAGCAGTACCTATGGTAAGTATCGACACGCTGTAATTACCGGTAGTAACCGGGCTTAGGGTTTCAATACTATTGGTTGTTGCCAGGTATTTAAAATTGGCCTGGTAGTTATGGTCCTGCGTTTTAAATGCGCTCAGCTCAATCCTCAGATCCTTAAACGGCTCAATAATGCCGCGGAAGTGCATGTCTTCGTTAGATGTGGTGGTGTACAACTGGTTTTGCAGCGTATCGTTGGTAATCCAGCCGTTGGACACTGCCTTAGCCCTGATATCCTTTTGGCTGCCTAATAAAAAGCCTAAACCTGGCGCGCCACCACTCGAACCAAAGAAACCTGATTTTGGCAGGTAGCCCGGTAAAAATGTACCCTGTGTATGGGTATAAGTAGCACTTAAATTTTTAACGCTGGTTAATAATCCTATCAGCACATTAGGCTTTTTATTAGGATTATTTGCCCTACGGATAAAAGGAAACTTATTATACAGCGATGTAAGGTTAAGTGTTGGGTTAAACTGGAGGGCTCTCGAGTTTTGGATGCTGTTACCCACATCATAACTCGGATCATTAATAGCAAACAGCGGCTGCGTTTGCCAGTTAAAGTGTGTACTGTAACGTGCAATGGCCGATACCCAATCCAGACCCGGTATTTTATTTATTGGTACCGTATAATTAAAGGTAAGCGTATGGTTATAGTTGGTGGTACGGCCCAGTTTTTTCAGGTTATCCCACAGGGTATCGCGCTTTAAACCGTTAATACGCCCCGCCGGTTCATCCACTACCGAGAGATTGGTGGCATCGATATCCATCTGTAACGATTTGGATAAATTCCAGCCGATACCGTACACACGGGTTATGTTAAAGTACTTGTTGAAAGTGGTGGTTGGGATGGGGATAAAATTATTCGGGTCGTTATCGCGCAGGGTATTTTCCGAGTAAAAACGATCAAAATTAATACTGAAGTTTAACCTCGTTGGCAGCAGGCTAAAATTGAAATCCCTTAGTAAAGCCAGCGTATTTTTTTTGATGATCTTGGCAAACGGACTGTAGTATTTGGGCTGATTGGTATAATTGTAGGCCAACGTTAAATTGTATGTTTTTTCGATATCGCTCTGCGTTACAAAATCGTGGTGCGTGTATTCGGTATAAGCGTAGCTGGCATTAAAGTTTTCAATGTCCCAAATGTGGTTGATGGCGCTGGTATTGGTGCGTGCCTTATGCACATTAGTGAAGTTGATGCTTTTTCGCATGGTGATATCAATAGCCGCATTCCTGATCGAATCGCGCTCTTTGGTACTGGTGGCTGCAGCGAGCGATGATTTCAGCTCCACATCGGGCGCGCCGGGATCATATTGCGGCATGCTGCGTTGTTTTGATACGTTGATATAGGCTGGGATATGGATCCCGCTTTTATCCGGGAAAAACTTACCAAGCTCTACATTGGCCGATACGTCATAAGTTTGATCGTCGCTTTGATTTCTGTCGTTCAGCCGCGAATCCAGCGTACCAAAACCTATAGTGGTTTTACTGCCCGATACGGTTACGTCGGCAAAATCGGCAAGCTTGGCATCAATACGGGCTGTGGCGGCCCAACCTCCGCGCTGATCAAAATCGGTAAGGCGCAATTCATCAAACCAAACCGTGCCCGATTTATCCAAACCATCATCGGCAATTACACTACTGCCTTTGTAAGGGTTGCGCACACCCAGCATAATGGTACGCAGGCGACTCAGGTCGGGCTGGCCTTTTATATAAACTGTTTTATCACCCTCGGTATATTTAAACAAAGTATTGTAGGCAACGTTGGAGTGATTACGGGCCAGTTTGGCACGCACCAGCAGGTCAAGCTCCAGGTCCATTTGATTGGCATCCGGCCAGATAGCCTGCGGATCGTTTGTGCCCGGATTGGTAATTTTTAACGGCAACTCGTATTCGTAATAGTTATCCTGGTAATCCACACCCAAACGGATAAAGGCGTTCAGGTCGTTATCCTTTAAATAATCGCCCTCGGCGTGGATAAACATCTGCATCCTTTTATACCGGCGCAAATCATTATAAAACGTACGGAAGGCCGCCCTTGAGTAACCATCGCGCAGGTTTTTAACGTTAACGGATAATGATTGCTCATTAAGCTTGGTATTGGTTTGCAGGTTATTATAGTTGCGCTGGCGGTTAATGCCCGGCGGTACTACGTAAGGGATAGGTGTGCGGTTACCGTTCTCTTCAATATTCACCGCCTGTACATCAAGCACCGAGGCATCGATTGGCGGGTTTTGGATGGCAGGATCTGCAATTACATTCAGCGGATTTTTTTCGTTATTGAAGGCTCGCCACTCGCCGCGCACCAATTCGAGCGTTGCAAAACGCAGTACTGCGGTATCGGCAAAGTTGGTCATGAACATCCGCATAAAACGGATGGCTTTAAAATCCTGGATGTTGCCCACTTTTGATTGGTAATCAGTAATCGGGATCCTGAACTGGTACCAGGTTACAGCCTGTGTTGTGCCGTTTGGTAGTTTTACCTGTGCTATAACCTTATCGCTGATGTAGTTTTGGCCAACCACCATATCGGCCGGGCGCATCGATACTTTATACTGAAAGTATGAATCTTCCTGGCTCATGTTGTTATCCCGGTTAATATCTTCGCCATCGGGCAGCGACGTGGAGGCCGAGTTTTGCAAACCCAGTTCGGCCTGCGATTGCTGGGCGGTTTTGGAGTTACCATCGGTACCATTATACTTGCTGTAACGATCAAGAATACCGGCGCGGGCCTGGTCAAGTGCAGGGCCCTGGTAATATTGATAATCGTCGGATGATGGGTCGGCAGCCAGGTTAGCGGCAGCCTGGGCATTCAGCTGGCCCTGTAGTTGTTGCACCACGGGTGCAAATTTGGTTTTCTCGTCCTGGTCGTTCAAGCCGTCCAAACCTACGTCCTGCAGTTTGCGGGCGTCGGGGTTATTATCAAAGGCATTAATTACCGGTTGTAGTTTTGATACACGGCCCCAGTTGGTTTCATCAACCTTGGTAAGATCGCCATCAACAGGCAAGCCGTTTTCCAAACTTTTGCGGCCATCCTTCAAAATATCTTCCGATAGCGAACCTAAGTTAAAATACAGATCGCCACCTGCCGAGTTGGGTTTATAAATAAAGGGATCGAGCATCCAAAACTCGATGTACGATACGTTTAACGATTCAAAATCATTGGTTTCCAGTTTCCGGAACATACCGCCCCAGCGGCTTTTAGGGTTTTGCAGCGTACCATCTGCATTAACGCCGGTGGTAGCGTAGTTGTACGGACCACGAATGCTTGGATAAAAAGCCATGTTCAACGTTGCCAAACTTAAAGGCTGCCCCGTTGCCGATTGCTTGTAAGGGAAAACCTCCTGCTCAATAACCTGCCTTACATAATGATTTGAAAGCTCGCTGCGCGATACCGGGATAGAGCCGGTGTTGGTATAAAATATGGGGTCGATATTATAAAAAGCCAGCCTTGCACGGTTGTAACCATAGCTCAGGTCATCAAATAAACCCGACTCGGAGAAAAGCTGCGGCGTGCCCGAAATTTGCCAGGCATTGGCACTTTTTACATCAATAACCGATTGGCTGTTTTCAAAATCGTCGAGATAAGAAGTACCATTTTTTGAGCCTGCAAAATTTAATGCACCGGGGCTGCCGGGCATCAGTTTGGCAAACTCACCGTAAAAATTGATAGATGACGGAACCTTGGTATGGATGCCCGGTATTTTGTCAACCAAACGGGTTAAAAACCTTGAGTTGGAACTATAGTTGGCATCAAAGCCCCAGATGGTATTCGAGATCGATTCTTCTCCGGCAATTTCATTTTGCGTGATAGGCTGCTCGGTTAAGTGCATCAGGGTAGCACCCAACTGTAATTTATCACTGGCATGGTAATCCAACCGGGTACCATACAACGATTTTTGCTGCACGCCGAACAGCTCGTTATTTTCGAGTTTAACAGTGATGGGCTGGCCTGATGATAGCAGCGCCTGGTTCAGGATCCTGATGCGGCCGGCATTATAATCAACCGTATAATCGTTACCCTCCTGTAGTTTAACCGTACCGGCATTAACCACTACCGAGCCCTGCGGAATATTCACTGCATTCAGTTGATACTCCGAACCACCTGTTGAAGTATAGGTACCTTTAATTACATAGCGATTAAGCGCCGGAAAATATTGCTGGGCTATGGTCTTGGTAGAATCATACAAAGCCTGGTAAACATAGCGTTTTGCAAGATCGCCCTCGCCGCTTGTAAATTTGGCCGCCAGATCGGAGCCAAAAGGTTCTACCGTTGGGAACGAGATGCGGCCATTTTGTGAATCGATGGTGATGCCCTCTAAAAAGTCGAAATAACCGTCGGGCTTTTTATCGCTTTGCTGGTTCAGGTTATCCAAACCCGATACCTGCAGCCAGAGTTTGCCTTTAAGGTTTTGCCCCTCTTCCATCACCGTTTTTTCGATGCCCGATTTATCATCCAAACGGGTAACGGTAAGTTTAAAGTTTGATGGCGAGATTTGGAACGCGCCGAGGGAATAGATGTTTTTCATCATCAGATCCCATTGCGGTAAGTTAGTTTTAAGTAACTCGCCTTTCAGCAATTTTACATACAGCATTTTGGGCGCAGCCGGATCAACCGCCACATCGCTGCTAAACTCACCAACCTGGTATTGCACACCGTTAACTGTATACTGGTAAGCTACCGCCAGCACCTCATCATTATTTAAAGGATAGTTTAGCGAGATGTAGCCCAACTGCGGATGCAGGGTAAACTCCTTATCGGTAAGCTTGCGGGCGTAAGTGAGTTTTGAGTAGTTATCTGTACTGCCCGAGCCCTGGAAAAAGCTGGCAATGGCGTTTGAGTTGGTTTGTTTAGGGTTGCCCGGCAAAGCGCCTATGGTAGCTAACAGGTTATTTGATTGCTGTGTAAAGCCCTGCCCGCTAAAGCCTGCCGGCAAGCCACTAAAGCCGGCACCGCCCTGAAACCGCGTTTTGTTATATGGATTATTTTCACCCAAATCGGTAAAAGCCATAATATCGCGCGAATCGGTGGTTACGTTGGTGCGGTTGGTTGTCCAAACCTCAATTTTGGTGATGGTAACGTTTGAACTGATAATAGGGATATTAGCCAGCGCCCGGTTATAGTTATTACGAAAGTACTGTGCTAAAAAGAAGTGCTTGTTAGCCTCGTAATCGGCAGGCGTTAACCTGAATTCGCCCTGCTGCGAACCATTGGTGATGGTGATGGTTTTTGATTGTGAACGCTGCTGCGAAAAAATACTGGTTACATCCAGCCTGCCAAATTTCAATTTGGTTTTTACGCCGAAGAGCGCCTGGCTACCGGTTATTAAGGTAGTATTTAAAGGCATGCTTACCGTACCCGCCTCAATTTTCTGGATAATTTCATCGGGCGAACCGGTATAATCCAGCTTGATCTGGTTTTCAAACTGAAACTGGGCATCGGTATTGTAATTGGTGGTGATCTTCAATTTATCGCCAATATTACCGGTAACGTTCAGTTGAATGCGTTGATCGAAATTAAAATTAAACTGGCTGCGCTGGCGGGTGTTGAACAGTGGGTTCTGATTTTTATTCACCTGGCCGGCCAATATCATCTCGGCCGATCCCTGCGGACGGATATCGATAACCGAGCTGCCAAAAATCTGCTCGAACGTGCGGCTGCGCACTTTGATAGGCGGGATAAAGCCCGGCTGCTGCGAATCGTAAGCATAAGCATCAGCCTGCTGCTGAAAATTAATGCGCTGTACAGAGCGCTGCCTGAGTTTTAAATATTGATCAAAAGTGAGGTATTGCGGCGCGCGGTATAACAAATTCCCTACACGCTCGTATAAAATATAGCGGTTGGTAACCGGGTCATACTCTACCGTACGCACAAGTCCTGCCGGGTCGGGACTGAAAATACCTTCCCTGAGCCGTGCGCTGCGCGGCGTTATGAGGTTTATAGGTGCATTGGTTTTTGTTGTATCATTTTTGGGGGCAGACTGGGGCTGCTGCTGTTGTGCATACGCGCTTCCCATCCCACCTAATACCACGATGAACAACACACTTATAAGGATCTTATAAGTAAATATTTTGATCAAAAGTTTAGTCGAAATTTGTTCAGTAATTATAAGGTTTTTAATGCAAATTTAATAAGTTCTTCAACCGTTAATTCAGCATTATTTTTCTTTATCTCCTGATCCAGTACTTTTTCGGCAACATTACGTGCAAAACCCAGCATTACCAGTGCCGAAAGTGCCTCATCCTTAACCGTTGCACTCACCGGAACCACGGTTAAAGTATCCGGCCCTTCCTTCTTCAGCTTATCCTGTAACTCGAGAATAATACGCTGCGCCGATTTGGGACCAATACCTTTAATACGCTGGATGAGCGATACGTTACCGCTAACAATAGCCGCCTGGATTTCTGCCGGGGTTATGGATGATAACATCATCCGCGCGGTATTTGGCCCGATGCCCGAAATGGAAATTAAATGTAAGAACAACCGCCGCTCGCCCTCTGTTGCAAAGCCGTAAAGCGTATGCGCATCCTCCTTTACGTGCAGCCATACAAACAGCTTACACTTTTCATCCTCACTTATTCCCGAGTATGTGTTTACTGAAATGTTAATGTGATAGCCTACACCACCGGCATCAATAACCACGTACGAAGGGCTTTTAAACATCAGCCTTCCGCTAATATAATCATACATAAATTACGGTTTTGTTAAATCCTGTTAAAGCAATCTGCCGGTGCCTACGCGGCAGAGCAGGAGAATATCCAAAGTTAATATTTCCGGCGGCATTAATTAAGATCAAATAATACCCAAATCCGGTTAAATCCGACAAAAAAAGCGCCCGAAAATAATCCGGGCGCTTCATTTCATATTGTTAGATAAAATTTAAACTTTAGCTGCTTTAGCCTGCGCATCAACAACGGCAATGGTTATCATATTTACTATCTCGCGTACCGAACTGCCCAGCTGCAGCACGTGTACCGGCTTTTTCAAACCAAGTAATATAGGGCCCACCGCCTCTGCACCACCTATTTCCTGCAATAGTTTATAGGCAATGTTACCCGATTCAAGGTTTGGAAAAATCAAGGTATTAGCCGGCTTGCCGTTTAAGGTAGAGAAAGGGAAGTTATCTGCCAACAGATCGGAGTTTAATGCGAAATTGGCCTGCATATCGCCGTCAACCACCATATCGGGATATTTTTCGTGGAGGATAGCTACCGTCTCCCTTGTTTTTTCAGGAATCTCCCCCTCGTTCGAACCAAAGTTTGAATAAGATAACACAGCAACCCGCGGACTGATATTAAACTGCCTTACCGAGCGTTCCATCAGCACGGTAATATCCACCAAATCATTAACACAAGGGTTTACGTTAACGGTGGTATCGCCAAAAAACACGGGGCCTTTGGCGGTAATCATCATATACATGCCGGCTACCCGGTTTACGCCCGCTTCGGTACCGATAATTTGCAGGGCGGGTTTTACCGTGGTTACATAGTTTTTGGTTAAGCCCGAGATCAATGCATCGGCACGGCCAAACTGCACCATACAGGCACCATAATAATTCCTGTCGATGAGCAATTTTTTGGCCTCAAACAAGGTAACTCCCCTGCGCTGGCGTTTGCTGTACAGGTATTCGGCATACTCATCCATGTGTTCGCAGCCTTCGCGCGGATCGATAATGTGCACATCGCCAAGGTCAAGATCGTTATCGTGGATGATCTTTTTTATTTTATCCACATTACCCAGCAAAATAGGAGTAGCTATGCCCTCTTCTTTTACAATCTGGGCCGAACGCAGAATTTTATAATTATCGGCCTCGGCAAATACAACCCGTTTAGGATCCTGTTTGGCTTTGGCAGTAAGGTTACGCAGCAGTTTATCATTAGTACCCAAACGTGATCTTAGCTCCTCGGCATAAGCATCCCAATCGGTAATTACCTTACGGGCCACACCAGAATCTATTGCGGCTTTGGCAACTGCCATAGATACTTCGGTGATAAGTCTTTGGTCCATTGGTTTGGGGATGATGTAATCTTTGCCAAACTTCAGGTTGGTTAAATTATAGGCCAGGTTAACGGCTTCCGGTACGGGCTTTTTAGCCATCTCGGCAATTGCATGCGTTGCCGCAATCTTCATTTCCTCGTTAATGGCAGTAGCCCGCACATCAAGCGCTCCTCTGAAAATATATGGGAAACCCAATACGTTATTTACCTGGTTAGGATAATCAGAACGACCTGTTGCCATAATGATATCATCGCGTGTGCCTGCAGCCAGATCATAATCAATTTCAGGTACAGGGTTGGCCATGGCGAAAACGATAGGCTTTTTGGCCATGGTTTTCAACATATCCGGCGTTACCACATTACCTGCCGAAAGGCCTACAAACACGTCGGCATTTTTCATGGCATCGGCTAAGGTTTTTACGTCCTTACGGTCGGTAGCAAACTCCATCCTGATCTCGTCGAGATCGGTACGTTCCTGGTTTAGTACGCCGTTGATATCAAACATCACCAGGTTCTCTTTTTTAACCCCTAACGACAGGTACATTTTTGAGCAGGATACCGCGGCGGCACCGGCACCGTTTACCACCATTTTTATTTTATCCAGCTTTTTACCCTGGATCTCGCAGGCGTTCATCAGTGCCGCGCCCGAGATGATGGCCGTACCGTGCTGGTCATCGTGCATTACCGGGATATTCATTTCGGCTTTCAGCCTGCGTTCAATTTCAAAACAGGTTGGGGCCGAAATATCTTCCAGGTTCACACCGCCAAAAGTTGGCTCAAGCGCTTTTACAATTTTTACAAAATCGTCTACATTTTTGGCATCCAGTTCCAGATCGAAAACGTCGATATCGGCGTAGATTTTAAACAAAAGGCCTTTACCTTCCATTACCGGTTTGCTGGCCTCGGGGCCTATATTGCCCAGGCCTAAAACTGCGGTACCGTTACTGATTACGGCTACAAGGTTGCCTTTGGCTGTATATTTATAAACATCTTCGGTGTTATCGGCAATTTTTAAACATGGCTCGGCCACACCGGGCGAGTAGGCCATGGTTAAATCGCGCTGCGAATTTGTTGGTTTGGTAGGTACAACTTGTATCTTTCCGGGACGGCCTTGCGAATGGTAGTTAAGCGCATCCTGTTTACGATTGATTTTATTCATTTTTTTCAAATTGAAGCGCCCAAAATTACAATTCTTTTTATGGAACAAACATAAAAAAGCCCCTTTTTACGATTATGATAAAAAGAGGTTAAAATACGGTTAGTGTTTTGCAAAGATTGGGTTAAAAGAATGAAATATGCCTCAGCATCATTTTTTCTTCTTCACCTTCTCCAGATTTTTCTGCACCCTGAATTTTACTATTTTGGTGATCAGATCCAATGGCAACGGCTCATTCAGCGGAAACTGTACCGAACCCTTTGCCCCTTTATAACCCGAAAGTTCTTCTTTAAACTCCTCCAATCCCTGCGGTGCGGGGTAAAAACCTATGTGATTTTTAAAGCCGCCAAAGTGCACAAGGTTGCCATTAAGGATAAAAGTGGGGATAGCATATTTGATGGCCTCCACCGCATCCGGCGCGGCGGCTTTTATAGTAGCGCGTACTTGTTGAAGCTTTTGCTGGACTTCATCGGGGAAGTCGGCAATGTATTCATCGATGGTTTCCTTTGGGTTTTGCATGGTTGTGGTCTGAATCAGAATTGACAGAATTTTAGAATGAACAGAATTAAAACAGAAACCAGTACAAAGGATCCTGAAAATTCTAAAATTTCTCAATTTATAATTTAGCACCCAAAAGTTTTTAGAATCAACAGAAAGAAATCTGAAACCCACTACAGAATTTTGAAAATTCTAAAATTCTGCAAATTCTGATTCAGACAACCTTAATTCTTCGAATACCCCTCATCATCCTGCACATTCGCAGCAACCTCTCCCGCCGATACTTTGATCGTTGCTCCTATCGGTGCACGGTTAGTTTTCAAGTGGTTCCAAACTTTCAGGTCAGACACCTCGCAACCAAACTTATCAGCTATCGAAGCCAGCGTTTCACCCTTGCGTACTTTATGATGTGTGGGAATCCTGCGCTCGTTTTTTGCAGGTGTGTATGAGGTAACAGCAGCGTAAGTATTGGTTTTCGGAGCGGTAGCCGGTACCGGCGTATCAACACCGTTTAATACATTATATAAGGCAGCATAGTTATCTTTAGCAGTTTGCGGCAATATCAACCTACGGGGGGTTTTAGGGCTGCCGTTCACTACCGCCATCCGATACGATGGGTTAAGTACCGTGATTTCCCTCAAACTTACATCCAGTGCCTGGGCAACACTGCTTAGCGGTACTATTCTTTTCACCATAACCGTATCGGTACGGATGCTGAAATTACAGGCCTGCGGAACTATATTATGCTTGCTAAAATAGTTCATCACATAGTTCATGGCAATAAACGCCGGAACATAGCCGCGTGTTTCAACGGGTAAATACTGGCGGATGCTCCAGAAATCGGTTACGCCGCCTGCTTTTTCAACGGCGCGCTCTACGTTGCTTTTACCGCAATTGTATGAGGCTATGGCCAGCAGCCAGTCGCCAAATTCCTGGTAGGCATCTTTTAAATAAGCGGCAGCGGCATAGCTTGATTGGATGGGATCGCGGCGATCATCAATATAGTTATCCATATTGAGGCCGTAAATTTTGGCCGTGGTACCCATAAATTGCCAAAGCCCGGTAGCGCCCACCCGCGAAACCGCGTTTGGGTCAAGTTTGGATTCAACTATCGAGAGGAATTTTATTTCTTCGGGGATGCCCGCCTCGCGGAAAGCTTTTTCGTAGATGGGGAAGTAATATTTGGTCAGGCCAACAACCTGCCCCATTTCTTCACGGTTGTGCATATACAGGTCGATATAGGCCTGTACGTATTCGTTATAATCCAGCTGGATATCCTTCCGGATCGAATCTAACCTGCGTTTATACACCCCGCCGTATGTAGTAAGCGGAAGCGACTGGTTTAGCACCGGCAAAATTGTAGTATCGGCATTGATAGCTTCGGCGTTTAATTTAATTAACCCGGCCGAAGCGGTAAGGAGTGTTTTGGCTTGTAAAATTTGCAGTGATAAAAGGCAGATGGTCAGCGTAAATAATCTCTTCATTCTTTATCGGTTTGACTAAATCCTCAATGCCCAAAGCATCAGCATCTTACTAAAGTACCATTTTTATTATAGTTCAAGAAAATATTTGGCGAAATCTAACAATTGCTGCTCGCCAAAATGCTTTGTTAATAACTGTAACCCTAACGGCAAACCCTTGCTGTTATTGCCCGTAGGTACCGATATGGCCGGCACACCGGTTAATGAGGCTTGTACGGTAAAAATATCAGAAAGATACATCACCACCGGATCTTTCTCTTCCCTGCCTATATTAAAGGCCGGTTCGGGGGCGGTTGGTACCAATATAAAATCGTATTCGACCAGGATCTCGTTGGTTTTTTCCTGTATCAGACGGCGTACTTTCTGGGCTTTGGCATAGTAGGCATCATAATAACCGGCACTTAACACAAAGGTGCCTGTCATAATCCTCCGTTTAACCTCCTTACCAAAACCTTCAGAGCGCGATTTTTTATAAGTTGATTGCAGGTCTGTAGCCTGCGGACTGCGGTAACCGTAATGCACCCCATCATACCTTGCCAGGTTTGATGAAGCCTCGGCCATAGCTAAAATATAATAAGTAGGCACCAGGTAATCCAATAACTCAAAGGCTATCGGCGTAACGGTATGCCCTTCATCGCGCAGTTTTTCGATATATTTTATCAGGTTATCTTTCACCTCTGTATCAACACCCGGGCTCGAAATTGCTTCCTGCAAATAGGCGATCTTCTTTTTACCCGGCTTTTGAAAGTTGGTATACGAAGCCGGCGGCGGGGTTTGCGATAATGTACTGTCATAATCATCCGGACCGGCCAATACTTCCAGCAACAAAGCAGCATCCTCTACCGATTTGGTTACCGGACCAACCTGGTCAAACGATGAAGCATAGGCAATGATACCATGCCTCGAGATGCTGCCATAAGTAGGCTTTAAACCCACCACGCCGCAAAACGAAGCAGGCTGCCTTACCGAGCCGCCGGTATCAGTACCCAGCGCAGCATGGCACATACCAGCCTGCACAGCAACTGCCGAACCACCTGATGATCCACCGGATACCCTGGTATTATCAGCAAAGTTTTTTACCGGGCCAAAATAGGATGATTCGTTGGTGGCACCCATGGCAAACTCATCGCAGTTGCAGCGGCCTATGATCACCGCATCCTCGGCCAGCAGGCGTTCAACTACGGTTGATGAGAAAATAGATTTAAAACCTGTTAAGATTTTGGATGAGGCATTAACCTCGTGGCCTTTGTAGCAGATGTTATCTTTTATGGCTATAACCATACCGGCCAGTTTACCGGCGGCGTTATTTTTTATTTTATTGTCAACGTTTTTTGCAGCAACCAAAGCCTCGTCGGCAAATACCTCATTAAAAGCATTTAAATGAGCGTTTTTTTCAATTTGAACCAGGTATTCTTTTACAAGTCCTTCAACAGTAATTTCTGCACGTTGCAACCCACTCTTTATTTCAGATAAAGTGGAATAAGTATTAGCCATGGGGCTAAAATAAAAAACTTATCCGTTGAAATAAGAAATAAATCAACAGATAAGTTCATATAGTAAGTAAAAGCGGCTTTAAAACCTAATCCCCGTCAGGGCAATTACGCTTTTTTCTCTTCAGATGATGAAGAAGTGCCTTCGCCGTTTTGCGCGTCTTTAAATTCTTTAACGCCTTTTCCTAAGCCTCTCATTAGTTCAGGGATTTTTTTACCGCCGAATAATAAAAGTATCGCAATGATGATCAGAATGATTTCTGGTGCGCCTAATCCACCCATGATTTTAAGTTTTTATGTAATGATTTAATGTAGTACTATAATTTATGCTCTTCCTTTTCGGCCTCCACGTGGTTGCCGGTAATGGTTTTATCCAAATCTACGTGCTCGTTGTGATGTTCGGCAGGAGTATTTACGTGATAATCGCTAATGGCGATTGTATTTGGAACAGTATTTTCGATTACAGGCTTCTCGTATTCGGCAGCCGTGTTTTCAGGTGCTTCTGAAGCTTTCTCTTCTATGGCAGGAGTTTCTATTTTAACTTCCGGTTTTTTCTCTTCGTAGTTGTTAATCTGGTTATTGATCTCCCGCTTCACATCTTCGGATGCATCTTTAAAATCGCGGATTCCTTTGCCTAAGCTTCGCGCCAGGCCGGGCAGTTTTTCGCCCCCAAATAGCATCAATGCTGCAAAAAGTATCAGTACCATCTCGCCCGTACCAATATTTAAAAATAACAAAACTGAACTTAACATAGCATTTTGTTTAAGGATACAAATATATACAATTAAATTTTCTTATAACTCAAAACTAATTAGTTAGGCGCCAGCCAGATCTTGGGGTTAACAGGTGTGGTGCCTTTATAAATTTCAAAATGCGCTTCAGTTTCACCTGTTGATGGCTCTGTAGCCACCGTACCTATCGATTGCTTGGTGCTCACTTTTTGCCCGCGTGCCACATTTACCGACCGCAAATTGGCGTAAACCGTAAAGTATTCACCATGCCTAACCATTACCAGGTAGGTACCGCTCACATCTACCACTTTAATCACTTCACCATCAAATACGGCCCTTACGTTTGCTCCGGCATTGGTGCGGATATCTATTCCTGTACTTTCGCTCCTGATCCCCTCGGGGGTAGTATAAATACCAAACCCTTGTGTAGTTACCCCGTTAGCAACCGGCCATGGTAAACTTCCGCGGTTACCTAAAAAGTCGTTAGATAGTTTAGCGGCTTCGGGTGTAGCGTTAAGCAGACTTGAAGTGCTGCGATTAACCGGTTTTGGCGCGGCAGGCGTACTTACCGGGGCTGGTTTGTTTTCGGCTTTAGCCCTTGCTGCGGCCAACCTTGCTTCCTCTGCTGCTTTTCTTCTCGCCTCTTCTTCCAAACGGCGTTTTTCTTCTTCTATCTCCCTGCGGATCGCGTCTTTAATAGCCGCGTTGGTTTTGGCTATTTTAATCTGCAAATCCTTTTGCTGCTTTTTCAGGATCCCTTCGTGCTGCGAAAGTTCGCTTACCACTTTAACCTGGCTATTACGCTCATTACCCAGCGTTTCTTTTTCTTTTTGCTGATCTTTTAACAGGTTCGTTTTCTCATCTTTCGTTCTGTCAAGCTCGGTAATTTTAACATGCAGCTCTTTTTGTGTGCCTTGTATAGATGCAGCCTGGCGTTCACGATAGGTGCCAAACTGTTGCAAATATTTTAAACGCTTATAAGCCTGGTTAAAATCTTTCGATGCAAAAAGAAACATCAACTTATTGTACGCACTTTGGTTGCGGTAGGCAAACAATATCATCGCGGCGTATTCCTTTTTAAGCTGATCTAACTGTGATTGTAAACTACGTACGTTGTTATTGCTCTCCGAGATCTGGTTATCCAGATTTCTTACCTCCGAGTTAATGTTCTCTATTTTTTCCTGCCTCAGGTTTATCTGCGCCTTAAGGATGCTTAACTGCTTTAAGGTGGCTTTTTTGTTATTTAAAGTTTCCTGATAATCTTCATTTAATTGCTCAAGTTCTTTATTTAACTGGGCTTTACGGCGCTTCAGTTCATCGCTGCTTTGCGCACGAACATTAACCGCTGCCAGTACCAATAGTAAAAAGAAAGTTGCTTTTATAAACTTCATCAAACAAACATATTAATTATTTACCGGGCTCGTATCCATCAGGTATACTGAAGGGATAATTTTGCTCAACTTCAAAATCGGCCTTGGTGTAATGCAAATTAACCTGTATTTTTTTATCTTTTACTACTGATGCTATATCTATTTGCGATGGCAGCACCCTGTTTGTTGCCTGTATAAACGCATTATTGGTTACCTGTAACGATTGAGCCTGCTGCTGGTTATCCAAATTGGTTTGGGTAACTTTATTATCAGGGCCCAATATCAGCTTGTAAACCAAATCATTAAGCGTACCGCTTAGGGTGGTGTTACCATCGGCATGCTCAATTGTTGCTTTCTCGTTAACCAGTTCGGGCACAGCGTTGCCTATCAGTAACGATTCGAGCGTTTTATAATTAACCTGCTTGCTGGCGTAGGTATATATATAGCTGAACGGCTTTTTTATATATACACTTTGCAGACGGTTTATAATCATAATGCTATCGGGCGTTATTACCGCGCGGGCGGCTTCAATGCCTAATACAGCGGTTATGGATACCCAAATCCTTTTATCCCTTGCTATCCTTACGTTCAGCGTAACATCGTTACTGTTGTTATTGATGCTGAGCTTGGTTTTTGCCTTACCTGCAAAGGTTGTAAAGTTAACCTGGCTTGCACGTATACCCGCCAACTTGCCTGCCAAATCATTATTAACTGTCGCCGTCGAATCGGCTTTGCGGGCAACCAGTACCTGCTTACGTGCTTTACAGCTTACCAGTACAAGCAGGCAGCAAGCTATAAGTACACTATTCGCTATATTTTTTTTCATTTATTTTACGATCTAAGGCCGGCGAGTTACCGCCATAACTTTTGGCTTTTTTCCAGTTGGCTACGGCGCCATCTGCATCCCCCAGGAAAAACAAAATATCACCGTAATGTTCGTACTTCACCGAACTATTTTCTTTATCATGTGCTAAAGCCTTTTCCATCCACTGCTTTGCAGGCGCATATTTTTTCTGCATAAACAGGATCCAGGCATAAGTATCCTCAAACGATGCCGTGTTGGGCTGTAACTCGTTCGACCGGGCCGACATTTGCGCCGCCTTATCCAACTGCTCATTCCTTAACGATAAATAATAAGCATAATTGTTCAGCGTAAACGCGTTATCCGGGTTATAGGTTAATGCCTTTTCATAACTCTCGTCTGATGCCTTAATGTTCTTCAGCTCATGATAACAATCGCCCAATAATGAAAAACTTAACGAAAGTAGTTCCTTATCCTGAAGTTCTAATGAAGTAGCGTTTTTTATATAGGTAACGGCTTTGGCATTATCCTTTTTCTGGGCCCAGGCTACACCTACCAAATAGTTCATCCAGGCCTGGTTAGGGAACAGTGAGAGGGCGTTTTCACCATCTTTAATCGCAGCATCCAAATCATTATCACCCAACTCAAGCCGTACCAGTTGCTCCTGCACGTTGTACACCTGATCGTTAAGCTGCATCGATTTTTTTAAAACCGGCCGGGCTTCCTTGTATTTGGCATTCTGCAGCAGCATATCGCCATAAATGGCATAAGCCCTTGAATCGGCAGGGTGCGCAACGGTAAGTATGCGGCTCAGCTCCAGCGCGCTGGCTTTAGCATTGGCTTCCGGAAATTTGGGAAAATAGCCCGAAATGATATTGATCTTCTGGTCAATACTTACATCGGGTATGGCAAAGCCCAAGGTAAGCTCATTAAAGCTGGCTTCGTTATTTTTTTTATCGCGATAGATATCGGCTAAAGCAAAGTGAACCATGCCATTGCGCGGATCAAGCTTTTCGGCCTGTTGTAATATTTTCAGGGCTTTGTCCTGGAAACCGTTAGAGTTGTAAATCTCGCCCAGGGCCAGGTAGTAGCGGATCTCGTTGGGGTTAGCCGCTATCTGTTTTTCCAATTCGGCGGCGGCCTGGTCAACTTTGCCTTGTTTTAGGTAGATCTTTTGCTTGTTAACCAATATGTCGTCACTCGGGCCATCACGCTTTTCTATCTGGTTGTAAACTTTAAGTGCATCATCATACCTTTTTAAAATGATATAGGCATTAGCCTTATCAAAGTAATAAGCCGATTTATCGGGGTTGATCCTGATGAGCTGATCGAAAACATTTTCAAGCTTATCAATAGTATTTGTTTTTTCGTAGCTATCGGCCAGGGCAGCCCAGTACCATTCATTATCTTTATTGATGGCCACGGCCTGCTCAAGCAGGGGCTGCGAACCTGCATAATCATTTTGCTGCCGTTTTAAGTTAGCCAGCTCATATAGCGATGCATCATTTGCAGGGTCGGTTTGAACAATGCGTTCAAACATCTCGGTAGCCAGTTTATAATTCTCTACCGTTTTTTCGCGCAGGGCAGAAAAAAACAATTGCTTCACCATCAGGCTATCCTGGTAGGTCATGATCTTACCCTGGGTATCCGCGGTATTGCCGGTAGTATTTTTTTTACGCTGAGATTGAGCTGCAAGAGGCAAGACATTGAGAGTCAAGACAACAAGACATAAGAATAAAGATGAAGGAACAGGCATAGAGAACCAATGTCGGTTCCGAACACAGTTCAATTTAATGTAACTTATCTCAATCTTCATCCTTCTTGTTTCCTGATTCTAAAATTCTTGCTTCTATCTTTCTTGCTTCCTGATTCCTGAATTCTTGCTTCTATCTTTCTTCCTTCCTGATTCCTGAACTCCTGCTTCTATCTCACTATCGTTTAAATATAGCTTTTAACTCCCGGCGTTCAAAGTAATACGCTCCGGCCGCAAATAACAGCAAAAGCCCGTTACCAACAAAAATATTACGTTTAAATACTGTAAACGACAGAAAAACAAACACCCCGGAAACAATTATATACGCGAGGTTCTTTTTTAAGTTGTATGGGATAGGATAATTTTTTTGCCCCCAGATGTATGATAACACCATCATGGTAGCGTAGGCAGCAAACGAAATCCAGGCCGAAGCCATGTAACTGTATCGGGGGATCAATAACCAGTTTAATAAAATGGTTAACACCGCGCCGATGCCGGATATGTAGAGGCCATACTTAGTTTGATCGGATAATTTATACCAAACTGATAAATTCATATAAATACCCAGGCTCAGGTAGCCAAACAGCAACGGCGGCACAACGCCCAGGCCCTGCCAAAACGGGTTGTAAACTATGTGATGCTTTACTTCATGTGTTTCTTTACCTACTATAAAAGTAGCCAGAATGTTTACATTGGCCACAAGCCCAACGCATATTACCGCTACCATAATAACAAAGTAGTTCATGATGCGGGCATAGGTTTCGCCGGCATTTTTATTTTTTGAGTGACTGAAAAAGAAGGGTTCGGCACCCAACTTAAACGCGTTTACAAACAGGCTTAAAAATAGTGCAATTTTTGCGCAGGTACCATAAATACCCACATCCCTATCAGCAATGCCGCTTGGCAGAATATGTTTCAGCATCACCTTATCTAACGATTCGTTGATGATATAAGAGATATTAGCTATCAGCACCGGCCAGCTGTACATAAACATTTCGCTGTACATGGCTACGTCAAATTTCAGCCTTAGCTGTAATACCTCGGGCAGTAACAGCAATATGGTAAGGCCGCTGGCTATCGCGTTAGCTAAAAACACATAACCAACCCAGCCATGCCTGTACCAACTCTGCATCCAGTCTCCCCCGAGTAAATGATGACTTATGATAAAAGGCACCCCAAACAGAAAAAACAAATTAAGCGTCATCACCAACGCTATATTTGAGCATTTGATAATGGCGTATTTCATTGGTCGCCCTTCGGCCCGAAGCTTAGCAAACGGCATCACACAAAAGGCATCCAAAACAAGGATTACGAAGAAACACTTTACGTAAAAGGTATAGTCGGCATGATCTTTGGCAACGCCGGCCTGCATATAAGTAACAATAGGATCCAGAAAAAACAGGCCAAACACCAGGAATAACAACGATACCGCTATAATAACACCAAAAGCATTGTTATAAACCTGTTGCTTATTATCCTCGCGTTTTTGCAGGTACCTGAAATAGGTGGTTTCCATACCAAACGCCAGTATGTTGTTAATGATGGATGCACTACCGTAAACCGTTGTAAAAACGCCGTTAGCCCCAACCGTTAGGGTTCGGGTATAAATAGGCGTTAAAATAAAATAGATCATCCGCGAAATGATGGTACTTAAACCATAGATAGCGGTTTGCCCGGCAAATTTTTTTATTGTAGACAATGGGGATAGCTTATTTTAGTTGGCAGTATTATTTACGATCGCCGTTTAACAACCTCAAAATTACGATAGTTTTTCAATTCGCCTTCATGGCTTTCAACTGTGCTCACCTCGGCATCCTGCGGACCTTCCTCACACCATTCTATAAACATTTCGAGGGTTGACTGGTCGGCTTCCGCTTCGATATATACATCACCATTAGGTTCGTTGAGTATCATGCCACGCACACCCAATTGATCGGCAACAGCCTTTGTCGATTTACGGTAAAAAACGCCTTGTACTTTGCCCTTAACGGTTATATTCAGATGTTTAATCATTAGCCCGATTATATTGTTGATTATATTTGTTACATGTTTAGCACACAAAGTTAACTTTTTTCCTGCTAAGCAACCTGTTTAAAATAGTAAGCGTAACAACTATGAAGCACGCACTATTAACCACAAAATCATTTTAAAAAATCCGTTTTATGAAAAAACTCATTTTACCGGCAATTGTTGCCATTTTTATCAGCCTGTCGGCATTCGCAATATTCAACACATGGAAAGTTAAGGCCGATGCTGCTTCGGTTACTTTTGAAGGACACCGCGTAAGCGGTTCGTTTACAGGCCTTAAAGCGGAGATTGTTTTTGATAAGGACCATCCCGAAGCAGCCAAAATATCTGCAACTATCGATGTAACAACGGCAGCTACAGGCTTTTTTATCAAAACCAGTCATGTTAAATCGGCGCTTGGTGCTGATGATTATCCAACCATTAAGTTTGAATCGACCTCGGTTGCCAAAAGCGGCAGCGGTTATGTTGCCAACGGCAAATTAACCATGAAGGGCAAAACCAACCCCGAAGCCATTCATTTCACTTTTGATGAACAGGGCAATGAGGGAACCTTTAAAGGTGATTTTAAGGTGGTTCCTGCCAAATACGGCATCGACAGGAGCGGCACCCCGCCCGAGGTTACGATACATTTGAGCGTGCCGGTAAGTAAAGGGTAATTATCCAAAAAAAATGCCGCCCAATCACTTAGGCGGAGGCGAGATGTTGTAAAACATAAAACCGGCCTATAGCCGGTTTTATGTTTTATGCTAACTTTTTTACGGTTGTTTCGGGCGTTATCTTAAACCCATCCAAACCGCTTATGAGGTTGAGGCCCGGTGTTTTGCCGGGTGCTAAGGTTCCTTTTTCATCATCAATGCCCAGGTATTCGGCACCGTTACGTGTAGCCCATTCTGTTAAGCGGGGAAGACCTATAGAAGGGAATTTTTGTTGAATAGCCTGCATTTCGCTCAAAATACAGAGTTTACTGTTTGATGCCAGGCTATCTGTACCCAGGGTAATATTGAAACCCTGATCAACAAACAGATCGATCTTTGGCAAACGGCCTTCGATGTATAAGTTAGCATTGGGGCAAAAGCACCAGTTTATTTTTTTATCAAAGCGTTTTATAAAGTAAATATCCTTAAGGTTTGTGCAGGTATTGTGCACCAGCAAAACTTTTTGTTTACTGCTTAATAAAGGAATGATAGATTGTACCGAATTACGGGCCTGGGGCTTAAAATAGGAGATATCCATCCCAAAATGATCGTACAGATCTAAAAACGCCCCCAGCTTATAGCGATAAAACTTATTTTCATCCTCGCATTCCTGGTTATGGATGCTGAGCAGGTTATTATCAGCGTTATCGCTGTATTTTTTTATCAGCTTAAATAATTCTTTCGATACCGAGTATGGTGCATGCGGGGTGATGGAACAGCCCCCCGGTTTAAACTCGTTAAGCAACGCAAGGGCTTTTTCAAAAACCTCGGTGGCACGCTCGGGCAAAAAACCAAATGTTTCGATAAAAGTATGATAATACAGCTTGCTTTGCTTTTTCATGGCAACGCTGTTGTTACTGTTGGAAATATCGCCAACAGCCACTATACCATTATCATACATTTCCTGGTCGGCTTTGGCAATGGCATCCAATACCTCCTGTTGGTCGGTATTGCGCAGGGCCTGGATGTCTTTTATAAAATTAACCAGTCCGCCGCGGGGTTTTACCCTGTTTTGTAAATGCGAAAGTTCGGTATGGCAGTGGGTATTAATAAATCCGGGGGTAATGATACCACTCACCTGTTGGATAGGCCCGCTGGGGGGCTTATTACTTTCGGCAACAGCGATGATCTTACCTTGATCATCAACGGTGACAATTCCATTTTTAATAGGATCGGCATAAACTGGAAAAACGTAATCGGCTCTAAAACTTTTCATTCAAATATAAACTTGGTATCGTGACGCATAACGTTTTTCAAAAGACTTTCTCCTGCAAAATAAGTACAATTAACTTTTAGTTATTGTTTTTTATCAAATCAAAAAGAATGACTTTAAAAAAAGATAGATTTTTTTAAATTTAAGTACTTTTGCAATGTGAACAATACAAATGGTAAAATCGATATCCGCAGCCTGAGCCTGAATGCTTTACAGGAGCATTTTATCCGCATGGATGAAAAAAGCTTCAGGGCAAAACAGGTTTATGAATGGCTATGGAAAAAATCTTGCTTTTCTTTTAACGAGATGAGCAATATTTCTAAAGAACTGCGCACTAAACTGGATGCTAATTTTATAATTAACAACGTAAAAATAAATTCCTCACAGGTTAGTGCTGATAAAACTATAAAAAATTCTTTTATTTTACACGATAACCATTTAATTGAGGGTGTTTTAATTCCTACTCCCGGCCGCATGACGGCCTGTGTATCATCGCAGGTTGGATGCAGTCTCACCTGTAAATTTTGCGCAACAGGCTATATGGAGCGCAAAAGAAACCTTAACCCCGACGAAATTTACGACCAGGTTGTACTGATTGATCAGCAAGCCCGCCAACATTATGGCCAGCCGCTTTCAAATATTGTTTACATGGGCATGGGCGAGCCATTGCTTAACTATGCCAACATGATGAAATCTATCGATCGGATTACCTCAGAAGATGGGCTTAACATGGCGGCAAAACGCATCACCGTTTCAACGGCCGGCATTGCCAAAATGATTAAAAAACTGGGCGACGATGATGTTAAGTTTAACCTTGCACTATCGCTTCACGCCGCTAACGACGAAAAGCGAAATACCATAATGCCTATAAACGAGCAAAACTCGTTAAAAGCACTGGCAGAGGCTTTGAAGTATTATTACGCGAAAACCAAGAATCCGGTTACTTATGAATATATTATTTTTGATGGCGTAAACGATAACATTCAGGATGCCATGGAGTTAGCAAAATTTTGCAAACACCTGCCCTGCAAAGTGAATATTATTGAATATAATCCTATTGCCTTTGCCAGCTATATTAATGCTGGCGAAGATAAGGTAGAAGCTTTTGCTGCATACCTTACCAAACAGGGCATTAACACCCACCTGCGCCGCAGCCGTGGCAAAGATATTGACGCCGCCTGCGGGCAATTAGCCATTAAAGAAAAAGGTAAACTGGCCGAAGTTTAAAAAATCCATCTTAAATTAAGGCCATGAATTTGCTGCGCACTTACCTGGCCGATTTTGTTTCCTTACTATTTCCCGAGCTTTGCGCGGCCTGCGAAGCCAGTTTGGTGAGCGGCGAGCATATTTTGTGCAGCAATTGCCGGTTTACCCTGCCTTTTACCAATTTTCACCATCAGCCTGATAATATTGTAGCCCGGCAGTTTTGGGGTAAGATTAATGTAGAGGCGGCTTATGCCTTATATTACTTTCAAAAAGGTGGCAAGGTACAACACCTGATGCACAATTTTAAATATAACGGTATGCAGCAAATTGGCAACCTGCTGGGCAATATAGCAGGCGGGCAATTAATTGACAACGCCGTTTTTAAAACTGTTGATGTGATCATCCCTGTGCCCCTGCATAAAAAGCGTTTACGCGAGCGTGGGTACAACCAAAGTACCTGCTTTGCTCAAGGCCTGGCCGAAAAATTAAATGCCGTTGTTGATGATAAAAATTTAATTCGCACAAGGGCTACAAAAACCCAAACGCGTAAATCGCGTTTTGCAAGGTTTGAGAATATGCAGCATGTTTTTGAGGTAAAAAATCCACAATTGCTGGAGGGGAAACATGTTTTACTGGTGGATGATATTGTAACTACCGGATCGACACTGGAGGCTTGCGGGGTGGAATTGTTGAAAGTGCCGGGATTGAAATTGAGTATTGCTACTATTGCCTATGCGGAATAAATAGTTTGATTTGTGGCCTACCTCTTTAATGAGCACTATAGCCGTTGTTGGTGTTGTCACCATAGGTGTTCGGAAGATTTTTTAATTCCCTCCCTGGGGAGGGGTGCGGTTGGATTGCGTAGTGGCAGGGAGGGGTTTATACGACTTGCATAGTCGGTTTGCAGGGTGTACAAACCCCTCCCTACACCCTCCCAAGGGAGGGAATCGCACAATTTCCCCGCTTTTTTATTTCTTCCGAACCCTATGGTGACAACACCAACAACGGCACGGAGGCTTATCCGGCTGCATCCATACAACCTAACCTCTAATCTCCAACCTCTAATCACTAAAAAACTACTGCTGCTGATACCTGCTCAGTTTCTCATATAACACCCTCGGGTCAAATGGTTTTAGAATATAATCATCCATACCGGCACCGTTAATTTCGCCCATTTGGTTGCTGAGCATGGAGGCGGTAAGGGCTATGATAGGCAATTGCTTAAAGTAAGGATCGGCCTTTGCACGGATAATGCCAGTAGCTTCAAGCCCACCCATTTCGGGCATGTGGATATCCATCAACACCACGTTGTAGTTGCGATTGCTTTCTACTTTCTCTACAGCCTCGATGCCGTTTTCGGCAAAATCGGCATTGGCACCCCACTTTTTCAATATTTTATTGATAAGCAGGCGATTAATCTGGTTATCGTCAACTACTAAAACGTTTATTTTCAGTCCTTCTTCCACGTTGTTATTATTGCTGTTTAATTGGTTATCTCCTTTTTTAAAGCCGATGGTAAACCAAAACGTTGATCCCTGCCCCGGCATGCTGTCCACATTAATCCGCGAATCGTGCAGTTCAATCAGTCGTTTACTGATGGCTAATCCCAAACCTGTACCGCCAAACTTGCGGGTGGTATCGGCTTCGGCCTGCTTAAACTGTTCAAATATGGTGCCCAACTTATTCGCGGCTATACCAATACCTGTATCAATTACCGCAAAACGGATGCGTATATCATGCTCGCTTTCCTGTATCACCTTCAAATCGATAGTGATCCCTCCCCGTTCGGTAAATTTAACAGCATTACTTACGAGGTTTAGCAAAATCTGGATTAACCGCGTCCTATCGCCTAAAATTACCTTGGGTACGGCTTCATCAATGCTTTGCCTAATATAAATATTTTTTTCGCCTGCTTTGTATTGCATCGAGCTGGTGATGCTATGCACCAATTCGCGCAAATCAACCCGAGCCTTTTCAAGCTCTACGTTGCCGGTTTCTATTTTGGCAAAATCGAGCACATCATTAATCAGCGTCATCAGGTTTTCGGCCGAAAATTTCAGAACGTTCAAATTCTCTTTCTGGCTTTCCAGCGGATCATCCTCCAGCAACAGGTGCGACATCCCTATTACCGCATTCAGCGGCGTACGGATTTCATGACTCATTACCGAGATAAACATATCCTTGGCCCGGCTCAGCTGCAACGCCTCCTCGCGGGTGTTAATCAGCTCAATCTCGGCCTTCTTTTTGGCGGTAATATCAATAATTACCTCAATATATTTATCAACCTCGCCTTTGCCGTTTAAAATAACCGAATTGATCACCGAAATCCACAGCGGCTGCCTGTCTTTGCGGTAAACCAGCAAATCAACTTCAAATGATTGTTTATTGCGGGATAACTCGCGGGCTTTCTGAATGATGGATACATCCGTTAATTCACCTTTCAGCACATCGCCGAGATGGTTGTTCTGCACATCGCCTAAAGTATAACCGGTAACATTTTCGAAGGCTTTGTTTACCCATTCAACCTTGCCGTCGCTGTTATTAATCACCACGCCGCTGCCCGTGCTGCTGGCTACCAGCGAAAGCATATTAAGCTGATCTTCAGCTTTTTTCCGTTCGGTAATATCAACCATTACACCTATCTGCCGCTCAACCTGCCCGGTTTCATCCAATAGCGGACTGTTTGACAGGAAAACCCATATCGGTGTTTGATCTTTTTTATAGATTTTGATCTCCACCTCGTACGATCGCTTTTCCTCAACGGCTTTTACCGCGGTTTTAAACACTTCCAGATCGGTATCTTCGCCTAATAACATCGTACCGAAGGCCTTCCCTTTCATTTCGGCAAGGGTATACCCGGTTGTAGTTTCAAGGGCTTCGTTCATCCAGATCACCTTCCCTTCGGCATCACGAATCAGGATACCACTTGGTGATTTGCGGGCAGCGAATGATAAGATCTCCACTTCCTGCTCGGCAAGTTTACGTTTGGTAATATCGATAATTACACGGATCGATTTATCAACACTTCCATCAGCATTATAAATCAGGGAGTTCATTACTGAGATCCACTTAGGCGAGCCGTCTTTCGCATTAAAAAATAATTCTATCTCGTAAGGCTTTTTATCCCGGATAGCCTCGTCAAGTTTTTCTATCACTTCAGCGTTAAGCGGCTTGCCTTTTATTACTTCGGGCAGGCGGCGCTGTTTAACCTCGTTATACGTATAGCCGGTTATATTTTCGAAGGCATCGTTTGTCCAGATAATTTGGTCGTCAGCATTACTGATCACAACGCCATTGCTCACCTTGCTGGCCACCAGCGAAAGTTGTTCAAGCTCCTGCGCTACCTGTTTTTGATAGGTGATATCGCGCCCGCTTGCAAACCATTTTTCATCTTTAAAAGTTACCGACCAGCTAATCCATTTGCTATCCCCGCCCATGGTAACAACAGGCGTCTCAATCTCAAATTTACGTTGTTGCCTGGCGATGCCTTTTTTTAGTACCGCTAATGATCGTTCCCGCTCTTCTACCGGAAAAAACTCCCAGATAGGTTTTCCTTTAACCTCATTAGGAGTGTATCCAAGAATAGATCTCACCACGCGGTTAATGTGCCCTATTTTAAAATCCCTATCCATAATGCAATGAATATCGGGCGAACTATCAAACAGGTTGTGAAACTCCTTGTAACCGGCAAGGCTTTGCTCCAATTCCAGCTTCTGTTTACGAAGCAACAGGTGCGACATCACTTCGCCAGCCAGGGTTTGCAGGGCGTCCCTTTGCTCGGCCGTAAGCTTGCGCGGTTTCATATCGATAACACAAAGTGAGCCTAAACGGTGCCCATCGGGGTCGATAAGTGGTGCACCTGCGTAAAAACGCACGCCCATAGCATTTGCTGTAGGGTTGTCTTTAAACTCTTCGTCAAGCAGCGAATCAGGTACTTCGGTAAGTTGGTCAGAAAGGATTGTGCGGTTGCAAAAAGCGTCGGCGCGGGAGTTTCCTTCCGCGTCGACGCCGTATGTAGATTTGTACCATTGCCTGTCGGCATCTAACAAAGAGATGAGCGCCACGGGCACCTGGCATATATAGGAGGCGAGCCGGGTAATGGCATCGTACTCCTTTTCGGGCAAGCTATCCAACACCCTGTACGATTGCAGGGCGGCTAAACGTTTGGTTTCGGCATTTGGGGGGGCTTGCCTGTCAGTCATTTTTAATTATTCCGTATCCTTATCCTTGTATAACGGAAAATCTTCCATTAACTTATGGACCTTTTTACGGACTTTTTTGATAGAATGTTCATTTTCAGGATCAGAAATTACAGCATCTATCAATTCAACTATCTCTTCCATGTGTTTTTCCTTTAAACCACGGGTTGTAATAGCGGCTGTACCCACACGGATACCCGAAGTTACAAACGGTGATTTATCATCAAAAGGCACCATGTTTTTATTTGCGGTGATGTCGGCAGCAACAAGCGCGTTCTCGGCAGCTTTACCGGTAATGTTTTTGTTGCGCAGGTCGATCAGCATCAGGTGGTTATCTGTACCACCAGAGATCAATTGGTAACCGCGTTTTACAAATGCTTCGGCCATAGCTTCGGCATTCTTTTTAACCTGTACAATATATTTCATGTAGCCATCGCTCAAAGCCTCGCCAAAAGCAATAGCTTTAGCGGCAATAATATGCTCTAACGGGCCACCTTGGGTGCCAGGGAATACAGCCATATCCAATAATGACGACATCATCCTGATCTCGCCTTTTGGAGTTTTCAAGCCCCATGGGTTTTCAAAATCTTTACCCATCATAATCATACCGCCACGTGGGCCACGCAATGTTTTGTGGGTAGTGGTAGATACGATGTGGCAATGCGGAAGCGGATCGTTCAACAAACCGCGGGCAATAAAGCCTGCAGGGTGAGCGATATCGGCCAGTACCAAAGCACCAACTTCATCAGCTACTTTACGGATAAACTCGTAATCCCAATCGCGCGAATAGGCCGAAGCACCGCAGATGATCAATTTTGGTTTTTCGCGCAGGGCTACTTCTTTTAGTTGCTCATAATCAACACGGCCGGTTTCTTTGTTCACCCCGTAAAAATGAGGCTCATACAATTTACCCGAAAAGTTAACCGGCGAACCATGGGTTAAGTGACCACCATGCGAAAGATCGAAACCTAATATTTTATCGCCCGGCTGAAGCACGGCAAGCAAAACCGCCGCGTTGGCCTGCGCACCAGAGTGAGGTTGTACGTTAACCCACTCGGCGTTGAACAGTTGCTTGGCACGCTCAATAGCAATGGTTTCAATTTCGTCAACCACCTGGCAGCCGCCATAATAGCGTTTGCCCGGTAAACCTTCGGCATATTTGTTGGTAGCTACCGAACCAGCAGCTTCCATAACCTGCCTGCTTACAAAATTCTCAGATGCTATCAGCTCAATGCCTTCTTCCTGGCGTTGCTGCTCTTCATCCAATAACTTAAATATCAGTTTGTCTCTTTTCATTGTGTGATTTTAACGGCGCAAAGTTAAGCAAATGTTACAGATTTGAGAGGGGTGATATGAGATTTGGGATAGTATTGAGGTAGATTTTACAGACAGAAGAAGCTACGTAATTTTATTTGCTGTTCAGGCAATTACGGCGAATAAAACAACCACTGTCTATAGCAAAACCGACAAGCGCACGGACCATATATTATTTACGGAAAGAAAATAGCTTCATCTCCCTTATAATTTCATGATGTACATATTTTCACCTTGATCAAGGTGTTTCGAAGGCCTGTTTTACATCATCAGGCAAATTCTGCCATGGCCACTACCCGATGAGTTATCAGACTGATCAAATTCGGTAAGATCATTTTTCTGTTTACTCTCCATACCTTTCGGCTAATATATCTTTCGGCGAGATCCAAAAGTTATTATACCCCAGCCCTATCTGTATATCAATCAGCTCCTGCTGCAACATCTCCAGCACGGCCAAAAAGTTATAGACAAAATGAACTTTGTTTTCCGATTCTTTGGCTATGGCCTTAAAATCCAACATTTTATTGATCCTTAACAAATCGGCAACGGCTTTTTTCTGCTTTTCGATGGTGTACGGATACTGAACTACGGTGTGCTTTACCTCCTCGCTGCGCCGGGTAAAATTGCGCATCATACGTTCATACACTACTGCCAAACGGTAAAGGGTAAGTTCGGATAGTTCCTCACCCGGTACGGTTACTTTTTCTACCTGTTCCAGGTCCTGCTTAATATTGCCACGTTTCTCCTGCTTAAAGCGTTCATCCTCCATCGGTTTCATCTCGTCGCAGGCCTCCTTAAATTTTTTGTACTCGATGAGTTTACGGATCAGGTCTTCCTTGGTATCAGCCTCATCCATAGCACCGCCAGCTTCAAAACGAGGGAGTAACATTTTGGCCTTGATGCGCATAAGGGTTGCCGCAACGAAAATAAATTCGCTGGCAATTTCCATGTTCAGGCTGCTCATCTGGTGCAGGTAATTCAAAAAGTCGTCGGCAATTTTAGCTATGGGGATATCGTGGATATCCAGCTCATCGCGCTCAATGAAAAACAGCAGCAGGTCGAACGGGCCTTCAAACTGGGGTAACCTTATGGCAAAACTATTGTCGGTCATATTAAAATGAGGCCAAAAATAAACATTTTAGCACGATTGAAACTGTATAAAGTTCGTTGCCTCATACACTTATCTTCTTACCTGTTATACGGAAATTCATTAACCCAATGAAAGCCCCGGTTTATCAGCTTAAAGTTTTTCATATCAAATTTTTTCAGGCTGATATTAAGCGTATCAAGCCCCAACCCTCCTTTTAATACCAGGCTATCTTTTCCAAATTCCGAATATTTAAAAGTGTATTTTGCCGATGTATCGGCATCTGTAAACATCACAATAGTATGCGCTTTTATATCTTCCCTGAAAGTATAATTCTGCGTACTATCATTCATTTTTTTAACGGTAGCATAGCCCGAACTGCCAACTATCAGTTTACGCCACCGCATAGTATTTGTGACGAGCGGCGCAATAGTATCCTTATTTAACACATAGTTATGAATATCATAAATACCGTAAAAGTGGGGCTTTTTGGCAGCTTCACCATACTGTGCCGAAGCCTGGATATCTCCATAAACATTGGTTATCAGCAGGTAAATCAGCATTACATATTTTAAAACATCGAGGGTAATGTTTTTCCATTTTCGCCTGAAACGGTGCGGTTCGATCTCGGATGGTGGTGCCGTTTTATTCAGGAAAAAGAAATTGATAAGCCGGCGCGCATCCTTCGCCAGCAAAAACAACGACATCACTACCAGCGTGGTTGAGAGCAACTTAACCGGCACATCAAAGCAATAATTAATGGCCATAATATTGCCGGCCACTACCAAACCTAACACGGCACCCAATGTGGTAGTTTTACGGAAGAAAAGCAGCAAGCCGCAACTAACCTCGGCAATCCCCGTAAAATAATTAAATCCTCTGGAGTAGCCCATATACGTCCAGGCCAGGCCCATTGGCGAAGCATTCCCGAACGATTGCAATAACCGCCCTGGCGATGGGGCAGGAAATTGCAGTTTTATAACTTTTACAAAGCCATAGCTCAGCATGGTTATCCCCACATAGTATCTTAAAATAACGCACAGCCAATAAAACAGCTTGTTGTAGTTACGTGCCTTTCTATCCAATACCGACCAAATCAGTGCACCTATCACTGATAGCGTTGTTATAAATAAAATAACGAGGTAATCGTAAGTAGTATCGCCACTGCCATTGGTAAAAGTAGTAACAGGCTCAGGCCGGTTTAACAAATTTTTGGATAACCAGGGGATAATGGTATGGAACGGCTGGATCAAATATTCAGCAATAACTTCGGTGTAAGGTAAAACCCCGTTGGGGTTAAAAAAGATGTACAACAGGAATAACAATAAGAAAAACCTTAAGGCTATTTTTTGCAGGGCCGACCAATAAAGCGAGGCCGCGGTAGTTTCAGTCATGTTAACAAGGCTAATGGTTTGTGTAAGGCTAAATATAACAATTTACGGTGACCATCGAGACAGATGCGTCATGTGCCTGTTGGTTAAATGAAAATATATTGCACTTAACCATGCATTTAAAGGACCTGCAAAACAATAAATACATTTAAATGTCCTTTGTTTAACAATAATTACCGTATTTTGCAGGTTAAATACCCTTACAAATGTCAATGCAGGTACCGGCCGGAAATTTATTACAAAAAATAAATTATCCATCTGATTTAAAGCAACTTAACGAGAACGAGCTTGAACAGGTGTGCCAGGAGCTACGCCAGTATATTATTGACGTGGTATCGGTTAACGGCGGTCACTTTGCCGCCAGTTTGGGCGTTGTTGAGCTTACTGTTGCTTTGCAATACGTACTCAATACTCCTTACGACCAGTTGGTTTGGGATGTAGGCCACCAGGCTTACGGTCATAAAATACTAACCGGCCGCCGCGATCAGTTTCACACCAACCGCATTCACGGCGGTATCAGCGGTTTTCCAAAACGATCAGAAAGCGAGTATGATACCTTTGGTGTTGGTCACTCTTCAACTTCGATATCGGCCGCTTTAGGAATGGCCGTGGCATCGCAATACAAAGGCGAAACCGACAGGCAGCACGTTGCCGTTATTGGTGATGGCTCGATGACTGCCGGTATGGCTTTCGAGGCATTGAACCACGCGGGTATCGAAAACTCAAACCTGTTGGTGATTTTGAATGATAATAACATGGCTATCGACCCTAACGTTGGTGCCCTGAAAGAATATCTTACCGATATTACCACCTCAAAGCCATACAACCGTTTCAGGGATGATATTGCCCATGTATTGGCCAAGCTATCATCAATTGGTCCGGACGCTTTTAAGGTAGCCCAAAAGCTTGAAAAAAGCATTAAAGGTACCCTGCTTAAACGGAGCAACTTTTTTGAGGCGCTTAAATTCAGGTATTTTGGCCCTATAGATGGTCATGATGTAAACCACCTGATTAAAGTGTTGAAGGATTTGCGCGATATTCCTGGCCCGAAGTTATTGCATTGCATCACCGTAAAAGGTAAAGGCTATGCCCTTGCCGAAAAAGACCAGACCAAGTGGCATGCCCCCGGTTTATTTGATAAAATTACCGGCGAGATAAAAAAAGCCAAATATGATAAGCCGCAACCGCCGAAATACCAGGACGTGTTTGGCCATAGCATTATTGAACTGGCCGAACAAAACCCTAAAATAATGGGTATCACCCCGGCTATGCCATCGGGCTGCTCATTAAACCTGATGATGAAGGCCATGCCTAACCGCGCGTTCGACGTAGGTATTGCCGAACAGCACGCTGTAACCTTCTCGGCCGGTTTAGCAACACAGGGGCTTACCCCATTCTGTAATATTTACTCCAGCTTTATGCAGCGGGCTTACGACCAGGTTATCCATGACGTGGCCATCCAAAAGCTCAACGTGGTATTCTGCCTTGACCGTGCCGGTTTTGCCGGTGCCGATGGAGCTACGCACCACGGCGCTTATGATCTGGCTTACATGCGTTGTATCCCCAATATGACGGTATCGGCCCCCATGAACGAGGAAGAACTGCGCAACCTGATGTATACCGCCCAGCAGGAAAACATGGGCCCTTTTGTGATCCGCTACCCCCGCGGTAACGGTGTAATGGTTGATTGGCAGCGCCCTTTTAAAGCCATCCCGGTTGGCAAAGGCCGCAAAGTTTGCGACGGCGATGATGTAGCTATACTATCTATTGGCGCTATTGGCAACGAGGTTATAAAAGCAACTGCAACCCTTAACGCCGAAGGCTATAACCCCGCTCATTATGATCTGCGCTTTGTAAAACCGCTTGACGAAGCTTTACTGCACGAAGTGTTTAAAAATTTTGATAAAGTGATCACTGTTGAGGATGGCTGCCTGGAAGGCGGTATGGGCAGCGCGGTACTTGAGTTTATGATTGATAATGGCTACACCAATATCCGCGTTAAACGCTTAGGCATCCCTGACGAATTTATTGAACACGGCGACCAACCCGAGCTTTGGGCCGAGTGCGGTTATGACGCCACAGGCATAGCCCGGCAAGTGCGCAATATGGCCGAAAAACGTAGTGTGAATACCATAGCATCGTAAACATTTATTCGACTCGGCTAAGCATTTTTTAATTAGTGATTTTTTATGTTGCAAAAAGTATTAACTTTTGAGTTGATATACCTTTTGCAAATGAGTAATCTAAATCCTCAATTATTACTATCTAACGGTTTTTACGAAAATCTACATTCTTCATTCATCAATGGTACCAATGCAAGAGGGGTATACAGTCCTATGCAATTCACTTTGAGGCTACGGAACGATGTGCAAAACGAGATTAACTCAATCACACCTGGATTTTATTCACCAAATGAATTATCCGAAAATCAAACTCAAGCATTTTCAACATATCTACATGAAACTATTCACTGGTGGCAACATGTTGGATCAAATTATGGCCTTATTTCAAGTTTAAAGTATCCGGCACAATCTCATATAAATCATTCATACCTAAAATCCATCTTAACAGATATTGGTCCTATTAAATCTATAGCGAAATATGACATTCAAAACCCAAATAGCAACCTTAATATAAATAAAACATTAAACTATTGGCATGATATTGATTTTGCGAATAAAATTGCTTTTGCCCCTAATAACTTAAAAACCATAACAAATAACCCTTATTTTGAATCTTGGGGACATTCCTATCAAATCATGTGGGGCTCTTCAATTTGGACTTTAATAAGCACAGTTGATAATAATTTCTCATTTCTTCCAAACATACGGGAATGGGAAGCAGAATTCGAAAAATTACGAAAACAGAAGATAAAAGGTTTCTACCACGGATCCCCTAATACAATCGCTCCAATTGGGACAAAGTCCATCTTTGAGGGTCAAGCTCGTTTTTCGCAAATACAATATTTAGCAAGAGGTAAAAACTATACTGTAGCTGATTTCGAAAAATTAAATATGCTCGAAGGTATTTATGTAGAATGCTTCGATCTCTTTTTAAAAATTTTAGGAGAAAAAAGGCCATTAAATGCTGTGCATCCGCTAATTGGTCTATTTTTACTGGTCTGCGATCTATCAATAAATCCTACTAATGGATTTCCATTTGAGATTAGAAATTATGAGTCTTTCATAATTTCTAATGATCCCGGCTACCGTTTTATTCTTTTGTGTCAACAGATACGAGATCATTATAGCGTATTGAAAATCGCGATAAAAGATTATTCGAAAGAAGAATACATCACTATAAGCAATATTTTAGCAAGTTCCATTGAAACACGTTCACCCCATGAAAGCGCGGGTTTCATATGTAGATGGCTGACGAGCGAACAAACAATTCAGGACTTACTTAAAGAAGAAGAGACATACAGATTTAAATCTGAAAACCTCCCAATTCGATTATTTTTTTCAAAATTTTTAAGATTCCAGGAAGATAAATACAAATATCCGCACATATTTTGTTGGCCAGGAATTAATTTAACCGAAACCGGTAGAAATGAATTACAATTAGCATTTGACCTGTTTGAAAAACATAAGGCACTATTCATAGACGGTATAGATGGAGATATATATCATTCTGCGATGAAAGGATACACCGACGAGCAAGTTGATTCCACACTAAATGGATTTTTTGCGTGGAATTCAGTTTACGATTTGACGAGGCAATGGATTGTTGAGCCAGGTCCTTTTAATTTCAAGTATGAATGGTTATCATCAAAATACTCAGCAGATGAAATGCAAAATTGGGCTTCTACTAATTTCGAAATTTCCTTTGGTATCAGACCTGAGAACTTCAAAATAATATAAAACAATTATATCACCATTTACAATTTATTCCATGCGTTATCTTCGTCTGTAGTATTCCAATCTTTAGCTAAAGCAGCTTCAGAAGCGAAATGTGTCTTTACGCTATCAACAGATTCAACCTTAGTTGCTTCATCTATAGTAAAAGCAATAACTTCTACCTGTTTACCTACAAAATCTGCCGGTAAATTGATAGAAATATTACGTTTATTGGGTTTTACTACCGTTCTGATCATATCCAAATATACAAAAAAGGGTTGTTTAGCTTAGCCTCCAACGGTCAAAACTCAATGCGCCTTATAACTTACAATATCATTATACACCGCCCTGAACGAGCTGCGGATACCGAAAGTTAGCATCGAGGTTTTATCATTAAACTGGCTGTTTTTATCCCTGCGCACCAGGCCGCCAAGTTCAAAACGCAGATTGTATTTGGGGTTTAACAGGTAGGCCACCTTGCCTTCCAGGTATACCATATTGGTGGTTAGGCCTTGGCCGGTGTAGTTGCCAAGTGTACGGGCCGGGTCAAGATAACCTAAAAACAGATCTTTACCGTAGTTCAAACCGTCTTTATCCAAACCGTAATGACCATAGTCTACTTCGCCCGAAAAATCGAAACGCTTGTACGAGTAATTCAGCATGCCTACCACCTCGCGGAAGTTGGCACCCCATGGGTGTCCTATCGGCTCGCCGTTTTCGGCATAATTAATAACCGAAGCACGTTCTGAATAAGTATACGGCTTTACGTTATTGGCTTCAAGCAAGTAGTTTAAACCTTTTACACTAAACAGGTTTGCGCCTCTCAGGCCCAGCTGCCAGGCATATTTGTTGCGCGAGCTGCCATTGCTTGAGAAAAAGTTTTTTGATTCAAACTCATCAAGCGCAAACTGGCCGTAGGCGGTTATGCCATCGCTTAATTTGTATTTTGCTGTTAAACCAACCAAAGCATTATCAGGCGAACCGTTTGAGGCTTCTACCGGCCTTAAAAACAGGATGGGATTGATATAGGTAAAATCAAACCCGCGCGAACGTCCTTCATCATCTTTTGATGCCCAGATCACAGAATCAAAGAAACCCAGTGATAAGCGGTTGGTTACATTCCAATCCAAGTAATGAAACACGCCGAATTTTTTCCTGTCGCCATTATCAACCCTTACCGATAGGGGATCATTAAAATAAGCCCACATAGACATGTACCTTACATTGCCAAGTGTAGCAGTTATTTTAAAAAACGGATACGGCGACGCATAATCTGATAACAGCAACGAGCGGTAACCATCGCCTATAAATGTTTTATCGCGCCCGGCACTAAGGTTTAAAAACTTTGCCGGAGTGTAGGATACATTAGCAGTGATGTAAGACCAACGGTATTCATTACCATAAATTGAACCATAAGCCTGACCGGGCACTATACCCACCTGGTTAACATAGGTTGCAAGATAATCGGGCAATACGGCCCGGTTTTCGTAACCGGCTATGTTGTATGAAAAGTTATTGCCAAAAGTACCGCCAATCTGCAAACCGAGTGTACCAAAATTGGTATTCTTTTTACCCGAAAAATCGCGGCTCACGTTAAAATCGGGCAGCAGATCGGCATAAAAGGTTGAATTGGCACTTTTTACATCTATCTGGTGCTCATTAAAAAAACGCCCCTTTAACCCGCTGGCGTTCATCAGCGAATCATAATGTACCTTAAGCAGCGAATCATCCACCATAAATGGTTTTAACGAACTGTGTACACGTGTTTTGGTTGAATATACATCCTCGTTAAGTTTTTGATAAAACTGGTAGTTATATGGCTGGTATACAGATTGCGCCTCCGCTATCCGGCTTATCAAAAACAACAAAACAATGCTGGTAAATACTTTCTTCATATTTAGGTTTAGTGTGATCTTGTGTTATTCAAAATAATTTAGTGTACTGAAACCGCCTTTTTTAAGGTATTCGTCCTTTTTCACCAGGTGCAGGTCGGCCTGCATCATATCGGCAACCAGTGCTTCAAGGTTATATTTAGGCTTCCAGCCCAATTTCATTTGCGCCTTTGTGGCATCGCCAATAAGCAAATCAACCTCTGTAGGCCTGAAATATTTAGGGTCGATCTTAACAACCGTTTGCCCAAACCTCAAAGCATCGAGGTTTAAACCAAGTTCGGTTGCCTTTTGTTCGTCAATATCAATAATTACCCCCCGTTCATTTTGATCTTTGCCGCTAAACTCAATCTCAATACCCAGTTCGGCAAAGGCCATGCGGGTAAAATCACGTACGGTGGTGGTTACTCCGGTAGCAATTACAAAATCTTCGGCAGTTTCCTGCTGCAGCATCAGCCACATTGCCTCAACATAATCTTTGGCATGGCCCCAATCCCGCTGTGCCGATAGGTTACCCAAATAAATACAATCCTGCAATCCTAACGCTATTTTGGAGGCAGCACGGGTAATTTTACGGGTTACAAAAGTCTCGCCGCGAACAGGGCTTTCGTGATTAAAAAGAATGCCGTTACAAGCGTACATACCATAAGCTTCGCGATAGTTTACCATAATCCAATAAGCGTAAAGCTTGGCTACGGCGTAGGGTGACCGTGGATAAAACGGCGTTGCTTCGCTTTGAGGCACTGCCTGCACCAAACCATACAATTCGGAGGTAGAGGCCTGGTAAACGCGCGTTGTTTTGGTAAGATCAAGAATCCGGATGGCTTCCAATATCCGCAGGGCTCCTACCCCATCGGCATTGGCGGTATACTCGGGTGTTTCAAAGCTTACCTTTACATGGCTTTGGGCTGCGAGGTTATAAATTTCATCGGGCCGTACTTCCTGGATGATCCTGATTAAATTGGTCGAATCGGTAAGGTCTCCGTAATGAAGTTTAAATTTTACGCCGGTTTCGTGCGGATCGTGGTATAAATGGTCAATCCTGTCGGTATTAAATAATGACGACCGGCGTTTTACTCCATGCACTTGGTATCCCTTCTTCAGCAAAAATTCTGCTAAATAAGCCCCATCCTGACCTGTTATCCCTGTTATTAACGCCTTTTTCATTAAAAATGACAGTACATGCTTAGTATACTACAATAATATCCAATTTTATTGTAAATACCGCTTGTTGGGGAAGATATAAGATTGGGGAGTTGGTGAATTAGTGGCAGTTTGTAGTAGCAGTAGCAGTTTTGTCTGAACCGGAATTTGGGGGAATTATTAGAATTTATCGAATTTTAAAATCAATCACCAGAACAGATCGGTGTAATCAAAAATTAATCGGTGTAACCCAAAAAAATAAAATCAGCGCAATCAACGTAATCAAAACCATCAACGGTCAAGATCGGTGTAATTAAAAATCAATCGGTGTAATCCCCAAAAATAAAAATCCGAAATCGAAAATTCGAAATCCCAAATCCTGTTATATTCCCGCTACAGTCTCTTCCAATTCCCGATACCATTCGGCGCCATACTTACGAATCAGCGGATCTTTTAAAAATTCGTGAACATGCACTTTCAACTCGTTGCCGAAGCTGCAGGCGGGGCTGCAAATATTCCAGCGGTCATAATTAAGTACGTCAAACTCGGGATAGGAAGTTATACGGATAGGATACAGATGGCAGGAGATTGGTTTTTTCCAGGTGATGGCACCCTCTTCCCAGGCTTTTTCAATACCGCACTTGGTGATACCGTTTTCCCAGATTACATAGGCACACTCTTTATTGGTATCAACACAGGGAGTGGTATAATCGCCTTCAAAATCGGTTACATACACACCTTCGCGCTCGATGGTTGCAACACCTTTGGCGGTTAAATAGGGTTTTACTTTGGGGTAAATCTCCTTTAAAATATCAAGTTCGTCGGCATTAAGCGGAGCGCCCGAATCACCTTCAAGGCAGCAGGCTCCCTTACATTTATTTAAATTACATACAAAGTTTTCCTTTACCACATCTTCGTGCAGTAATACGCTGCCAACCTCAATCATCTTTTTAAAATCAATCTTTAATAGGATTTAAGGGGTACTTAAGCCCCGTAGCCGATTTTAGCTCCATTGATACACTGCCTATCAGCACTTCAACGTGGGCTTTAATCGGGATCCTGTTTTTATCATTAGTTACCCAAAGGTACAATTTACTGTTTTTCCGAAAAATACGTCCCGGGATAATAGCGGGGCTAAATTTAAGACAATTAAACTTGCCCAGCGAGCACTCAACCGTTTCGGTGCCAACATAAGTAATCTGCATGTTATGAAAGCTATCCTCCAAAAAATATTGCAGATCAAAAGTATCGCCCTGTTTCAGTTTTGAAACATCAATAGCCCGTGCAAAATAGTAGGCCGATACAAAATCGAAGGCTTCACCCTTATAGGTGTAACTGCCTTTATTGGCTGTTACTTTTTTATTCTTTTGATCGAAGGTAACGTTATCGGTATGCCTGTATTTGCCCTCGCGCCTGTTTTCGGTATAAAAATACGGCATCAGCGTGTTCTGATCAACGTACGATTCGTAGCGGTTACGCACCTTGTAAAACAGATCGAACGATCCGGCAGTTTTACCTTCGGCAACCAGGTGAAATGCCGGTTGATCGCCAAATTTTTTATCGCTGGCTTCTACCTTGATAGTGGCTTCGGCGGCGGTAAAAATGCCGTATTTCATTTTATAGTCCAGTTGCTCGCCAACCTTAAATATCGATTCATTGATCTTTTTCAGCTCCTGGCCAAACGCCCCCGAATAAAAGGCAACAATAAGTAACCCGGTAAAAGCGTATTTATTTTTCAGCAGTTTCTTCATTTATTAATAGCCCCAATTTACAGGCTTGTGATATGACAACTGCTATTATAAATGGTTTAAACTGATTTTTATTGCCCCCGGCTACGTAAATACTTAATCCTTACGCTTATAGATAGGCACAGTAGAGCACGGTTCGCCAAACATCAGGCTTTTCACCACCGCACTTAACCGTTTGGTAAGCTCAACATAAGCCGATGTTGGCACTTCGGTATCGCCACAACCTTTCAGTACAATACGCTGTCCGCGGTATTGCTCAAAATCGGCTTTAGCTATTTCCTTTTCAAACAATACGGTTTCCAGTACATCCTTATCACCAAAAACAATTTCTCGGGCATAGGGTGCCATACGGTTAGCCAGCAGCATATAGGCCCAGGCGGGTACAATGGCATCTGCTGTACAGGTAATACCTACATTTTTACCTTCATATTGCGCCCAATCATGCTCTTTAACAAAATCCCTGAAATCTTTTTCTTTCAGGATGAGGCCATGAAACAGGTTATCTTTTATATCGTATATCATGCGGTCGCCGGCGGGATAAAAATCTGCCGGATCTAAAGTTACCAGACCGCTTTGGGCTACCTTATTGATGATGTTTTCCTGGATTTCCATATCGCTATAAAACAAAAAATCCGGGAATGGCTGAATACCACTCCCGGATGCAAATTTACTGTAAATTTTATTTAGAAAAATTTAGCGCGGTTATCTTTTACAATAGCATTATCTTTTAATGCATCAAACAACACGCTTTGCGAACGCTGCAGCATGGTTTGCGCTATTTGTTCTTTCTGTTTGATAACGTTTGTAATTGCCGGCGGGTTGGTGAAACCGTCAACAACAAACACGTAAACGCCCTGGGTACCATCAACAGGTTTTGATACTTTGCTGACAGGCGAACCAAAAACAGAACCGATAACTTTATACTCTGCCGAAAGGCCCGGGATAATCGGGTTAGCAAATACCACGTTTTCAACCGGAACAACTTTGCCGCCTACTTTTTGAGCAATTTGCTCGATAGAGCCGCCTGCAGCAGCGTCAAATTTTGCTTTTAATTGCTTTGCTTTTACCTCGGCACGAACAGCAGGCTCAATTTGTTTCTTGATAGCCTCTAATGGCAGGATGCCTTTAGGTTTGATAGCTGTAAGGCGGGCTACGATATACTGATCGCCAACCTGGTATACTTTATCGCTGATATCGCCTACTTCGGCTTTATAAGCCCATCTAACTATTTCACGGGCATTATCTAAACCTGGCAAACCAGATGCAATAGCAGTTACGTCTTCGGCGGTGCGTGGTTTTAAGCCCTCTTTTTTAGCTTCAGCTTCAAAGTTATCAGGAGTTAAAGATGCCAGGAATTTTTGGCCGTTGCTGTATGCAATGGTTTGGGTTTTGCTGCTGGCAGTTAATGGTTTATCAACTACACCAACTTTAACCAGTTTTACAGATCCTTTTTGATCTTCAATTTTTATAACATGGTAGCCAAACTGCGATTTAGCAACAATAACTGAACCTTTGGCTGCTTTGAATGCTGCGTTATAGTATTCCGGAACTAACGCACCTTGTCCGCCGCCCATAACACCATTAGCATCAAACGAAGGGATATCGCCTCCTTTAGCAGCACTGCCTTTATCAGCAGAAAAAGTAGTAGCCAGTTCAGCAAATGATTTACCGCCGTCAATCAGTTTTTTAATCGAATCGGCCTTGGCTTTAGCTTTTGCATCATTACCGCCTGTTGATGCCAGATCAATCAGGATATGTTTAGTTTTAACCGAATCGAAAGTGGTTTTCACATCAACCAGTTTAGCTACTTTATAGTTACCATTTTCAAGGTACGGACCATACACAAAGCCTTTAGCCGCGTTAAACATGGTTGTATCCAATTTAGGCGAAAGAGTGCCTTTACGTTGAAATGCTAACGGAGCCTTGGTTTCGGCATTGATCTGCACAAAAAGCGAATCGTTGGTTGATGCTTTAAAATCGGCAGCCAGTTTTTCAACCTGCTGCATTGCGGCAACCGAATCTTCTTTTGAAGGGGCTGCATTAAAGCTCACGTATTCAAAGTTTCTTGAATCCTGCGGGTTTTTAAACTGATTTTTATGCTCGTCGTAGTAAGCGCTGTAATCACCATCAGTTAAAGTAACTTTATCATCAGGGATTGAAGCGTAATCAAGCATGGTATATTTAAATTTAACCAGTTTGTTTTTTGCTTCGTAATCATCAGTTGCCTCAAGCGAGTTTACATACAGGCCGTTGGTAACCAGGGTTACGTATTTGGTGGCTTTTTTTGCTTCAATCAGGTCGATAACAAAATCGCCCCAGGCTTTGGTTGGCTCGGCACCTGCTTTACCCGATTGGATAGCAGCTTTAAACTGATCGTAACGCGCACGATCAAACTGGCCGGTTTGCGGATCAGAGAACTGGCGAACGATTTGCGGATCGGGATTGTTATCACCAATCATTACGTTCATCTCGTCATCGCCAACAACAAGGCCAACTTTTTCAATCTCTTTAGTTAACAGCAATTGGCTTAAAACCTGGTTCCAGGTAGTTTCCTGCAAATAACTTGTTATTTGCGGCGACATGCTTTGACCCTGCTGCTTAAACTGTTGCGAAGCCTGTTCAAGCTTTGCATTAAATTTGTCGTAGGGCACTTTTTCGCCATTTACAACGGCAAGCTCGTTACTATCGTCCCTGAAAAAGGAACCGCCCGATCTTACAACTTCGCTCACAATAAACGCAAGCAGCGCGAAACCAATAAAGAATGCGAGGATCTTCCCCATTCTTTCGCGCAAAAAACCCATTATACCCATATTACATTTATAATTATTCTATTCTTCTAAAAGAGGGCGCAAGATACAATTTTTACTAAAATTCTATAACACAAAATTTTCCTGAAAAAAAGTCATTATTGTGTAGCTTTTTCATCTACGTGGATAATACCGGTGGCCTGTTGAAAGGTTGGGGTTAACAGCTTATCATCGCTTTCAAAGCTATCGCCGTTCATTACATTGCCGCCGCTAAGCAGGGCCTGCACCGGCTTTTTGGAGTAAACACGCTTGGTTACCTGATCCCAGAATAACTCGGCCGATTTGAAGGTTTCGTTTTTGGTATTGGTGGCTACCACATGGCCATGAAATTCTATCAGTTTTTCCTGCTCGCGCTGGATGCCGGTATCGGCCACGATACTGCCAGATTGCTGCCCGGTCTCCTTATCAAAGTAAACTATGTTTACGCCTTTGGGCATTATTTTATAAGGTTTTTTAATGGTTTGATATTCAACCATCAGCGGGGCTGTTAAATGAATTTCAACCCGGGCACTGTCGCTCATAATCAAATCAAGCCCTACGGTTTTCTGCGCAACAGTATCAATCTGGTTGGCTGAAATTTCTCTTACTTTTTTCAGATCGTTTTCGCATGCCGATAACACTGCTATTAAAGGTAGCAGCAACAGGCCAAAGGCCCGTGTAAGTGCGGCAGGGTTAGGCATAAAAAATGTTAGTCGAATTTATATTTGGTGAACCACTTATCGTTAAGGGTAAAGCCAAGGTGTATGTTTACATAGTTCTCTTTAACCAAACCGTTAACCAAACTACCGCGCTGGCCAATCTCGGCAGCTATGTTAATTTTATAAAAGCTGGTACCATTGTTTGAACGTAAAGGTAAACCTACACCAAAAGTACCGGCATACCTTTTAATGGTAGTACCATTAACGCGCATATAGGTTTGATCATATATGGCACCTATGCGGTAATCAACCGTAGCCAGGTAGTTGCGCAGGGTTGCTATGTTAGGGGTGTATGAAGCACCTATATTAAAAGTTTTGCTATCCTGTAAACCCTGCGGCTCGCCGGCAATTGAAAGCTGCGACCATTTACCCATCGAGTAATCGGCACCTACCAAAAACTTGCCTTCATTTTGAAATGAGATCCCAAACCTGTTGATAAGCGGTAATTTAAGTTTTGATTTTGGCCCGGTTGTGCTCACAACGCTATCGGCAGCTATATCCTGGTTACCGTTAACATCATTAAAATATGAGCTTACGATAAAGCTGCTTTGCGTATGGAGTTGTGTACCTAACGAACCTGAATAGCCCAAAACAAGGTGCTTAGTATCCGAAAAATCGATAGAGTATTGTGCACCGTAATCATAATTTAAGCCGCCTATGGCATTGCTTGTTTCAATTTTGGTGTTGATGGCACCGGGAAGATCCGGGATTTCGGTGGTTTTAAGATCTTTAATGTTACCGAATATGTAGGATACGTTTGCACCCAATAATAAATGCTTGCCTAAACCAAAGCCGTAACCTAAATAAGCTTTTGATAAGCTGCCATCCCCGCTGTAGTTATAATTAACCACACTGGTATCGGCCGGCGAACCTGAGTTACCCAGTTTACTTACCGATCTTTTATAATTATAACCGCGTTCGCTGTATGGTAACAAACCAAAGCTTAAAGCCGAGCGCTTTGAGGTTGGGATAGCAAATGCTATGTGATTAAGCCTGAAATTGTTATTTTTTTGACTTACAGCCCCTGTTTGAGATAATTTTAAAAAGTTACCATATAACCCAACATCAATAGTGGTTAAGTTAACAGCCCCGTACGATGCAGGGTTTACAACATTGATATTGTTAAAAAGGCCTATCCTGTTGGTAGCTACGCTTATACCCCCCATACCAATATTTTGCCCCATCAATTGCGGATCGATATCGCCGATACCGTAGCGTGAATATGGTGAGCTTGAGGTTGCCGTTGATTGCGCCTGGGCCGAAAAAGCGGCAGCAGCCAATAAAAGAGTTATAAAAAACCGGGTATATTTAATCATTATGCTTTTGTATAGCTGCGTTTAATCCTTTTAAAACCAAATATGGTTCAATTTTTATATAGGGCGCAAAGATGCTATTTTTCAATAGAGTATCAAAAAAATTGCTGTCTCCGCCGCTTAGTATAATATTCAGTTGCCGGCCCTCGGTTTTATAGCTTTCAATAAAACCTGTAAGCTCATATTTTATTCCGTTTTGTATGCCCGATTGTATGGCCGTTGTGGTATCATTACCGTACCCGGCTTTAAAATCGGCATCGGCCTCAATAAGCGGCAAACCCGCGGTGTAATAATTTAAAGCCTTATAACGCATATTTAAGCCCGGCGATATACTGCCGCCGAAATAATTTCCGGCCTCGTCAACACCATCGTAAGTAATGGCCGTTCCGCCGGTTATCACCAAACTGTTTTGGCCGGGATACAGATTGGCAGCGCCTATAACAGCAGCCAGCCTGTCGGGACCAAGTGTTTGCGGGGTTAAATAATGGTTTTTTATTCCGCTTGTCATTGCAGTATTGAAATGCACCAGCAGAATTTTTGATTCCAGACTGCTTTGCCATGCTTCGCCGCCTTTTTTTACCGATGATATAATGCCCCTTTCCGGCTTATATTTATCAAGTAAGGCATCAAGTAAAGCTGGCTCAACGGCTTCGTATTGGTTAGCCTCAAGTAATTGGTTTTCTTCGAAAACCGCTATTTTAATGAGGGTGTTACCGATATCGATAACCAGGCAGGTCATTACGCCTTAACTATTGATAATATCGACTCGAAAATTGCCAAACCATCCTCGTTAGCCAGCAGGCCATCGGCAGCACGCTCAGGGTGCGGCATCAGGCCGAATACGTTGCGGGTTAGGTTGGTAACACCGGCAATATTTTCTAACGAACCGTTAGGGTTGGCATCGGCAGTAATATTTCCTGCTTCATCGCAATACCTGAACATTACCTGGTCGTTATCGTTAAGCGCTTTAATAACATCAGCATCGGCAAAATAATTACCCTCGCCATGTGCAATAGGAATACGCAACGGCTGCTGCGGATCAAGCTGGGCGGTAAGCAATGATTGTGACGTTTGAGGCTTTAAGTAGATATTGCGGCAAATAAATTTGCGGTTGGTGTTATGCAGCAATGCGCCCGGCAATAAACCTGCTTCGGTAAGAATCTGGAAACCATTGCATATGCCCATTACATAGCCGCCTTTGGCCGCAAACTGGATCACTTCCTGCATAATAGGCGAAAAACGGGAAATAGCACCCGAACGCAGGTAATCGCCAAATGAAAATCCGCCGGGTAAAACAACAAAGTCAACACCTTGCAAATCATGGTCTTTATGCCATAACCGCACAACCTGCTGACCCATTACTTTTTCCAATACATAGATGATATCCTCATCGCAATTAGACCCGGGAAATATTACTACTCCAAACTTCATCAGAAATTATTTTTAAAAAGTGGAATGAAACTACCTTAACATAAAAAATAGTTTCACGTTACAAAACTAACATAACCGCCTAAATAAGGACGAATTTAAAAGTTAAAATTTGTTAAACTGGAAGTAAATGATGCTGATAAACAACAGCAAATACAACGTTTCGTAAAACCAGCGCCTGCTTGCGTACAAAAAATAATAGGCAAAAAACACGGCTGCCGGTATCGTACACAACAAAAAATGACTCAGCCTGAATTCGGGGTTGAGGTAAAATGAAAGGGCCGTTATCAGGAAAATAAAAAACAGCAACTGGAAAGTTTTACGGGTTTGGATATAACTTTTAAAGAAATTTTGCTGCAGCTTAAAAAAGCAAAGCACCAAAATAATGATAACCGGGATCAGCAACAGGTAGGTGTACGAGGTGATGCTGATATGATCGGGAAATTTTTTTCCAAGGGGCAGCCAGATGCCTGTAAAGCGCGGCAGCATATCATTTAAATAATAAATAACCGCCAAAAAGAAAAACACGGTAGCATAGCCAAGCACGGCTATCAGCCATTCGCGCCAGTAAAAGGCCCTGAAAATGATGAGCGCTATCCAAATGGATAAAAACAGGTAGATGAAGGGGAAATAAATAAGCGAGCCAACCGCTACAATCAAACCCAGATCATAAACCGTTGATTTGGCATCGTCGCTTTTATAAAGATTGATGAGCTTAAACAGCATCCAGATCAGCAAAAAATTACAGATAAGCGGAGCACTCAGCGTTAAAAACGGCGTAAACAAACCCGAAAGGGTCACGTACATCAGCGCCGGTAAAAAAGTGGGCTTGCCCAGCAGGTTGTGATGATTTATTAACGAATTAATGAGTAATGCCTGTGCAAATACCAGCACAGCAGCCAACACCACATTAAGCGCCGGCGAAAAGGCGTATTCATATTGTACCGGTACCAACAGGCGTGCAAAGGGCTCAACAAATAAAAATTCCAGCTTTTCGGGCACCTGCACCAGGTAGCCTATACGCAAAGCGAACAGCAAAACAGCCAGCCAAAATATATTTAAAGGCGTATAATTTCTGAAAAGATTGATCATAACAAGCGGCTGTAAAATTAGCAGAAAAAATTGTCTGAATCAGAATTTACAGAATAGTAAACATCGTCTGAATCAGAATTTACAGAATTTTAGAATTAACAGAATAGCAAATCCATTAATTCTGAAAATTCTAAAATTCTGTAAATTCTGATTCAGACAATCTTAGCGTACTGCTTCACCATCCTATCCACTATCTGCGCGGTCTCATCCGGAAAATCGACAATGATCTTTTTATCATCATTAATCCAGTTGTTAAGATGAGCAGGGAATTGTTCATCAATCTCTTTTACAACCGGTACACCCAGCTTTGAGGCCGAGAGCGCATTGCATTGTTGTTCGTACTGGCCTTTCATGGGGATCATCATTACCTTTTTTTGCAGAAAAAGCGCTTCGGCCGGGCCTTCAAAACCGCCGCCGGTAAGCAGGCCCTCGCAACTGGCCAGACTTTTATTAAATGCCTCGTTATTTACCGGGAAGATCTCGACATTGCCTGATTGATAGGCCTGTTTTTGCCGTTTTGAAAACACCTGCCATTTAACATCTTTAGCAGTGCTTAAATATTTTAACAGCGTTTTATCATCATAAGCCGGCAGGTAAACGGTATAATGGCCCGTGTTGCTGGTTTCCATGTGCCTTATTTCGCTGCGGATAACTGGGGTATTGATAAAGCTGTCGTAACGTTCAAAATGAAAACCTACGTGGTAGGTAGTTGGCGAATAATTTTTGAGCAGCCATTGTGCAAAAGGATCCTTTTTTTCTGGCCGTGGTGTATTGGGCGATACAAAAGAGCATTGGTGACTTAATGAAACCGATGGTATGCCCCGCAGCTTACAGGCCCAGGCGCTAACTGGCTCAAAATCGTTGATGATCAGATCGTACTGCTTTAGGGGCAGGCTGCGTAAATCGCGCTGAAACTGGCGCAGGTTCATAATTTTCCAGGTAGCCCAGTTATCAACACCGCCATTGGTGCCAAATACAAAACTTACGCCATGAAAGCGGTATTTAAGCGGTTGCGATAAGGAAACTTCGGCTTCGGTACCGCTTACCAGCAAATCAACCTCGCCGTATTGCTGCAGCAGGGGGACAATTTCGCGTGCCCGGCTAATGTGTCCGTTACCTGTTCCCTGGATGCCAAACAGTATCTTCATTAAAAATATAGTTCAAAAAAAGGTGATGCATGAGCGTATCGGCATAAAAACAAAGGGCCGCTACCAACTCAAAAAATTCAAGGGCTTAATTTAGCAAAGAAAATGTTACCGGGAAGTAATTAATCAGGATCCTGTTTAAAACGCTCCAATAAATTTTTCACATCCAGCATGGCATTCAAATCTTCCGAATCGGTTTTATCATCCTCATCAACATCGGTATTAAAATCGTCGGGATGATATTTAAATATCGTCCAGTAGCCATCGTTGTATTCAAGCGCGCTGAGGCTCTCCACCCAATCGCCCGAGTTAAGGTACATTACCGAGCCTGTATTTTGGGTTGAGGTGATCTCCCTGATTTCGGCATGATGGATGTGGCCGCAAATTACGTAGGCGTATTGCTTATCCACAGCCAGGTCGGCCGCGGTTTGTTCAAACTGGTTAATGAATTTCACGGCTTCTTTAAAACGGGCTTTCACTTTTTGCGAAAAACTCATCTTTTGTCTGCCCATGGCAGTAAGCACCCAATTAACTACGCTGTTTATCCAAATCAGCGTATCATAACCAACGGCGCCTAATTTGGCCAGCCATTTGGAGTACTGCATGGTAACGTCAAACACATCGCCATGAAAAATCCAGGCGCGTTTGCCGTCAACCTCCAGCACCAGCTTATCAAGCAGCTGGAAGGTGCCCATATTAAAATCGGTAAACTTGCGCAGCATTTCATCGTGGTTGCCGGTTAAATAATACACCGGTACGCCATCGGTAACAAATTTGAGGATGCGGCGGAGCACCTTGGTATGTTCTTCGGGCCAGTATGATTTACTGAATTGCCAGATATCGATGATATCGCCGTTAAGGATCAGAATTTTGGGTTTAATGCTTTTTAAATACTTAAGCAGTTCTTTTGCGTGACAACCGTAGGTACCAAGGTGTACATCGGATATTACAGCAATATCAACTTCGCGTTTTGCCATTAATTATGAGGGGCTATTTTACAGGCCGGCAGGTTATGCCGGAAAACAACATATTTAAATTAAAACAACGCCGATTACTCGTCGTCCTCATCTTCGTTAACGGTCAACTCATACGGGCTTGCGTAAAAGCAGCCTACCAGGATTAAAAGCCCGATAACTAACAGATATGCGTACTCAAAATTCATTACAAAGATTTTTACAAAGGTCTGAAATATAACATTATGCTACTGTTAAGACTTCATTAAATATAAAAGGTTACTTTGCCTTTGTAAATTTATTTTCGATACGCTCCAACTGGTTTAAATGATGCTGCAAATGCACCCTGATAAACTTAAACCATTGCCTGGCGTTAAGCATTCCCAAACGGGGGTGTTTGTATTTATTGATGGGAAGCGATGCCTTGATAAGCGGCATTGTGGTATCCATCCGGCGGCGGCATTTGATAATGAGGTTTTTGGCATCTTCCTTACTGATCTTGTTTACAGCTACCTTAGCATTCACTTCGGCGGGTACTTTAACTTTCGCCGGCGGCAAAGCGCCAAAAAACATTACAAAACGACCGGCCAAAGTCAAGCCTTTTTTGTTTGGTTCGCAATTGCCGTGTGTACAACGCTCCAATGCTATAGATGAGCCCAGGGTTGCCTGCATAATATGGCTGTAAACCTCGGCGTAGCTCCAGCTGCCGTCGGCCGGGGTTATATCAAACTGTTCGTCGGGGATCAGATCTAACCAGCGGCGGTATTCGTCGAGGGCAGCATCGATGGCTTTTCGTTCTTTGGCGATGTTCATATAAAGTAAAGTTAACGCTTTTACGCATTTGCTATAACGCACGATATAGCTATATTAGTTTTATGCGTATCGAACCATATAAATCGGTTGGTGAATTATTGTTTAGTGATAGCAGACAAACCATCAGGAAAAAACTCAATGTGCGTTTTGAAGCCGGCGTAAAAAGCTTTGGAAAGATTTCGGAACGTTATGACTATTTTATTGATCTTGGCCTAACTGTTTTTTACGACAAAAACGACGGGGTAAATGCTTTTGATTTTTTTGAGGGCGATATTTTTTTTCATGACATTAATCTCCTAAAAACGCCCTTCAATAAACTTATACAATTATTTACCGATTTAGATTTGGATGTTGTTATTTCTTACGCCGAGATAACGTCGTACAAATATGGCATTGGCTTTTATACCACTGATGACGTAAATGATCCGATGGCTATGCCGATAAGAGTATTTATATTTAAAAACGGCTATTATGATATTCTTTTATAACATTACGGTCAACTCTTTTAAATGAGTTATCTGCACCGGCACATCTTCAGGCTTATCGGCATTAAAAGGATTAAAATAAATAGCATCCATACCAAAATTCAAAGCCCCGCGGATATCCGCCTCAATGCTATCCCCTATCATCACACTCTCCTCCTTTAAAGCCCCGGCCAGATCAAGCGCATGCTGAAATATGGCTTTATCGGGTTTATTAACACCCACATCTTCAGAAATGATGATGTGCTGAAAATATTTAGCCAGATCAGAACCGGCAATTTTTGTACGGGTTGAATCTTTAAAACCGTTGGAGATGAGGTGCAGCGTATATTTGGATTGCAGGTACTCCAGCGTTTCGTGCGCGTGTGGGAAAAGGTTGGTTTTGGTAGGGCAAAGTTGCACGTAGGCGTCCTCAAAATCAAGCGGAACCAGATCAGGGTGCAGGCCAAGGTCTGTAAAGGTTGATTTAAAGCGGGCATCGCGAAGTTCATCTTTAGTTATCTCGCCTATATGGTATTGTGCCCAAAGGCGGTGATTATTGCGGGTATAAGTTTCGATAAATAACTCGGCCGAATGTAAGCCAATCTCTTTAAGCTGATGGATCAGGTAAAGTTCGTGCAGTGCCTCCTCGGCATTTTTATCAAAATCCCAGATGGTATGGTCGAGATCGAAGAAGATGTGTTTATATTTTATTTCGGATTTCGGATGTTCGATTTCGGATTTTGACATTTTTTATTTCGGATGTTCGATTTCGGATGTTCGATTTCGGATTTTTATTTACTGATTTAAAAACTGAAGTCCAAAATTAAAAATTCTCAATCACATAAATCCGAAATCGAACATCCGAAATCCGAAATCTCCCTCACGCCTTCTCCCCAAAAGCCAGATCCCCCGCATCACCCAAGCCGGGCACTATATACGCCTTACTGGTCATCTCATCATCAACAGCACAAATCCAAAGTTTCGCTTTAGGCAGATTGGCGCGTACGTGGGCTACACCTTCGGTACTGGCAATAACGGCGGCCACGTGCAGCTCTTTGATATTGTATTGCGCCATCAGTTCTTTACAAACCTGTACAACGCTTTGCCCGGTGGCCAGCATGGTGTCGCACAAAATAAAAACCTGATCATCAAGATTGGGGCTGGAGATATGATCAACCTGGATAACGAAGCTGGCATTGCGTTTCACCTTGCGGTAAGCGGTGATGAAAGCAGAGGATGACCTGTCGAAAAAGTTCAAAAACCCCTGGTGAAACGGCAGCCCTGCCCTTAAAACAACGCCTATTACCGGCTCATCGGCAGGCATATTAATGCTTGCCGTGCCCAGTGGAGTAGCAATTTCTTTGGTTTCGTATTGTAGTGTTTTGCTTAACTCGTAAGCCAGTATACCACCCAGTTTTTCCTGGTTGCGCTTAAAACGCGCCTTATCCTGCTGTATAACGGCATCGCGCAGCTCGGCCAAAAACTGGTTGGCTATGGTATCGGTTTTATTGAGAACGAAAATCATGTTTAAAATTAAATGTTTTTTAAGCAATAGCATCACTATTTGTTGATTAAATGTCATACTGTTATTGCCACGAAAACAGGATTTGGAATATATGTAGTTAACTACGTAGATTTGTACATAAATATTGAAACATGAATACGTTACCCGTAATAACCGAGCTCAATAACAGCTATTGCAACCAGATCATCGATATAATTTTACCCATTCAGCAAATTGAGTTTAATGTACCCGTTACCCTCGAAGGCCAGCCTGATTTGCTGGATATCGAAACAAATTATCACCAAACCGGCGGCAATTTTTGGGGAGCAACATACAACAAACAGCTTGTGGGTACTATCGCACTTATTGGCATAAGCGATAATGCAGGAGCACTACGCAAAATGTTTGTACGTAAAGAGTATCGTGGCAAGGAGCTGGGCATTGCGCAGTTATTGCTCGATAACCTAATTGATTACTGCCGGCAAAATAATATCAATGCTATTTACTTAGGTACGGTTGAAGTATTGAAAGCAGCCCATCGTTTTTACGAAAAAAATGGTTTTACGCGAATTGAAAAACAGCATTTGCCGCAATCATTCCCGTTAATGCCGGCAGATAATATTTTTTATGAACTACATTTGAGCAACTAAAAGCGGCATAATGAATGTTATTGATGAATCGGGAATTTTGGCAATTTCGACAAGGCTTCAGCGCCTTGCCGAGCAGTTGCGCAAGGATGGCGTACTGATATACAAGGCCAACAATATTGAGTTTGAACCCAAATGGTTCCCGGTTATTTATACGCTGCATTTTAAGCCGGTTTTAAGCGTTGTTGAAATTGCCGCCGAGATTGGTTACACCCACCCATCAACCATAAGCCTGCTAAAAGAACTGGAGAAGGAAAAGCTGATCCGGTCAAAAAAAGATAAGACCGACGAGCGTAAGCGCCTGATCATGCTAACCACAAAGGGGCAGGAACTTATTGAGCGCATGAAACCCGTTTGGGGAATTATGAAGGCTGCTGCAGCCGAACTTACCGATACGCAAAACAACCTGATGAAAGCCATTACCGAAGCCGAAGAGAAAATAAAACAGCAAAGCTTTTTTGACCGCGCCCAACGGATAAAAACCGAAATATAATTTAAGAACGTAAAGCGTTCTTCGCCCTGTTTTACTTCAACCTGAAATAAGGGCACAACAATACTGACATACAGTTGTCATTACCATGTACTTATTTTGCCCAACAAACCCTATTGGCAGATAATTTGTATTTTTACATAACAACATGGATTTTAAATTAACATCACAATATAAACCCACCGGCGATCAGCCCGAGGCTATCCGCCAGCTGGTTGAAGGTGTAAACAACGGCGATCCGTATCAAACCCTGTTGGGCGTTACCGGATCGGGAAAAACTTTTACGGTTGCCAATATTATTGAGCAAACGCAAAAGCCTACATTGATATTAAGCCACAACAAAACACTTGCGGCGCAGCTTTATGGCGAGTTTAAGCAGTTTTTCCCCGAGAATGCGGTAAACTACTTTGTATCGTATTACGATTACTATCAGCCCGAGGCATTTATCCCTACTACCAATACTTACATTGAAAAAGACCTGCAGATAAATGAGGAAATTGAAAAACTGCGTCTCCGCACTACCTCGTCACTCATGTCGGGCAGGCGGGATGTGATCGTGGTATCATCCATATCCTGCATTTACGGTATGGGTAACCCGGACGATTTTGCCGATTCCGTTTTCAAGTTTGCTGTAGGGACGCGCATCAGCCGCAATGCTTTTTTACATAGATTGGTTGAGATTTTATATGCCCGTACCACGGCCGATTTTAAGCGCGGTACTTTCAGGGTAAAAGGAGATACGGTGGATATTTTCCCGGCCTACCTGGATTATGCCTATCGCATTTCTTTTTTTGGCGATGATATTGAAGAGCTCAGCACTTTTGACATCGGCACCGGCAAAACCCTCGAAAAAATGACACACATGGTGGTTTACCCCGCCAACCTGTATGTGGCCCCGCGCGAGCGTTTCCTGCAATCCATCTGGGCCATACAGGAAGAGCTGGAAACCCGCAAAAAACAATTTATTGATGACGGCCGGTTTTTAGAAGCCAAGCGACTGGAAGAAAGGGTTAATTACGACCTGGAGATGATCCGCGAGCTGGGCTACTGCTCGGGAATTGAGAACTACTCCCGCTTTTTTGACGGCCGTAAGCCCGGCGCGCGACCATTCTGTTTGTTGGATTATTTCCCCCAGGATTACCTGATGGTGATTGACGAAAGCCACGTAACCGTACCGCAGATCAGGGCGATGTATGGAGGCGACCGTTCGCGCAAAATTTCGCTGGTTGATTATGGTTTCAGGTTGCCTGCCGCGCTGGATAACCGCCCGCTCAATTTCCAGGAGTTTGAAAACCTGGCACCGCAAACCATTTATGTGAGCGCCACTCCCGGCGATTTTGAATTGGAAAAATCGGGTGGTGTGGTGGTTGAGCAAGTGATCAGGCCGACAGGTTTGCTCGATCCGGTTATTGATGTGCGCCCGGTAATAAACCAGGTGGATGATTTGCTTGAAGAGGTTGACAAAACCATTAAACAAGGCGATCGGGTACTGGTAACCACCCTCACCAAACGCATGGCCGAAGAACTGGCCAAATACATGGACAGGCTGGGCATTAAGTGCCGCTATATCCACTCGGAAGTTAAAACCCTGCAACGTGTGGAGATCTTGCGAGGCTTGCGCCTTGGCGAGTTTGATGTGTTAATTGGTATCAACCTGTTGCGTGAGGGTTTGGATTTACCCGAAGTTTCGTTGGTTGCAATTTTGGATGCCGATAAGGAAGGTTTCCTGAGGTCGGAGCGTTCGCTGATCCAGACTATTGGTCGCGCGGCCCGTAATGATCGTGGCCGGGTAATTATGTATGCCGATACTATTACCGATTCGATGCAGATAACGATGGACGAAACCAACCGGCGCCGCGAAATTCAGATTGCTTATAACACCGAACATGGCATTACGCCGCTCACAGTAGGCAAATCGCGCGAGGAAATTATGGAGCAAACATCGGTGGTTGATTTTAAAGGCGGCGTACAGCAGGCTTACGTTGAAATGGATACCGTTACCCTCGCCGCCGATCCAATTGTACAATACATGACCAAGGCCGACCTGAAAAAATCGATAGAAAACACCAAAAAAGAAATGCTTGCCGCCGCCAAGAATATGGATTTCCTACTGGCCGCCAAGTTACGTGATGAGATGTTTGCTTTGGAGAAGACTATGGAGGAGAAATTTTAGATTTTTTGATGTGCAGATTTCAGATGTGCAGATGATTTGAACCTTGATTTTTCAATCATCTGCACATTTGCACATCAAAAATCCGCACATCTACACTCAAAATCATAATCAAACAAAATATTCGTTATATACTTATATTTGTAAGCTTTAAAATATGACAGCATGATTCTTATTCGTTTTCTCCTCATATCCATTTGTATCCTTTACATCATTCGCAGTTTAGTGCGTCATCTGCTGCCGGTTTTGTTTGAAGGTTTGGTGAACAAGGCACAACAACAATACCAACAACAACAGCAAAACTATAGCCAGGGCCCTAAACCGGATGGTAAACTCCGGATTGATCATGTACCGCAACCTAAAAAAGGCAGCGTGCCCGATAGTGAAGGCGAGTTTGTTGATTATGAAGAAGTAAAATAAACCTATCAGCAAATATGAACACCAACCCGGTATTTAACAGGCGGCATAATCACAACAATACGCCCGCTTCGGTAACCCTTATTATTACCAACTTTATAGTATTTGGCCTGGCTACCCAAATGCTTACGTCGTGCGCCGGGATTAAAAACTTTTTTTGGGTGGTATTGGCTGTGTTGGCCGTTTATAACTACTTCACCATCCGCAAATACCGCGAAGAGTACGAGAAGCCCCAGATTATAGCCTATGTACTGAGCCTTGTGGTAATGCTTGGTCTGTATTTTGTTTTGCGTTACGCGCAGCACTGCTAACATTCCTTAACAAAACTTATAATTCCTATTCTCATTGTATTTTCTATTTTTGGGGAATATATTATCCATTTCAAAAAATTTAAATGAATAACTGGTTCAAGCGTAACGGCATACACTTTGCCATAGCTGCAATTTTTTTAGTGATCTGCTTTATCTATTTAACCCCGGCTTTTCAGGGTAAAACTTTAGGGCAAAACGACGTTACAAGGGCGCAATCAACCCAAAAAGAAATTAACGACTACAAAGCCAAAGATACCACCATCCTCTGGACCAACCAGATTTACGGGGGTATGCCTACCTACCAGGTTTGGGCACCTTATAAGGCAAACTTAACCAGCCATATTGTTAATGCTATTAACCTAACTTTTCCGGCACCCGTAGGCACGGTATTACTGTTTTTACTGGGTACTTACTTTTTATTTATTGTATTAAAAGTTAACCCATGGCTGGCAGCTGCCGGCGCGGTGGCGTTCACTTTTTCAACATATAATATCATCCTGCTGGTGGCGGGGCACTCCAACCAGGCCTTCGCAATCGCCTTTTTCGGGCCCATATTGGCCGGCATTATCTTAACCCTGCGCGGCAGGCACTTATTAGGCTTTTCGGTTACCGCCTTGTTTCTGGCGATGGAAATCAGGGCCAACCACGTACAGATGACCTATTACCTGATGCTGGCTTTATTAATTATGCTGGGTATCGAACTGTATCATGCCATCAAAAACAAAACATTAAACACATTTATAAAATCTGTTGGATACATTGCAGCTGCGGTTTTGTTAGCTGTAGCAGTAAACGCCTCTATTTTGTGGAGCACTGCCGATTATGGCAACGAAACCATCCGAGGTAAATCAAACCTTACCCGACAAACTTCAGAGCCCAATAACGGCCTTGCTAAAGATTACGCTTACGAATGGAGCCAGGGCGTAGGCGAATGTATCACCTTCCTCATCCCGAACGCTTACGGCGGCGGCGCACAGGGTTCTGTCGATCCGGATTCGCATGTAATTAAAGCCCTTGGTGCCAGCGGTGCCGACCCTAACCAGGTTACGGAAATTTCGGCAAGGTACCTGCCGCTTTACTGGGGTAACAAGCCATTTACCGAAGGTCCGTTTTATTTCGGCGCTGTAATTTGTTTGCTGTTTGTATGGGGTTTAATGATTGTTAAAAACCGTATTAAATGGTGGTTGCTTGGCGCGGTTGTTTTAACCATGCTGTTATCTTTCGGCCGCAACTGGCCTTACCTTTCCGATTTATTTTTCAACTACTTTCCGCTTTACAATAAGTTCCGCGCGGTTGAATCGATACTGGCGGTTGCAGGCTTCTGTTTCCCTATCCTTGCTGTATTGGCCGTTAACGAGGCGATTATAAGCGAAGACAAGGAAAGTTTGTTTAAAAAACTAAAGATCGCTTTTTATATTACCGGTGGTATCACACTTATTGTAGCTGTAGTTCCTTCGTTGCTGTTATCATTCAGTGTTAGCGAACAAACTGCCGGCGTTATCAGTCAGATAAGCCAGGCACTTAAAGCCGATGGCCAAGCCATCACCAGCGGCTTAAGGGCCGACAGAGAATCGGTAGCACAGGCCGATGCAGTACGTTCGCTTATCTTTATAGCCATAGCGTTTGGATTAGGCTGGGCATTCCTTAAAAAGAAGATCAACCCTACCATGCTGTCCTTAGGTATTTTAGCCCTGGTTTTGGTTGACTTTTGGATGATTGACAAGCGTTACCTGAACACCGACAGCTTTACGCCAAAACAAAGTAACCAGGCACCCGAGCCGCGCGAGGTTGACCAGTTCATCATGAAGGATAAAGATCCGGACTTCCGCGTATTTGACGTTACCCAATCACCTAAGGGCGATGGTTTTACACCGTTCTTTTATAAATCTTTCGGCGGATACTCGGCCGCAAGGTTAAAACGCTGGGAAGAACTGGTAGATAACCAACTAAGCAAAGCTGTTAACCAGGATGTGCTGGATATGATGAACGTAAAATATGTGATCTCGGCCGATCCTAAAACCCAAAACCTGGGCATGCAGGTAAACCAAACCGCCTGCGGCCATGCGTGGTTTGTAAAAAGCATTAAATATGCCGACAACGCCGACCAGGAGATGCAAGCAATCAGCAGCTTCTCGCCAAAAGATGAGGCTATAGTTGATAAGCAATACAAAAACGTTATTGACGAGAAACAATTTGCCGGTACCGATCCGAACGGTAAAATCGAGTTAACAAGCTATTCGCCCGATCATATGATCTACCAAAGCGGATCAACCTCGGCGCAGGTAGCGGTATTTTCAGAAGTATACTACAACAAAGGCTGGAAAATGCTGATTGATGGTGTAGAGAAACCGTACTTCCGTGCCGATTACCTGCTACGTGCCGCGCAGATTCCGGTAGGTAACCACAAAATTGAGTTCATTTTCCACCCGGCTTCCTACTACACCGGCGAAAATATCTCGTTAGCCGGTTCGATACTGCTGGTGCTTGCATTAGGCGGCGCAGCTTATACCGAAAACAAAAAGAAAACTCCGGCGGCAAAGCCGGCGGCTAAAAAAGCTTAAGCTTTATATATTAAAAAGGAAAAGCGATGGGTTTAGGCTCATCGCTTTTTTTATATCCAACAATTCAGTTGACTAAAAACCAATTGTCATTTCGACGAAGAGTGGGAGGGATTTGAGTGTAGCGTGAGGAGAAATCTTATACGTCCTGCTTTAAAGCATGCATAGTGGTTTAGTCGGGCGTACAAGATTTCTCTTTCGCTCCGGCGCTCTTTCCCTCCCCGGCTCTATCGAAATGACATTTTTTATAATAGTTTCGGTTAATCATTCGTCCTTCTATTCTTTAACCAATACCAACCCAAATTAAAGGCGATAACAAAATGATTGAAAACAGTAGGCAATAACCCGTAGTTCCGCTTCATAATATCAAAGCGTTCCATCAAACTCTGGCGGTGCTTTTTCTTCGACATCCCCCCTACCAGGTATTTGGCTACGTAGCGGTTTACGTTAACTATCTTTTTAGCTTTTTTAGCTGCGCGGATAATCCAGTCGATATCTGAACTGAGTGCGTACCTCCTGTCATAAGGCTCGACTAACAAACGCTTCATATAGATAGCCTGGTGACTGATACTCATCCCATATTTAAAACCACGCCAGGTAAACTTTGCCGGGGCTTTATGGCGGCGCTGGCCTAAGCTGGTACCATCGTCGGCTATCATTTCTGTTTCGCCGTAGTAAATATCGGCATCATCTGCCGAGGCAAAAACAGCGGCTACGGTTTCGCTGTCATAAAACTCATCGCCCGAATTCATGAAGATCACATAATCGCCGGTGGCTAAAGCCAAACCTTTGTTCATGGCATCGTAAATGCCTTCATCTTTTTCGCTGATGAGTTTGGCGATGCGATCTTTATATTTTTCAATAATCTGAAAAGTACCATCGTTGGATAAACCATCTACAACAACATACTCAATATTGGTGTAAGTTTGGTTAAGTACCGAAAGCATAGTGCGTTCAATATCGCGCACGTTATTGTACACAATAGTAATCACGCTTAAACGGGGGTTAAACATGAGCACCTCCCTTGTTTAGTAATCGGTTATAAACTTCAATATGCTGTTTGGCAATCACCTCTTCCGAAAAACGCTCCATAATGGTTTGCCTTGCCTGTTGGTTCAGTTTTTCTTTTTCGGGATGTTTGATAATCCACTCCATACCATCGGCAAAACTTTCGGATGAGCGGTAAGCGGCCAGGTAGCCGTTATGCTCATGCTGCACCATATTGGGGATACCTCCTGTTGTAAAAGCGATAACCGGGGTACCGCAACTTAAACTTTCCATCACGGTGTAAGGAAGATTATCCTCCAGTGATGGTATCAAAAAAGCATCGGCCGCGGCATAATGGAGGGCCAGCTTTTCATCGTTATTAATAGTACCTAAAAAACTGGTTTTAAATGGAAAATCGGGCACAGTTTCGGTACCGCGGTTGCCGAATACAACCAGTTCGATTTTATCAGCATCCACACCTAAACGCTGTTTAAGCAGCTCCATACTTTCCAGCAGGTATTGGGTGCCTTTGTGCAGATCTTTGCGCGAGGGCATAAATCCGCTCAAAAAAATAAATTTATTGGTTGGCAGGCCTGCTTGCTTTTTGGCTTTCGTTTTATCAATAGGCTTAAAAATATCCGTTTCGAGTGTGTTGGGAATCTGGCTGATGGCTTTACCCTTCATCAGGCTGCTGGCCTGTACCGATCCCTGCATCCAGGTGCTCGGGGCTACCACTTCAAAATCAAGCTGTTGGTATGCCTTGTTTTTTTGCTGCCAGATGCGGTGTGAAATGTCATCATCGCCGGGATTAATGAGCAGCGGGCAGTTGCCACATTCCTGCTGATAGTTGGTGCAGGTATAACGCACGTGGCAGCCGCCGGTAAAAGCGTTGCTATCATGAAAAGTCCATACCACGGGTTTGCCCAATTTTTTAATTTCGGCAATATGCTTAGGATCCAAAAAACCATGGTTTATCCAGTGCAGGTGAATGATATCGGCAGCCTTAACATCGGGGTGTTTAATAACCGAGCGCCCAAACCAGGTAAAGGAAAAGGGTGTACGGCTATCGGGTTTTAACAACCTTTTGGCCAGTATCCGTTCAAAAATAATAGTTGCTGCTGTGTACGATTTTTGGATGATACCACGGTTAAAAGTTTTGATTTCGGCATTATTACCAAATTTATAATGCACAATAATTTTAGAATCTATATTTTGGCTTATTAATGCCCGGTTAAGGCGCATGCATGCCCTGCCCGCTCCGCCATTACCGTCATAAGTGTTTAAATGCACTACTTTTAACATGGCTCAAAAATACATTTATTCGTAATACTTAAACCAGATGAAAAAACGATACCTCGCGCTGTTTGCAGCCGCTTTTTGGCAAACAGGCGTTAATGCCCAAACCACCACAAGCTATTTCACCTCAAACCCAACCCTTACGCCCGACGGCAAAACAGTAATTTTCAGCTATGAAGGCGACCTTTGGAAGGCAGATATTAACAACCCGTCGGCCACCCGACTAACCGCCATGCAGGGCGAGGAGACCAGTCCGCGGGTATCGCCGGATGGGCAGTGGCTGGCTTTTTCATCCAACCAGTTCGGTAATAACGATGTATACGTGATGCCGCTGGCCGGTGGCGATATCAAGCAGATCACCTACAATGATGCAGGCGATAATGTGGATTCGTGGAGTTGGGATTCAAAATCCATTTATTTTTACTCGGGCCGGTATAATGGGTTCAGCGAGTATAAAGTACCGGCTACGGGCGGTACGCCTGTGCGCTTATTCGGGCATTACTTCAATACCATTCATGGCGTGGTAGAGCATCCGCAAACCGGCGAGTTGTTTTTCAGCAATACCTGGGAAAGCAATTTCTTCTCCAACCGTAAACATTACAAAGGCGCTTATAACCCGGATATCCAATCTTACAATCCCAAAACAAAAGCCTACAAAAAATACACCGACTGGCTGGGCAAAGATTTCTGGACCACCATCGATAAAAAAGGAAACATCTATTTCGTATCCGACGAAGGCAATGAAGAATATAACCTCTACACTTTTATCGACGGAAAGAAAACCGCTTTAACCCAATTCCCAACGTCCATTAAACGCCCGCAGGTAAGTGCCGACGGCAGCAAGGCTGTTTTTGAAAAAGATTACCAGCTGTTTGTGTACGATGTGGCATCCAAACAAACACAAAAACTGAGTTTAAACCTGTTTCGCAATAATGTATTGCCTAAAGAACAGTCATTTGATGTTGGCGGAAAAATTAGCGGGGCTGCGGTTTCGCCCGACGGTAAAAAACTGGCTTTTATATCGCGGGGCGAACTGTTTGTAAGCGACGCGGAAGGTAAATTTATTAAAAAACTGGAACGTAATACCAGCGAGCGTGTTACCGAGGTCGAGTGGATGGCCGACAACAAAACCCTGTTGTTTGGCCAAACATTGGGCGGTTTCCCTAATTGGTACACCATAGCGGCCGATGGTACGGGCCAAGAAAAGCAGCTTACATCTGATAAGGGCAGTGACCGCCAGTTGGATATGAATAAAGACCGCTCAAAAGCTATTTACCTGAGCGGCCGCAACGAACTGAAGTTGATGGATCTGAAAACCCTCACTTCAAAAACAATTGTTACAGATGAGTTTTGGGGCTTTTATAATCCGCAACCAAGATTTTCGCCCAATGGCGAGTATGTGGTATACAATGCTTACCGCAATTTTGAAATGGATGTTTTTGTTTACGAGTTAAAAACCGGCAACATCATTAACCTTACCAACAGCGGCGTTACTGAGGCGGCACCATTTTGGTCGCCGGATGGGAAGTATATTTACTTTACATCGTCGCGCACACAGCCCGAATACCCTTATGGCTCGAAAGACGCGCATGTTTACCGTATGCCGCTTCAAAAATATGACGAACCATTCAGGATGGATAAATTCACTGCTTTGTTTAAAGAAGAGAAAAAAGACGACGATAAAAACAAATCGAAAGAAAAAGAAAAAAAGGCATCCAACAAAAAGAAACCGCTATCTGAGCAGCCTACGCCGAAAGCCCCTGCCGAGATTACGATAGATACCGACGAGTTGATGAAACGCCTGGAGCGGATCAGCCCGGAGTTTGGGCAGGCCCAGGGATCGTACGTTATTCAAAAAGGCGACAAAACGCTGGTTTACTACGCATCGAACCACAGTGAAGGCAAAGGCGCGGTTTACCGCACCACGCTCGAAAACTTTGAGGAGCCAAAAACCGAAAAAGTTGGCGGGGCCGACTTTGGCAACTTCGATATTTTTGGCAACGGCGATAAGTATTTCCTGGTAGCAGGCGGCAATATTTACACTTTGAACATTGATGCGAATAAAGTTGATAAAATAAACATTGACGAAAGTTTTACCCGCAACATGGCCGGTGAGTTTGCGCAGATGTTTGATGAAACCTGGGCCGGTTTGGATGAAAACTACTACGACGGCAACTTTCACGGTGCCGACTGGCAAAAGGTGCATGATACCTACAAGGTTTTTGTGCCCTACATCAACAACCGGTCGGATCTGCGTCTTTTATTGAATGATATGCTGGGCGAACTGAACTCATCGCACCAGGGCTTTTACTCGAACGGGAGCGAAGAAAAGAAAACCCTTTCCTATCGCACCATCGAAACAGGGATAATTTTTGATAACGAAGCGCCATACAAAGTGAGCAGCATAGCCATTCACAGTAATGCCGATAAAGCTGGCGTTGACGTAAAGCCCGGCGACATACTGAAAGCGGTAAACGGCGTAACTGTTGATGAAAAACAGGACCGCAACTACTATTTCACCAAACCGCAGGTTGACAGCGAAATTGAACTCACCTTTAACCGTGCGGGCAAGGAGGTAAAAGTAAAACTTCACCCCGAATCAACCGGCGACCTGGCAGGCAACC